>CAYRIJ010000279.1:0-5245 GCA_964424285.1 uncultured bacterium
ACCGAGCGCGATCGGGAACGGAATCCGGACCTACCTCCGATTCCCGGTCCATTCAACGGTTTCGCGTACTACTACTCGATCACGTGGTTCGATGCCTGGATCGAACCGAACTCGAATCCGCTCAACTACACGATTTTCGAACGGCAAGACAAGGCCCAGGGCATGATTTCCCAGCCGGTGTATCCGGGCAAGCTGTCCCGGGTCGAGATTCCTCTGCTCAAGAGCGTCAGGGTAGTTCCCAATCCCTACAATCCGAAGGGGATGGCGGGACAGCAGGTGTACCCCGGACCTCCCAGGGTGCAGTTCATCAACCTGCCGTCGAAGGCCTCCGTGGACATCTACACTTCGTCCGGGGACCTGATTCGCACCCTCAAACACGACGACGAAACCGACTCCATGGACTGGGACCTCAAGAACGACAACGGCAAGGATGCGGTGTCGGGTATCTACTTCTTCTACGTTCAGGCCTCGGGGGAGACCACGACCGGGCGGTTCGTGATCGTTCGGTAGTCGGCCCCGTCCGGTATTCGGCCTCCGTCGCGTCCGCCGGTATTCCGGGCCGTCGATCGGTCACCGCCGGCGGACGGGGCCCATGGGGGGGGCGGTCTGTCGCGCCTCGGAGGGGAAGGGGCCATGCCCGAGACATATCACAACCTCATCGACGGCCGATGGGTGCCCGCCCGCTCCGGGAAGTCCTTCGAGAATCGCAATCCGGCCGACCGGGAGGACCTGGTCGGACTCTTCGCCGACTCGGACGAGAACGACGTCTACGCCGCGGTGGCGGCCGCCCGACGCGCCTACGACGAATGGCGCCGGGTGCCGGCCCCCCGGCGGGCGGAGGTCGTCCAGAGGGCGGCGGCGATCCTCCAGGAGCGGAAGGACGACCTCGCCGGGACCATGACCCGGGAGATGGGGAAGATCCTCTCCGAGTCCCGGGGCGACGTCCAGGAAGCCATCGACTGCGGTTTCTTTTCCGCGGGCGAGGGGCGCCGCCTGTACGGCGACACCACCCCCTCCGAGCTTCCCAACAAGCTCTGCATGAGCGTCCGGATGCCGATCGGGGTCTGCGGGATCATCACCCCCTGGAACTTTCCGATGGCCATTCCGGCCTGGAAGATCTTCCCCGCCCTGGTGTGCGGCAACACCGTGGTGTTGAAGCCGTCGGAGGAGACTCCCGCCTCCGCGGTGGGTTTTGTGGAGTGCCTGGTGGAAGCGGGCGTCCCCCATGGCGTGGTGAATCTCGTGACCGGATCCGGGCCGCGGGCGGGTGGACCTCTGGCCGCCCACCCCGACGTCAAGGTGATCTCCTTCACCGGATCCACCGACGTCGGGAGGCTTCTGGGCCGGCAATGCGGCGAGAATCTGAAGCGGGTTTCCCTGGAGCTGGGGGGCAAGAACGGCCAGATCGTGATGGATGACGCCGATCTGGATCTGGCCCTGGAGGGGGTCTTGTGGGGGGCGTTCGGCACCACCGGCCAGCGCTGCACCGCCACCAGCCGGTTGATCCTTCATCGCCCGGTGGCCTCGGCCATGACCGATCGTCTGACCGCCGCCGCCCGGGCCCTGCGGCTGGGGAGCGGGTTCGACGAGTCCACCCAGGTCGGTCCGCTGATCAACGAGGCGCAGCGGCGTCGCGTGGCGGATTACGTGGCCGTCGGCCACAAGGAGGGGGCGGAACTCCTGTGCGGGGGGGAGCCCGTCACCCGGGACGATCTCGCCCGGGGGTTCTTCTACGCCCCCACGATCTTTGCTAACGTCAGGCCCTCCATGCGCATCGCCCAGGAGGAGATCTTTGGACCGGTCCTCTCGGTGATCACCGTGGACTCCTTCGAGGAAGCGGTCCACGTGCTGAACGAAACCGCCTACGGGCTCTCCTCGTCGATCTACACGCGGGACGTGGGGCGGGCCATGCGGGCCGTCCGGGATATCGAGGCCGGCATCACCTACGTGAACGGCCCCACCATCGGGGCCGAGGTTCACCTGCCCTTCGGCGGGGTGAAGGACACCGGGAACGGTCATCGCGAGGCCTCCCACACCGTGCTGGACGTCTTCACGGAGTGGAAGGCGGTGTACATCGATTACAGCGGCAAGCTGCAGCGCGCCCAGATCGACAACCGATAGGCTGCGCCCCGGAGCGGGATTCCGGGGCCGGTCGAGGAGGCGGGGGGCCGGGGCCCACCGAACGAATCATGCTGATAGAACCCTTCCGCATCAAGGTCGTGGAGAAGATCGCCCTCCCTTCCCCGGAGGAGCGTGAAGCCATCATCCGGGAAGCCGGGCTGAATCTCTTCAACGTGCCCTCGGAGAAGATCTTCATCGATCTCCTCACCGATTCCGGGACCTCGGCCATGAGCGATCGCCAGTGGGCGGCGCTGATGGTGGGGGACGAAGCCTACGCCGGCAGCCGCTCCTACTACCGCTTCGAGGAAGTGGTGCGGAGCATCTTCGGCTTCAAACACGTCATCCCCACCCACCAGGGACGGGTCGCGGAGAATCTCCTGTTCTCGGTGCGGGTCAAGCCGGGGATGGTGGTGCCCAACAACATCCACTTCGACACCACCCGGGCCAACGTGGAGCACAACGGGGGCGCCGCCCTGGACTGCGTGATCCCCGAGGGGCACGATCCCGACGCCGAGCACCCCTTCAAGGGGAACATGGACGTGGCGCGCCTGGAGGCGGTCCTCCAGGAATACGGCCGGGAGCGCGTTCCCATGGTGATGCTCACCGTCACCAACAACTCGGGAGGGGGCCAACCGGTCAGCCTCGAGAACATTCGCCAGGTGCGCGAGGTCACCCGCGGGCACGGCGTTCCCCTCATCTTCGACGCCTGCCGTTTCGCCGAGAACGCCTGGTTCATCAAGGAGCGGGAACGGGGATACAAGGACAAGAGCGTGCTGGAGATCGCCAAGGAGGTGTTCTCCCTGGGCGACGGGTGCACCATGAGCGCCAAGAAGGACGGCCTGGTGAACATGGGGGGATTCCTCTGTCTGAACGACGACGAGACCGCCCGGGAAATCACCAACCTCCTGATCCTGGTCGAGGGATTTCCCACCTACGGCGGGCTGGCCGGCCGCGACCTCGAGGCCATCGCCCAGGGACTGATCGAGGTCACCGACGAAGCCTACCTCGAGTACCGCGTGGGCCAGGTCCGCCGCCTCGGAGAGCGCCTGGTCGAGGCCTCGGTGCCGGTGCTCCGTCCCTTCGGGGGCCACGCCATCTACCTGAACGCCCGCGCCTTCCTCCCCCACATTCCCCAGTCGCGCTTCCCGGCCCAGGCGCTGGCCGTGGCCCTGTATCGGGAAGCCGGGATCCGGGCGGTGGAGATCGGATCCCTCATGTTCGGCCGCGAGGAGAACGGAGCGCCGGTCTATCCCAAGCTCGAGATGGTGCGGCTCGCCGTCCCGCGAAGGGTCTATACCACCATGCAGATGGACTACGTGGCCGACTCGGTCGTCCGGCTGCTCCAGGAGAAGGAGCGGATCCGGGGACTTCGGTTGACCTACGCCGCGCCGGTGCTCAGGCACTTCACCGCCCGGCTGGAAGAGCTACCGGATTGACCGGGCCGTCCAGCGGGAAAGCGAGGCTCCCATGAGCGGATCCGCCTACGTCCACCGCATTCTTTCCCGGGCCTCCGCCGGTCCGGCCGACCCGGGGTCGGCGGTCACCGTCGGTCTCGACCGCATGGTGCTCTCCGGAGCCCGCGGGCCGGGGATCCTGGTGCAGGTGCGCGACCGGGGCGGGCCCCGTTCGCCCGAGGACCTCCTTCTCACCATGGACTTCCAGGCCCCCGAGGTGGAGTCCCTGGTCCCGCGGAGCCGCGCCCTCTGCCGCGAGGTCGCCGAGCGCTTCGGCATCCGCCACGTCTTCGATCTGAACATGGGTATCGGCTCCCAGGTGGTGCTGGAGTCCACGCTCATCGCGCCGGGAGCCGTGGTGGGGGGGTCCGGACGCTGCCTGGGGGTGATGGGGGGGATCGGCGCTCTCGGTTTGCGCCTTGACGACCCCACCCTCATCGGCGCTATCGTGAAGGGTTCCGTACCGGCCACCGTGCCTTCGGCGGTCCGGGTCGAGATGGCGGGCAAGCTGGCCCGGCACCTCGGTCCCTGGGACGTGGCCCGGGGGGTGGCGACGGCGCTGGGGCCGCTCCTGGCCGGACGGGTGGTGGAGTTCGCCGGAACCTCGACGGACTGGCCCATGGACCTCCGTCTGGGGGTCTGCGGGCTCCTGGCCGAGATGGGCGCGTTCGCCGCCCTGGTCCCTCCGGACGAGACCACCGCCCGGTTCTTCCGGGATCGGGGGGTGGAAATCGAGATCGGAGAGGAACCCGCGCCGGCCGAGGCCTACGAGTCTTCGGTCACCGTGAAGGCCAAACAGCTGGTTGCGGTGGGGGCCGAAGACTACACCGGAGGCTTCCGGAAGCTCCCCCGCAAGGAGGGGGAGCCCATCCACGGGGCCTTCATCGGCTCCTGTTACGGGGGCCGGTACGAGGACCTCGCCCTGGTGGCCGAGGTTCTGAAGAAGGCGGGAAAGGTGCACCGGGACGTCCGGTTGGCCATCTCGCCGGCCACCCTGGAGACCGCCCGGGGCTGCTTGCAGGCCGGGTTCTACGAGATCTTTCTCCAGGCCGGGGCCATGGTGATCGTGCCGGGCGGGGGCCCGGGAAGCGCGGGAGGAGGGGCGATCTTCGGAGAAGGAGAAAGAATCGCATCGACAGCGGAGTATCATCGTGTATTGAGCCCCGGGCAGGGCGTGCCCGAGGTCCATATCTTGAGCCCCGCGGCCGCCGCAGTGGCGGCGGCGACCGGGGTTTTGACGGATCCGGCGGTTTATCTGGCTTGAAGCGAAACGGCTTCCCGAAGCCGTGACCCGCCGGGCCAAACGCGGAGGTGACTGGGTTGGATCAGGAACTCTACTTCTTCGGTGACGGCAAGGCCGAAGGCAACGGCAACATGAAGGACGTGCTGGGTGGGAAGGGCGCCGGGCTGGCCGAGATGACCAACGCGGGGATTCCCGTTCCCCCCGGTTTCACCATTTCCACCCGGGTCTGCCTGGCTTTCCAGGAGAACGGGGGGAGCGTTCCCGGGAAGGTCCAGGACGAGCAGAAGCGCCATCTGGCCCGCCTGGAAAAGGCGATGGGGAAGCCGCTGGGAGCGGCCGAAGATCCGCTCCTGGTGAGCGTGCGCTCCGGGGCCAAGTTCTCGATGCCGGGGATGATGGACACCGTGTTGAACCTGGGGCTCAACGA
>CAYRIJ010000280.1:0-5234 GCA_964424285.1 uncultured bacterium
CGCCTTCTGGGGGGGCGTTTGGGCCCCCCGCCCCCGGGGGGGGGGGGGGGGGGGCGGGGGGGGGCTGGACGGGGTGGAGCCGGCCGATGTCTCGGTGTATCTGAAGCTCGACCGGATCAAGAAGCACCGGATCGACGTGGGGAGGCTCTTCGACCAGCTCTCCGCCAGCAACTTCAACCTGAGCGTCGGCTACGTGACCCAGGACGGTCTCCGGTACAACCTGCGTTCGGTCGGCTCGATGGAGAGCCTGGAGGATCTGCGGAACCTCCCGGTGGACGACCGGGGGCTCAGGCTCCGGGACATCGCCGACGTGGTCTACGCCGAGCCCGCCCTCACCTACGGCCGCTTCCTCAACCGGGAACCCGCGGTGGCCTTCGTCATCCAGAAGGCGAGCGGGGCCAACACGGTGGAGGTGGTGAAGCGCATCAAGCAGGAGCTGGGCCGGATCGACCAGGATCCGGCCCTGGAGGGGATCGACGTCCTTCTCTTCTTCGATCAGGGAGAGCAGATCACCAACAGCCTGAACGGGCTGCTCCTCTCCGGGCTCATCGGCGGCGTGCTGGCCGTCCTGGTGCTCTACTTCTTCCTGCTCCGGATCGGCACCACCCTCATCGTCTCTCTGGCCATCCCCATCTCCATCATCGGGACCGCCTGTTTCCTCTACCTCACCGGGCGGAGCCTGAACGTGCTCTCCATGATGGGGCTCATGCTCGGGGTGGGCATGCTCATCGACAACGCGGTGGTGGTGCTGGAGTCCATCTACCGGCGGATGGGCATGGGCGAGGACCCGGTCTCGGCCACCCTGAACGGCACCCGCGACGTGGGGAAGCCGGTGATCTCGGCCACCCTGACCTCGATCATCGTGTTCGCCCCGGTGATCTTCGGGGCCAAGAACGAACTCACGACCTGGCTGGCCGAGGTCGGCGTGACCATCACCGTCACCCTGCTCCTCTCCCTCCTGGTGAGCCTCACCCTGATCCCCCTCCTCACCACGCACGTCCTGAAGGGGGGGAGCCGCTCGGTGGCCCGCAATCCCCTGGTCGACCGCGTCAGCGCGCGCTACGAGAAGGTCCTGCGCTGGAGCGCGGTGCGCCACCCCTGGATCACCGGCGTTCCCATCGCCCTGGGGGTGCTGCTCCTCACCGCGGGGCTGGTCGCGGCTACCAAGTTCAAGCCCGATCCCCTGGGTGAGCGGGGACTCCGCCAGGAATACCTCCAGGTGACCTACGACTTCAGCGACAACCTGAACTACCACCGCACCAAGGAGTACGTGGAGACCGTCCAGGACTCCCTCTGGAAGGTGAAGGACGACCTCGGCGTCAAGTACGTGTACTGCTTCTACCAGGACAACGCCGCGATCACCCGGCTCTACTTCGAGGACACGGCGCTCTCGGAGAAGCGGCTGAAGGACCTCCGGAAGCGGGTGCGGGCCGCGCTTCCCACCCTGGCCGGGGTCACCTACCGGTTGGGGGACGACGAGGGCCAGGGCTCGGGGGCCAGGCAGTTCAGCGTCACCGTCTACGGCGAGGACTCCGAGGAGCTGAACGTCATGGCCTCGGAGGTGAAGCGCCGCCTGGCCATGGTCTCCGACGTCCACGACGTCTCCACCGACGTCGAACGGGGGGCGGAGGAGATCCAGGTCCGGATCGACCCGGTCCGGGCCCGGCGCCTGGGGCTGGCCCCCGGAGACGTGGCCCAGGTGATGGCGGTCACCTTCCGCGGGGTCCAGCTTCCCCGGGTCCGCGCCGAGAACCGCGAGATCGATCTCTGGGTCTCGCTCGATCCGGCCGATCGCACCAACATCGAGAACCTGAAGGGGCTCATGGTCGGCGAGGTCGGGGGCCGGGAGATCACCCTGGACCAGGTGGCGTCCACGGTCATGGGGCGGGCCGCCGACCGCATCACCCGGCACAACCGGAAGACCTCGGTGGAGATCCGGGGGAGCTACGACGGGGACGAGTTCGACGCGGTCCTGAAGGAAGTGCGGGCCACCATGGAGACCGTCCACTTCCCTCCCGGCTACGGCTGGAATTTCGGGAGCCGGATCGTGGAGGCCCAGCAACAACAGGGGCAGATGGGGATCAACGTGCTCCTGGCGCTCCTCTGCGTCTACATGGTGATGGCCAGCCTCTTCGAATCCCTGGTGCATCCGGCCACGGTGATGTTCTGCATCCCCTTCGCCAGCCTCGGGGTCATCTGGTTCATGATCGCCACCAACACGCCGTTCAACCTCATGGCCATGATCGGCATGGTGATCCTGGTGGGGGTGGTGGTGAACAACGGCATCGTGCTGGTGGCGCACATCAACCAGCTCCGGCGCGAAGGGTGTTCGCTGGACGAGGCGCTGGTGCGGGGCGGCCGGGAGCGGTTCCGGCCGATCATGATGACCGCCACCACCACCGTCCTCGGCCTCATTCCCCTGGCGCTGGGGGGAAGTCACGTGGGAGACCTCGATCTCTATCCCATGGCCCGGGCGCTGATCGGCGGGCTCACCAGCTCGACCCTCCTCACCCTGGTCATGCTGCCGGTGTACTATCAGCTCACCGAGCGGTTGCGGGCGCGGCTGGCCCGGCTCTTCCCCGGCCTCGCCCGTCTCGCCGCGCGAGCTCGCGCGCGCATCCAGCGCCGCCCGCGCGGGGCGGCTCTGCCCGACACGACGCCCTAGCCGGCGAACGGCCGGCGCCGGGAATCCGCGCCGCCGAAGCCCTGGATCTCTTCGACTCGACCTGGGGGAGTAAGACCATGAAACACCTCACCGTTCCCGTTCTTCTCGGAGCGCTCGGCGCCCTCGGCGCCCTCGCCCTTGCCGCCCCCGCCGCCCATGCCGGCGGCGGCGCGCTCTACGGCACCGTGACCACCCAGGCCGGCGACACCCATACCGGGGACATCCGCTGGGACAAGAACGAGAACTACTGGGACGACTACCTCGACGCCCGGAAGAACGACGAGGTGGAGGTGGCGGAGGAAGGGGGGCTCGATCTCCGGATCTTCGGCCTCCAGGTGGTGAAGACCAGCCATCACGGCCGGGACCACGTGCGGAGCCAGTTCAGCATTCCCATGGGCCACATCCGTTCCATCGAGGCCGGCCACGGGGAGCTGACCCGGATCACCCTCAAGAGCGGGGAAACGGTGGAGGTCCGGAACACCGGGGACCTGGGCGGGAACATGCGGGGGATCACGGTGACCGACGCCTCGGGAGGGACGACCGAGCTGGCCTGGAAGGACCTCGACCGGGTGGAGTTCGCGCCCAACCCCGGCCCCGCCGCCGACAACGCGCGTCTGTGGGGAACGGTGGAGACCACCGCGGGCACCTTCACCGGCGCCGTGGTCTGGGACCGGGACGAGGCCGAAGCTTCGGACATCCTGGACGGCGACCAGAACGGGAGGCGGCGGAAGGTTCCCTTCGGGGAGATCGCAAGCGTCGAGCCCATGGGAAAGAGCCGGGCCAAGGTGACGCTCCGTTCGGGGAAGGAGATGGTCCTCTCCGGGACCAACGACGTGAACTCGGAGAATCGCGGGATCGAGGTGACCCTGGAGGGGCTGGGCAAGGTGGAGGTCGGCTGGTCCGAGCTTCACAAGGTGAGCTTCACGCCGGCGCCTCCCTCCCGGGGATACGAGGCCTTCGACGGGGGCGGCCCCATCCGCGGGACGGTGATCACCCGCGACGGGCGGGAGCTTCGGGGCGACGTGATCTGGGACCGCGACGAAGCGCGGACCTGGGAGTCGCTGGACGGGGAGATGCACGGGGTGAAGTTCCAGATCCTCTTCGGGAACATCGCGCGCATCGATCGCCGGTCCGAGGCCTCGGCCAAGGTGACCATGCGGGACGGGCTGAGCTTCGAGCTCTCGGGCTCCAACGACGTCAACGACGAGAACAAGGGGATCGAAGTGGTCGCCCCCGACGGATCGAGCACCGAAGTGCCGTGGGAGGAGCTGGCCTCGGTGGATTTCACCGCGAGCTGAGGGGACGGCGCCCGCCGGTCCGCCCGTCCTCCCCGTCCACCACCAGCCGCCAGCGATCGAAGGGGAGGACGTCCACCCGGCCGGCCAGGCCCGCGCGCGCCGCGAGCCTCCGGACCTCCTTCGGAGTGTAGGCGCGCTCCACGCTCACCGGACCGTCGTGGCGGGCCAACCGGCTTCGGGTGAAGAGCCGGGTCACGACGACCACCGCCCACCGGAGCCGCCGTCGCCGGGCCAGGTCCACGACCACCACCGTCCGGCCGACCCGGGCCATCTCGACCAGGACCCGGAGGATCTCCTCCTCGCGGAGATGGTGGAAGAGGAGGTGGCAGCAGACGGTGTCGAAGGCGCGGTCGGGGAAGGGAAGCGCCGAGGCTTCGGCGCGGACGCGCACCACCGCCGGGGAGAGGCGGCCGGCCGCATCGAGCGCGGGCCGGCTCCGGTCCACCCCCACCGCCCAGCGGGCCCGGCCCCGGTCGAGGAGATAGGCCGGGACGTCCGCGCCGCCGGTGGCCACGTCGAGCACCCGCCCGGGGCGGACCGCCGCGGCGAGGAACCGGTGGCCGAGGCTCCAGCGGTTGATGCGGGCCAGGAACCGGAGCGCGCGGTCCACTTCCGCCGCCGGTTGCCGGGGATCGTCCATGAGTTCGGCGCGGTCGCGCCGGCGGCTCCAGTCCACGGTCAGCGCGCGGCCTGGAGGAGCATTCCGACCAGGGAGACGTCGCGGTCGAGCCCGGTGGCGACCCGGATGAGCGGAGCCAGGAGCCGGGGGCGGCCGAGAAGCCGCCGGGCCAGGGCGGGATGGGCGGAGGCGGCGAGAAGCCATCCGGTCACCCGTTCCAGGGGCCGGCGGAACGCGCGGGCGCGCGCCTCGTATTCGGATTCGCGGCCCCGTCCCCGGAGCACCCGGTCCACGGTGTCCGCGGCCAGCTCCGCGGTGGACAGAGCGACGGAGATCCCCTGGCCGCTCACCGGATCGATCCGCCCCGCCGCGTCTCCGACCAGGAGCCACCCGGGACCGGACCATCTCCGGGCGCGGGTGGCGAGGGGCGCCGCGGCGAGCACCGGCCCGGCCGCGACCGCGGCCGCCGTCCGCTCCGGGAGAACCCGGCCGAGAAACGGGACCACCGCCCCGGGGGGCGGCGCGGCGCGCCGGTCCAGGAGGAGCGCGACCAGGGTGAGATCCCGGTCCACCGGAGCGAGGTAGATCTCGCCGCCGGGGATGAGCACCACCTCCACCGTCCCGGGCTCCGCCTCGAAGCCGGTCAGATGGG
>CAYRIJ010000281.1:0-5199 GCA_964424285.1 uncultured bacterium
CCGGGCGCCACTCCACGGCGCGGCGTCCCCCCGCCGGCCGGGGGGGAGACCTCCGCGATCAAGTATTCCCGCGGCCCTCGTCCAGGCTCTGGACCCAGGCGTCGTCCCAGTTGATCTCGACCACCGAGTAGGGATAGGGATCGCCCTCGATCTTCTCGATGCTGATGGCTCCCTTGGCCTGGAGATCCTCGACCATGCGCTTCCGGCCCCGGTTATCGAGATACGGGAAGCGGTCGTTCAGCATGCGCAGGAAGGGGGTCAGCCACACCTTCCGTTCGCCGTACTGATAGTAGGCGTTCAGGAGCTCTTCCATGCAGAGCTTGAGGTCTTCGTCGTTGATCGGGACATCCGCGACCGGCTCCGGGCCTTCGGAGCCGCTTTCCTCGTCCTCGTCGACCGCGGGACGGGAGAAGGTCCTCCGTTCGCCGCCGCCGTTGCCGGCCGGCGCTTCGTAGGGAAGCAGGTAGTCGGCGTTGATGTAGTTCTCCTCCCCGACGATCTGGCGAAGATCTCCGCTGGTCGACTTTCCGAAGCCCACCACGATCACCCGCTTCAGGTGCTCGTGGAGGCGGCGGACCACGGGGAGGAAGTCGCGGTCCCCCCCCACGATCACGAACATGTCGAGTTCGGGGCGGGTGAGCAGCATCTCGACCGCGTCGATGGAGAGCAGGATTTCGGATGAGCCCCGGTGCTTGGTGCCGAGCATGAAACGCGGCTCGAAGGCCAGGAGCTGGAGCTGGGTCATCACGTCGCTGCCCAGGCGGTCGAAGTCGGCGTAGGACCGGCCGATGGCCATGACCCCGCTGTACTTCTCCCTCAGGCGGACCCGCAGATTCGAAAGCAGCTCGATCCCCTCGTCCAGAGCCTGATCATCCACCGCGGTTTCGTCGATGGGTTCCGCGTCCAGGGCGGCGTCGTTCGACAGGGTGTAGTAGATATTCTCGAAATCGACCAATACGGCGCAATAACGCAAGCGCTTGCTTTGCGGAATCCGGGGTCTGCGAGATGTCCGCTTTTCCTGGTACTCTTTCAGCATTTAATTCTCCTGACGGGTGTGTTTTGACGTGGTGTCGGTTCGTTCGTTCAGGGTGTTGTCGGTCTCTTCGGTCAAGGCCGTCACGATGGTCTCGACCACCCCGGCGACCGACTTGTCCGAGGTCTCGGCGGTGAGGTCCGCGCCCGCATAGAGCGGGATCCGGCGGGTCCACAGCCGTTCGAGTTCGGCCATGGCGTCGGGGCGGTCGGCCATGGGGCGCCGGTCCCCCTGGGCCATGACCCGGCTCCAGTGATCCCGGGGCATGGCCTTGAGCCACACCGTGTAGGCCCGCCGGCGGAGGAGGGCGAAGGTGTCCGGTTCGGTGACCAGACCCCCGCCGGTGGCGATCACCAGGCGCTCGGATCGGGAGAGGAGCCGGGTCAGCGCGTCCCGCTCCAGCCGCCGAAAGTAGGTGCCTCCCTGGAGCTCGAAGATCTGCCCCAGGGGCATTCCCGCCTCCTCCTCCACCAGCTCGTCCAACTCGACGAACGTCGCCCCCAGGCGCTGGGCCAAGAGCTTTCCCACCGTGCTCTTCCCCGCTCCCCGCATCCCGATCAACGCCACCGGCCGGTCCGCCTGGCTCTCCGCCCGCTCGACCAGGTCGGCGACGCTCACCCCCAGGGCTCCGGCCACCCGGCGGAGTTTCAGGTAAGAGATGTTCCCCCGGCCGGCCTCGAGCTGGGCCAGGAATCGGAGGCTCAGGCCGGCCCGCTCGGCCAGATCGGCCCGGGAGGTCCCCAGCCCGGCGCGAAGAGAGCGCACCGCGTGGCCCAGGCGTTCCAGAGCCCGGGCGTCCTGGGAGTCGGAGTGGGTGGATGAATCCATCAATTCATGCATTATAGTGCATACAAGGGTTGACCGAAACCGGTACTTCGATGCAAAATACTGCTGTTGCTCGGTCTGAACTCAGGCGGAAGCCTACCGGGTGGGTACCCCGCTTGTCCAGTGGCCCCCGGACCCGGTCTCTACCGCGAAACCTTAATCCCGATCGGAATCGTCGTTTTCTCCGCATCGCTCATGAGGTGATCCATGCCCCAGCCCACCGCTTCCGCCCGCTCCCCCGAGGCCCCGGTTCAGTTCCAGACCGCCCCCGATCGCTACCACCACTGGAAACTCGAGTTCGAGGGTGAGATCGCCGTCCTCCGTCTGGACGCCAGGGAGGATCGGCCCCTCCGGGAGGGCTACGCCCTGAAGCTCAACTCCTACGATCTCGGGGTGGACATCGAGCTGGCCGACGCGGTGGACCGCATTCGTTTCGAGCACCCCGAGGTGCGGACGGTGGTGATCACCAGCGCCAAGGACCGGGTGTTCTCCTCCGGCGCCAATATCCACATGCTCGGCCTCTCCCCCCACGGGTTCAAGATCAACTTCTGCAAGTTCACCAACGAAACGCGGCTGGGAATGGAGGACGCCTCCGGGCACGGCGGCCCCCGGTTCCTGGCCGCCTTGAACGGTCTGGCCGCGGGGGGCGGATACGAGCTGGCCCTGGCCTGCGACGAGATCATCCTGGTGGACGACGGATCGAGCGCGGTGAGCCTCCCCGAAGTGCCGCTCCTGGGGGTGCTTCCCGGCACCGGCGGCCTCACCCGGGTGGTGGACAAGCGACGGGTGCGCCGGGATCGGGCCGACGTCTTCTGCACCCTCCAGGAGGGTATCAAGGGTCAACGCGCGGTGGACTGGGGACTGGTGGACGCGCTGGCGCCTCGGAGCCGGTTCGACGAGGTGGTGGGGGAGCGCGCCCGCGCCCTCGGAGCCGCCGCGCCCCCCCGCACCGGTCCCGGCGTCATGTGGAAACCCGTATCGGCGGATATCGGAGAAAACCGCCGCCGCTATCAATACGTGACGGTCGACATGGACGGGGAGGGAAGGACGGCCACGGTCACCGTGGCGGGGCCCGGGACGGGAGAGCCGGCCTCGGCCGGGGCCTACCGCGAGCGGGGCGCCGACGCCTGGGCGCTTCGGGCTTTCCGCGAGCTGGACGACGCGATTCTCGATCTCCGTTTCAATCGACCCGAGCTGGGGCTCCTGCTGCTGAAGACCGAGGGAGACCCCGGTCGGGTGCTGGAGGTGGACCGGGCCCTGGACGGCCTTCGGGACGATTGGTTCGTGCGCGAGATCCTGCTGTACCAGGCCCGGGTGCTCCGCCGGCTGGACCTCACCGCGCGAAGCCTCTTCGCCCTGATCGAGCCCGGCTCCTGCTTCGCCGGCTCGCTCTTCGAGCTGGTTCTGGCCGCGGACCGGAGCTACATGCTCGACCTGGAGGATCACCCGGTGGTCGCCCTGGGGCCGCTGAACGCAGGGGACTACCCCATGACCCACGGCCTGAGCCGGCTCCGGGCGCACTTCTACGGGGAGGAGGAGAGCGTCGCCCGCGCCCTCGCTGCGGGGTCGCTGACCCCGTCCGAGGCCGACCGGGCCGGGCTGATCACCATGGTGCTGGACGACATCGACTACGAGGACGAAGTGCGGGTGGCGATCGAGGAACGGGCATCGCTCTCCCCCGACGCGCTCACCGGGATGGAGGCCTCGTTGCGGTTCCCCGGCAAGGAGACCGCCGAGTGCAAGATCTTCGGGCGGCTCTCCGCCTGGCAGAACTGGATCTTCTTCCGGCCCAACGCGGTCGGCGCGCACGGCGCGCTCAAGGTGTACGGCCGCCCCGACCGGGCCGAGTTCGACTGGAACCGGACATGAGCGGCGCGGGGGGGAACCCGGCCGGGGACCCGACCCGCCGACGGAGGACAGCGTGAACCTGTACGACAGCATTCCCAACAACGTGAACCTGGCCGGCGACCCGAGGCTCAAGCGGGCGCTGGAGAAGTGGCTCCCCGACTTCCGCGCGTGGTGGATGGACATGGGCCCGGCCGGATTCCAGGAGGACGACGTCTACCTCCGGACCGCGATCAGCGTGGATCCCAAGGGGTGGGCCCACTTCGACTACGTGAAGATGCCGGAGTATCGCTGGGGGATCTTCCTGGCCGAGCCGGTGGCCGACCGCCGGATCGGGTTCGGGGACCAGATCGGCCAACCGGCGTGGCAGGAGGTGCCGGGGGAGTACCGGGGCATGCTCCGCCGGCTCATCGTGACCCAGGGCGACACCGAGCCGGCCAGCGTGGAGCAGCAGCGGCTGCTCGGGCGGACGTGCCCGAGCCTCTACGATCTCCGGAACCTCTTCCAGGTGAACGTGGAGGAGGGGCGCCATCTCTGGGCCATGGTCTACCTCCTTCACGGGTTCTTCGGCCGCGACGGCCGCGAGGAGGCCGAGGCGCTGCTGGCCCGCCGCTCCGGCGATCCCGACAAGCCGCGGATCCTCGGCGCCTTCAACGAACCGATCCAGGACTGGATGTCCTTCTACATGTTCACCATGTTCACCGACCGGGACGGGAAGTACCAGCTCCTGGCCCTGGCCGAGAGTGGGTTCGACCCGCTTTCGCGCACCACCCGCTTCATGCTGACCGAGGAAGCCCACCACATGTTCGTGGGCGAGACCGGGGTGGGCCGCGTGGTCGAGCGCACCGCCCAGCTCATGAAGGAGTCGCCGGACGGCGACGTCCGCAAGGCCGGCGGCGTGGACTTGGCCACCATCCAGAAGTACCTGAACCTCTGGTTTTCCCTGTCCCTGGACCTGTTCGGCGGCGAGAAATCATCGAACGCGGCCGACTACTTCGCGGCGGGCCTCAAGGGGCGATACCGCGAGGAGCAATACGAGGACCACCTGGCGCTGGAGGGCGTCTACGACATGGAGCTCGCCGAAGGCGGGAAGGTGGTGAAGGAGGCGGTGCCCACCCGGAACGCCATGAACGAGATTCTGCGCGACGCCTACGTGGACGACTGTCAGCGCGGGGTGGACCGGTGGAACAAGATCCTGGACAAACACGGGATCGGCCTCGAGCTGAAGCTTCCCCACCGGCGCTTCCACCGGCAGATCGGCACCTTCCAGGGCCTGCACTTCACTCCCCAAGGCGATCCGGTGACCGAGGAAGAGTGGAGCCGCCGCCGGGGGGAGTGGCTTCCCGACGACGGCGACAAGGAGTACGTCCGCTCGCTCATGCATCCGGTGACCGAGCCGGGGAAGATCGCGAACTGGATCGCTCCGCCTCCGCGCGGAGTCAACGGCCGGCCCTTCGAGTTCGAGTACGTGCGGAAAGCCTGACCCGCCCCGACGG
>CAYRIJ010000282.1:0-5191 GCA_964424285.1 uncultured bacterium
CGCCCCCTGGTTCCGCGTGGGGGCGGGGGTCATGGCCGTCCACTCCAGCCTGGAGCTCAGCCGTCACGTCGGGGAGGCGAACCCCCGGGGAACCGATCCCCTGATCCTCGACGCCGGGACCGCGGTACTCGCCGCCCACAACGATCTGGACTACGGGATCAACCTGGGGTTCCAGGCGGACCTCCGCCCCGGGCTCACCCTGGGGATGAACTACCGGAGCCGGGTGTCGATCACCTACGACGGCACCGCCGACTTCACCTTCACCGGGACCGGCACCGAACTGGACCCGGTCCTGGTCGACCTGTTCCCCAAGGACCAGCCCGCGTCCACCGATCTGGGCTTTCCCGGTTCGCTGGTCTTGGCCCTGGGAGTGACCCCCTCGCCACGGTTCTCGGTGGAGGCGGATCTGGGGTGGACCCGGTGGTCGTCGTTCGATCGCCTGCCCTTGCGGTTCGAGGACACCTCGCTGAACGAGACCCTGATCGAGAACTGGAAGGACGTCTTCTCCTACCGGTTCGGAGCCGAGATCGCGCTCCGGGACGATCTCCACCTTCGTCTGGGCGGTTACTACGACGAGACCCCCCAACCGACCTCGGTGGTGAGTCCGCTCCTCCCGGACAACAATCGCACCGGGTTCAGCGTCGGCGTGGGGAAGGATTGGGGCCGGTTGCGGGCCGATCTCTTCGGGCTCTACCTGATCATCCCCGATCGGACTACCGGGAGCGACAACCGCGACGGGTTCGAGGGGACCTACGCCAACGGCGTTCAGGTCGCCGGGCTCACCCTCGGCTACCGGTACTAGGACTTGCGGAGAGGAGAAGCCGTCATGCGACGTCAAGACTTCGTGCGAATCGCGCTGGCGCTGGCGATCCCGATGCTGGTCGCCGGGTGCGCGGACATCCAACCCATGGAGACCCCGCCGGTGGAAACCGGACGGGCGGACTTCACCCGCTTGGTGGCCATCGGGAACAGCCTCACCGCCGGGTTCTCCAACAACGGCCTGAACGAGATCCACCAGCGTCGCTCCTATGCCGCGCTGGTGGCCGGCCAGATGGGGAAGGAGATCCTCTCCCGGGATGTGGGGAGCGCGCAGACCGGGCAGTACGTGATTCCCGGCTACGGGGCGCCCGGCTCTCCCGGGACCCTGGACCTGGTATCCCTGGTTCCCCCGACCATCGTGGAGATCCAGATCCCGGGAGCGCCGCTCAACACCGGGTATCTCGCGCCCTACAACCAGCTCGCGGTGCCGGGGGCGAACGTGAGCGACGTGCTCCACACCGTCACCAAGGCCTCGAACCCGCTCTACGACCTGATCCTCCGCGGCCAGGGAACCATCATCCAGCAGGCCGCGGTTCTCCAGCCGACCTTCGTCCTCCTCTGGATCGGACCCAACGACGTCCTGGGGGCGGCGCGGGATGGGACCATCGACAAGCTCACCCCGGTGGCCTCGTTCCGGGCGGACTTCCAGACCCTGCTCGACCAGCTCCTGGCCATCCCCACCCATCCCGGCATGGTCGTGGCCAACGTTCCCGACTTGACCGCGGTGCCCTTCGTGACCACGGTCCCCCCCTTCGTGGTGGACCCTTCCACCGGCCTCCCGGTGCGGAACCCCCTGACCGGCCAGCTCATTCCCCTCGTCGGTCCGGACGGTCCCCTGACCCTTCCCGGTCCGGGGAGGATCGGGGACCTCGTGACCATCCTGGCCATTCCCCTCCTCAAACAGGGGTACGGGCTTCCGCCGGGGATTCCGGGAGCCAACGGCATGCCCCTTCCCGACGCGGTGGTGCTGAATCAGTTCGAGCACCAGACCATTCAGCAACGGGTCGACGACCTGAACGGCGTGATCGCCGACGAGGCGGGAAGCCGGGGCATTCCGGTGGTGGATGTGAACGCTCTCTTCAACCGGGTCAAGACGGAGGGATTCGCGCTGGGCGGCATCCACTACGACGCCACGTTCGTGACCGGGGGGATCTTCAGCCTGGACGGCTTCCATCCCACCGACGCGGGGCAGATCATCGTGGCCGACGCGTTCATCGAGGCGATCAACCGGGGCTACGGCGCCTCGATCCCGCCGGTGGACGCGAGCGGCATCCTGGGGGTGGACTTCCGCCGGCTGCAAACCTCCGGAAAGGCCGGGACCTGGTGGCTGAGCCCGGAGACGGCGGCGGCGGTGACCGCCATGGAGCGATCTCCGGGGTTCCGGGCCCTCGTGGGGGATTGAACCGGTTTCGAGGCGGGCAAAGGGGCGGCCGCCCTCCGAGGAGGGCGGCCGCCTTGTCATGGGGTCGATGCCGGTCCAGGCCGGCTATTTCAGCAGCTGGACCTTCTGGGTGACGGACTTCCCGTCGAGACGGAGCCTCACCAGGTAGACGCCCGCCGGGAGCGGCCGGCCCGATGAGCCGCGCCCGTCCCAGGCGATCGTCCCCGTCCCGGCCTCGACCGGACCCGAGTACAGGGTGCGGACCAGTCTCCCGGTCATGTCGAAGACGTCCATCTCCGCGGTGCCCGCCTCGGGAACGACATACCCGAAGGTCGTCGATCCGAGGATCGGGTTCGTCCTCGCCCGGACGGCGAAGTTCGAGTTGAAGTCTCCGGGGAGCGTGCCCGTGGTGGCCCAGAGGCAGGTGGTGGTACACAGGGTGATCTCCGCCGGCTGGTTGTCGCAGGTGAAGGTCACCGTGGGGCAGCACTGGATACCGGAGGGCACGGTGCCGTCGGCGGTGATGCAGATGAACCCGGTCCAGTTCGGAGGCAGGTTCGCCGGGGCCGGGGACAGGTCCTCGTTCACCAGCGTGCCCGTGAAACCCTGGCAAAGGTTGCCGATCTGCCAGGTGATCGGGAGCTGGCTGTTGCACTGGAGCGCGGGGATGTGGATGTAGGACGCCCCGCCTCCCGGGCAGGCCAGGAGCGTGCCGTAGTGGACGTTCACCTGGGCCCCCGCCGTGCCCGGAATCCCCCAGACCACGTCGACGTTGCCGTCCCAGTGATCGTCGGGAGTGCAGTCCTGGTTGGCGCCGGCGGCATTCCCCACCCCCGGGGCCGCGGGACCGCCTCCGGGGAGGATGGTCTGCGGCTGGGGCGGGAGATCACCCAGGGCAACGTCGTATTCGATGTCGAAGAAGCTGTCCGGCGCCAGCGAGGGCACGTTGAAGCTTCCGATGGGTCCGAAGTCCGGCTGGAAGACGCCGAACTGCTGGGACGAGATCGAACCGGTGACCGGGTGCGAGGAAGAGGCCGGGTCCCGGTTCTCGAAGTGCAGGGTGAAGTGCACCGTCCCCAGGGCGGGATCGGTCGTCCAGTCGGGGACGGTGACCACCGGGGTCGGGGCCTGGGGATTCCAGTCGCAGGCGGTGGCGCAGAGGGTGACCACGGCCGGCACGCCGTCGCAGTCGAAGGTCACGGTGGGACAGCACTGCGTGCCCACCGCCACGCCGGCGTCGGCGGTCACGCAGATCCAACCGGACCAGTTCGGGGGCAGGGTGGCCGGAGCGGCGGTGGTGGTGTCCTCGTTCACCAGGGTGGCGCTCCAGCCCGGGCAGAGGTTTCCGATCTGCCAGGTCACCCCGCCGGGCAGGCCGTTGGCGTCGGTACATTCGAGGAACGGGACGTGGATGTAGGAGGCTCCCGCTCCCGGGCAGGCCATGAGGGTGCCGTAGTGGACGTTGACCTGGGACGGCACTCCGGCGCTCGACCATTGGACGTCCACGTTGCCGTCCCAGTGGTCGTCCGGCGGGCAGTTCGGATTGTCGGCCAGACCGGTCACCCCCGGCGCGGCGGGCCCGCCCCCGGGGAGGATCGTGGCCGGCTGGGGCGGGAGATCACCCAGGGCCACGTCGTACTCGATGTCGAAGAAGCTGTCCGGCGCGAGCGTGGGCACGTTGAAGGCGCCGATGGGCCCGAAGTCCGGCTGGAAGGCGCCGAACTGCTGCGAGGACATCGTGCCCGACACCGGGTGGGAGGACGAAACCGGGTCCGGGTTCTCCCAGTGCAGGGTGAAGTGCACCGTCCCCGTGGTGGGATCGGTCGTCCAGTCCGGCACGGTGACCACCGGCGACGGGGCCTGGGGGTTCCAATCGCAGGCGGTCGCGCAGAGGCTGATCTTCGCCGGCACGCCGCCGCAGGTGAAGGTCACGGTGGGGCAGCACTCGATGCCCACCGGGACGCTGGCATCGGCGGTCACGCAGATCCAGCCCGACCAGTTCGGCGGCAGGGCGGCCGGCGCGGCGGTGGTGGTGTCCTCGTTGACCAGGGTGGCGCTCCAACCCGGGCAGAGGTCGGTGATCTGCCAGGCCACCCCGTTCGGATCCACGCAACCCAGGAAGGGGACGTGGATGTAGGAAGCCCCCGCCCCCGGACACACCATGAGGGTTCCGTAATGGACGTTGACCTGGGCCGGGGCGCCGGTGCCGGCCCACTCCACGTCGACGTTTCCGTCCCAGTGGTCGTCGGGCGGGCAATTCGGGTTGTCGGCCAGGCCGGTCACCCCCGGCGCGGCGGGGCCGCCTCCGGGAAGGATCGTCGCCGGCTGGGGCGGGAGATCGCCCAACGCCACGTCGAAGAAGACGTCGAAGAAGCTGTCCGGCGCGAGCGCGGGCACGTTGAACGTGCCGATGGCGCCGAAGTTCGACTGGAAGACGCCGAAGGGCTGCGAGGACATCGAACCCGAGACCGGCTGGCTGCTGGCCGTCGGGTCCGGGTTGTGCCACCGCACCTGGAAACGCACCAGCCCGGTGGCCGGATCGGTGGTCCAGTCCAGAACCTGCGGGACCGGGGTCGGCTCCTCCTGGCTCCAATCGCAGGCGGTGGCGCAGAGGGTGACTTCCGCCGGCTGGTTGTTACAGACGAAGGTGACCTTCGGGCAACATTGGGTTCCGATGACCACGGAGGGGTCGGCGGTCACGCAGATCCAGCCCGACCAGTTCGGGGGGAGGACGGCCGGGGCGGGGGAGTAGTCCTCGTTGACCAGGATCCCGCTGAAGCCCGGGCAGAGGTTCGAGATCTGCCAGCTCACGCCGCTGGGGTTGCCGGCGGCGTCGAAGCAACCCAGGAAGGGGACGTGGATGTAGGAAGCCCCCGCCCCCGGACACACCAGGAGGGTGCCGTAGTGGACGTTCACCTGGGCGGAGTCGCTGCCGTTGGTCCACTGGACGTCCACGTTCCCGTCCCAGTGGTCGTCGGGCGGACAGAGCGA
>CAYRIJ010000283.1:0-5176 GCA_964424285.1 uncultured bacterium
TGGCCCGAGGCCTCGCCGCGGACCACCGCGTACTGGAACCCTACCAGCGCCGAAGCGGCGCCGAGCCCCTTACCGTGGCCCGCCACGTGGCCGACCTCCACGAGCTGATCGCGGCGCGTTGCCCGGACGAAGCGCCGGTCCTGGTGGGCTCCTCCTGGGGGGCGATGCTGGCCCTGGCCCACGCCGCCGCCCATCCCGCCGACGCGCGGGGCCTGGTGCTCGTCGGCTGCGGCACCTTCGATCCGGTGGCGCGCGAGCGCTTCCAACGGACGGTGGCCGAGCGGATGACGCCCGTGCTCAACGCGCGCCATGAACGCCTGGCCGAGGAGTTCCCCGACCCGGACGAACGGCTGGCCGAGGCGGGCCGCCTCTTCCAGGCGCTCTACGCGGCCGGCCCGGTCCTCGAGGATCCCGATGACGCCGCCGCCCCGCCTCCCGACGCCCGCGGCCACGCAGAGACCTGGAACGACATGCTCCGGCTCCAGGCCGACGGGACCTATCCCGCCGCGTTCGCGGCGATCGCGGTGCCGGTGGTCATGCTCCACGGCGACTTCGATCCCCATCCGGGGCGGATGATCGCCGACTCGCTCCGGCCGCGGCTGCCCCAGCTCGAATACGTCGAGATCGGTCGGGCCGGCCACGAGCCGTGGCGGGAGCGGGGCGCGCGGGCGCGGTTCCTCGCGCGCCTCCACGACGCGCTGCACACGCTCACCGGCCGCTCAGCCTGAGTCCTCCTCCCCTGCCCGTTCCCGCTCCAGCATGTAGTCCAGGGCCACCAGGAGCAGGATGTTGAGCCCAAGCCCCACCAGGGCCTCGAACTGCTTCTCGTAGAAGAGGAAGATCTGGGTGAGGAAGATGGTGACCAGGACCGAGCGCTTGAAGTCGCGGAAGGCGAGGAGCCGCGAGCGGCGGAGCCGGATCACCCCCGCCACCACGAACCCCGCGGAGAGGAGGGACGAGACGATCTGGGCGGCCTCGATGAACGAGAGGTGCTCGACCCGGGCGGCGATCGCCCCGAGGATGCGGTTGGCCGGCAACTGGTCCCGCCCCATCCCCACCAGGAACACCAGCACGAACACGTAGCTGAGGCGCAGGAGGACCTGTCCCACGAAGAAGAGGACCAGGGCGGCGCGGAATCCGGGAAGGCCGGCCACCCGGGCGTAGAGGGCGTGGAGCCGATGCTTGAGCCGCGCCCAGGGGCCCGGGGGAGGCTCGGGGACCAGCTCGATCCGGGCCAGGAGGTCCTTCAGGATCGGGACCAGCGGGTTCTCCGGGTCACTACGGCCCAGGTAGCGGAGCGCGCGCCGCTTTTCCTCCCGGTCGAGGTCCCGGAGCGCGACCTCCTCCATCTCCTTGAGCGCGTTCACCAGGTACTCCTCCTGGGTGTAGCCGCGGAGCCGCCGGACCCCCAGGCCGGCCAGGATGAGGAGGACGATGACCGCGTACATGATCGCGACCGCGGGGCGGAAGAAGTAGTCGTTGTCGCTGGTCATGAACTTCCCGACCTCGTCGATGAAGAGGCCGAAGCCCACGCCGCCCAGGATCACCGCGAACCGGGTGGTGCGCCGGCTCAGGAACGACGTGAGAAGGAGAATGGCCAGGGCCATGAAGAGGCCGCCCCAGAGCACGTGGGCCACGTGGACGGTTTCGCCCCCCAGCCGGGGATAGCCGGCCAGGTGGAGATAGAACCGGACCGCCAGCACGGCGGCCACCGCGGCCACCAGGAAGTACTCCAGGTAGTCCGCGCTCTTGGCATTCCGGATGAAGTGGCGCTGGCGTCCCACGACCGGGTTCTATCCTCCCTCCGCCGGCCCGGCGGGAAGGCCGAAGCGCTCCAGCAGAGCCGGCGTGAAGTCTTCCAGGCGCCGGAGCCGGGGGGCCAACGCCTCCGCCCCCGCGCCGAACACCAGGGCGGGGACCGGGTTCAGGGTGTGCATCCTGGTGCCGAGGTCCTCGATGTTCCCGTGGTCGCTGGTGAGCACGACGGTGGTCTCGCCGAGATCGACGTTGCGGAGCGCCGTCCCCAGGAACCGTTCCAGCTTCCGCAGTTCACGAACCGCCTTGGCCTCGTCCTGGGCGTGCCCCGCCTTGTCGGTCTGGAAGAACTCGAACAAGGTGAAGTCGAATTCGCCGGAGAGAGCGGCCAGGATCTCTCCGGCCCGCTCGGGGCTCCGCTCGGCGATGTCGTAGCCCCGGGCCCGGATGGAATCGTGGGTGATGTCCTGGTACACCGCCCGCCCGGCCAGAAGGTCGTCCACGGTCCGAAACGGCAGCCCCGCGGCGTGGTTGGTCCAGGTGGTGGCGCTCATCCCCCGCTTCCACACCGCGTCCCCCAGCTCGAAGAAGAGGGGCCGGAACGCGTTCACGAAGGCGGCCCGCCGTCCCCCTTCGCGGAGCCGCTTCATGATCGAAGACCGGAGCAGCACCTTCTGGAGGGTGGCCAGGGGAACCCCGTTGAAGTGGCGGCCCAGGATCTCCGCCGCGTTCTCCCCGGTGAAGATCGTGGTCTGGCCGGTGGCGCTCTGGGGGAGGCCGGCCACCCCCAGCGAGGCGTCGGCGGCGACGACCCGCCCGCCGAAGGGGAGCGGGCCGCGGCGGAGCACCTCGGGGAGCGCGTCGGGCCGTCCCCCTCCCTCGGGGGCCGTCCAGCTCGCGGGGCGGAAATTGCCCAGGAGATCCAGACCGGGGTGGCGCACCGGGTTCGAGGCCCCGTCGGGATCCCCGAGCCCCAGGCCGTCCACGAAGATGAAGAGAATGCGGTCCACGACGAGCCCTGTCCGTTGGTTCCGGCCGAAGGCCGGGTGAAGTCGTTCCGCGCCCGGCGTCCCGGGGCCTCACCGCGATGGGTGCGTTCCCCAGTCTACCGGGGGACCGGCCGGTCATGGTATAAAGTGCCCCCTCATGACCCACGTCACCGCCGCCCATCCCGAGACCGGCTCCCGGGACGGAGTGTGTCTTCGGGGAGGCGCGTATCGCGACGCCGAGGCCCTCGCCGCCCCGCCGGCCTATCGCGCCGGCGCCCTCTACTCGATCTATCCCCGCGCGTTTTCCGCCGCCGGAACCCTGGCCGCGATCCTTCCCGAGCTGGACCGGATCGCCGGGTTGGGGGTCGCCGCCCTCTGGCTCCTCCCCATCCATCCGGTGGGCCGCGAGGGGCGAAAGGGATCGCGGGGCTCGCCCTACGCGGTCCGGGACTACCGCGCGGTGGATCCGGCCCTGGGCACCCTGGACGATCTCCGCCGGCTCACCGACGGGGCCCACCGACGGGGGATCGCCGTCCTCATCGACCTCGTGATCAACCACGCCGCCATCGATCCGGTCATGCGCGCCGACCATCCCGAATGGTTCGCGGTCGACGCGGACGGCCGCCCCACCCGGCGGGTGAGCGACTGGTCCGACGTGGCGGACTGGCGCCACGGCGCCCCCGGGGCCGCCGAGTACCTGGTCGAGAGCGCGGCCTACTGGGTGCGGGAAGCCGGGATCGACGGCTATCGCTGCGACGTGGCGGGGATGGTCCCGGCCTCGGTCTGGAGCGCCGTCCACGAGCGGCTGGGCGCGCTCCGCCCCGACCACTTCATGCTGGCCGAGTGGCAGGACCCCGCGCTTCACACCGTCGCCTTTCACGCGTCCTACGACTGGGTGCTCTACCGCGCGCTCAAGGACGTGGCCCTGGGGCGGGCCCCCGCCCGCGCCGCCGCCGCCGCCCTCAGCGCGTGGGGGGAGAACTTTCCCGCCGCCGCGCTCCCCCTCCGTTTCCTGGAGAACCACGACGAGCCCCGGGCGGTCGCGATCTTCGGGCGGCTCCGGCTCCCCGCCTACGCGGCGGTGGCGTTTCTCTCCGGCGGGCTCCCGCTCCTCTACAACGGGCAGGAGATCGGCGCGGTCGGTCGCCCGAGCCTCTTCGAGGCGGAGCCGATCGACTGGTCCCGCCCCGGCGGCGACACCGGCCGGCTCTACCGCGGCCTTCTGGCCCTCCAGGAACGGAGCGATCCCTGGGGACCGGGGCCGGCGGCGGTGGTGGGCACCGACCGGGCGGAAGCGGTGGTGGCGTTCACCCGCGAGGGGGCCTCCCGGCGGGGCCTCGTGGTGGCGAACCTGGCCCGCGGCGAGGTTGCGGTGCGCCTGACCGGAAAGGACGCCGGCGGCCCCTTCCGGCGGATCGCCGGGGAGTTCGCCGCCGCCGGACCGGACACCGTGGAGGGGGGCGGGGTGATCCGGCTGGCCGCGGGCGAGGCCTGGATCGGGGAGGGGACGCGATGACCGGCCGGGCCGCGGGGCGCGCCCGCCGAGGCCTCGGGGGAGGAAAACGGCGACGCCGCGCAGGCGGGCCGGGGAGGAACGGAAGATGGCGGTGAGACCGGAACCCGCCCGCCGCACCGGGATCCTGGAACGGGTGCTGGCCCGATGGGATACCGAGGGGCCGACCCGCCCCACCGCCGAGGCGCTGGACGGCCTCCACGCCGCCTGGCTGGGTCACGTGCCCTTCGAGAACGCCAGCAAGCTGGTCAAGGCGGCCCGGGTCATGGCCCCCGACGCCGCGGTCCGGGGGCCGGTGGAGTTCTGGGAGGACCATCTCCGGTGGGGGAGCGGGGGAACCTGCTTCGCCTCGACCTATGCCTGGCAATTCCTGCTTCGATACCTGGGTTTTCCCTCCCAGCTTCTCTTCTGCCATCTTCCCGCCGAGAAGCCCCAGGCCCACACCGCGCTCTGCGTGGAGGCGGACGGGGCGCGCTGGCTGGTGGACGTGGGCTACGCCCTTCCCGCCCCGGTCCCGCTCCCCACCGGCGCCGCGGTCCGCCTGCGCGCGCGGTTCTACGACGTGGAGATCCGGCGCGGTCCGAAGGGCGAGTACCTGGTGTTCAGCGAGGACGATCGGGGCCAGCGGTTCCGGTACCGGTTCGAGCTCCGGGGGACCAGCGACACCGCCTACCTCGAGGCGTGGCGGAAGACCTTCTCCCTGGACGCCCCCTACATGCGCCGGCTGGCCCTGGGACGGTTCCGGGAAGACGCGCGGTACCTCTACAAGGCCGAGGGGCGGATCTACGCGATCACCCGCCGGGGCGAACGGGAGCTCGCCCTCCCGGGGCCGCCGGTGAAGGCCCTGGCATCCACCTTCGGGCTCGCTGAACCCCTTGTGCAGGCGGCATTTGGGGCATTGAAGCGGCTTCAGGGACTC
>CAYRIJ010000284.1:0-5170 GCA_964424285.1 uncultured bacterium
ACCGTCTTGTTGTCCTTGAGCGCGCGCAGGGTATAGGAAAGCGGACGTCCGGTCCGGATGTCGCCGCCGGTGGTGAGGAAGTCGCGCACCGCCCCGTAGTCCCCGTTGAAGGTGGCCAGGGCCTTGCTCTGGTCGCCGCCCATGGCGAACACCTGGATGGTGGTGTTCTTGAGTTCCTTCACGTATTTGGCTCCGCCGGAGATCGAGCCGCCGGCCACCGCGGCCTCGTAGCTGGCCTTGACCGAGGCGGCCAACGCCTCGCGGGACGCCTCGGATTCGATCAGCAGGTAGAAGATCCGCCCGTAGGTCACCGAGGAGATGTAGGTGGCGGGATTTCCCGGCCCCACGTAACGCTCCAGGTCCGAAGGCGTGACCTCCGGGGCGAACACCTCGTCCAGGGACGTCGGCCGGTCGTAGGACATCGTGTAGTAGATCTGGTCGAGCCGCACCAGCCAACGGTGCAGCGAGGAACTCTGCGAGAACTTCACGCTGGCGTCGAACTTGGACGAGATCGTCTTGACGTTCACGTTCAGGTAGGCGGCGAGCTGATCCCTCGACTCCACCTCCTGGGAGTGATAGGTGAAGTTCGCCGCGCCGATCCCGTTGTTGCTGGCGATGATGTCGTTCATGGCCTGCCGGATCGCCCCCTGGCTCATCTCGGGCACGGTGACCGCCACGTTCTTGGACCCGTTGATGAGGTCGATGGAGATCGTGCCCGACGCCCGCTTCACGTCGATGGGATCCGGGGTCGCGTTGGAGATCGACGCCCCCTGGATCAAAGCGCCGGGATAGATGACCTCTGCGTTGGGATCGAGGGTGGCGTAGTCGGTGGGCGCGCTCTGGCGCTCGACGGTCTTGGTGGAGCAGAGCCACCGGGTCCCGTCGCCGTCCACGTAGTCGCTCGAGTCCTTCACCGTCTCGTGCTCGTAGGTGTCCACCGGGGCGAAATCGCCTCCGGCGTCGAGCACGTCCTGGTACTCGCCGTTCGAGATCTTCGGCGCGGTGGGCCCGCTCTTTCCGCAGGCGGCGACCAGGAACAGGAGCCCGATCAGGAAGGCCGCCGAGGCGGCGTGCAAACGGTGGTGCATGGGGATGCGCATGGCGTGGTTCTCCAAGGGTTCGCGCGAGACCGGGCGTGGGGGCACGGTCTCCCGGCGGGGGTTGGGATGCTTCACCCTGTAATGCGGATTCCGGTCCCCGGACGCGCAACCGGCCGGCATCCCCCGGTCCGACTCTTTCACAACCGACTATTCCACTAAGTGTTACGGGAACGAAGAGTTGGTCTTGGATTCCCCGGTCCGTTCCCGAGATACGGTTTGATTCCCAGGGTCCCGGGGACTATCCTGCCCGCCGGGTCCCTTCAGATCCGGAGGACGATGCGGATGCGGATGTGGGTGCGACCAGTTCACCGAATCCTGGCCGTCGCGGCGGCGGTGCTGTTGGCGGCGGCCGAAGCCGAGGCCTCGGCGCCGCCCCCGTCGACCGGCGCCGCCCCTCCCGATACCGCGTTCCTCACCCGCTACGCCCTCACCCAGCGATTCCGGGCCGGCCGTCCCGCCTCGATCACCGTCTCCCCCGACGGCCGGACCGCGCTCTTCCTGCGCTCGGGGCCGAGGGACCTGGTGCGCGACCTCTATGAGACCGACCTCGCCACCGGGGAGGAGCGCCGGCTCCTGAGCGCCCAGGACATCCTGCAGGGAGCCGAAGAGGCGCTGAGTCCCAAGGAGCGCGCGCGACGGGAACGGCTCCGCCTCACCGCTCGCGGCATCGCCGGCTACGAGCTTTCGAAGGACGGCGCCCAGATCCTGGCCCCCCTCTCCGACCGGCTTTACCTGGTCGACCGGGCGAGCGGAGCGGTCCGCGAGCTTCCCGGCGCTCCGGGTTATCCCTATGATCCGCAATTTTCACCGGACGGGACGAAAATCGCCTACGTCCGGGACGGGAACCTCTGGGTGCTCGATCCGGCGAGCGGCCAGGAACGTCGTCTCACCGACGGAGCGGGGCCGGATCAGAGCTTCGGAACCCCCGAGTTCGTGGCCCAGGAGGAGATGGACCGCCGCCACGGCTATTGGTGGTCCCCGGACTCGCGCCGGATCGCCTACCAGCGCACCGAGACCTCGGCGGTCGAACACCTGAGCATCATGGATCCCGCCCGCCCCGAGATCCCGCCCGAGACCTGGCCCTACCCCCGGGCGGGGACGGTCAACGCGACGGTGACCCTGGGGGTGATCTCCGCGGACGGGGGCGAGACCACCTGGATCCGATGGGACCGCGAGCGCTACGAGTACCTGGCCGTGGTGAGCTGGGAGGAGCGCGCCCCCCTCACCCTCCTGGTCCAGAACCGCGCCCAGACCGAAGAGACGCTGCTCGCCGCCGATCCCGAGACCGGCGGGACCCGGCCGCTCCTCACCGAACGCGACCCGGCCTGGCTCAACCTGTTCGACGGCATGCCGGCCTGGCTTCCCGACGGAACCGGGTTCCTCTGGATGACCGAGCGCGACGGGGCGCGACGGCTCGAACTCAGGGACCGCGACGGGGCGCTCCTCCACGCGGTCACCGGCCCCGATTTTCATCTGCAGGGTTTCGAGCACCTCCTGCCGGAGACCCGCGAGGTGGTGGTGAGCGGGGCACCCGACCCGGTGGAAGCGCGGCTCTACCGCGTGCCGCTCGATCCGTCCGGCGGCGATCCCGTTCCCTTGAGTCCCGGGCGCGGGGTGTTCAGCGTGGTGAGCGAAGGGCGCGGGGAGCGGTTCGCGGTATCCGGCGAGACCCTGGACGAGGGCCCGCGGTGGGAGATCGCCGACCGCGACGGGCCCTCCGGGGTGCGACTCCGCTCGGTGGCCGAGGACCCCGGCTTGGTCCCGCGGCTCGAGATCACCGCGGTGGGGGAAGACCCGGTTTATCCCGCGGCCCTCGTCCGTCCCCGGGACTTCGACCCGGGGCGGCGCTACCCGGTGATCGTCGACGTCTACGGCGGCCCGGGCTACCTCCAGGTCCGGGACCGGCCATCGGCCTACCTCCTCGACCAGTGGATGGCCGACCAGGGGTATGTCGTGGTGGCGGTCGACGGCCGGGGGACCCCCTACCGGGGCCGGGCGCGGGAGCGGTCGCTGAAGGGGGATCTCTCCACCCTGCCCCTCCACGACCAGGCGGCGGCTCTCCGCCTCCTCTTCGCCGGTTATCCCGAACTCGACTCGACCCGGGTGGGCATCACCGGGTGGTCCTTCGGCGGAACCATGAGCGCCCTGGCCGCGCTGCGGATGCCCGGGCTCTTCCGGGCGGGGGTGGCGGGGGCGCCGGTCACGGATTGGCGGGACTACGACACCTACTACACCGAGCGCTACATGGGGCTCCCCGCCCAGAACCCCGCGGGATACGAGCGGGCCGACGTGCTCGCGCACATCGCCCCCGACTCGAGCCCGCTCCTGGTCATCCACGGGACCTCGGACGACAACGTGTACTTCCTGAACAGCCTCAAGCTCACCCAGGCTCTCTTCCGCGCCGGGCGCCCCTTCGAGTTCCTCCCCCTGACCGGATTCACCCACATGGTTCCCGATCCGGTGGTGACCAAGCGCCTCTACGCCCGGATCATGGATTTCTTCGCCGGGCACCTCACCGGGGATTGACGGGAGCCTCCGGACCCGGGAAGCTTTTTCATTCGTCCCTCATCCCGGTTCGCCATCGGTCAGGAGGATTCCCCACATGAATCGCGCTTCATCCGTGCTTGCGGCGTCCATCGCCCTCGTCGCCTTCGCCGTTCTCTTCCCCGCCCCCGGGGCCCGGTCCCAGGATCGTCAGCAGGAAGAGGAGAAGGCCAAGAACCTGAAGGTCCTCCCCCCGGACATCCCCCATGACCAGCTCATCTCCATCATGCGGAACTTCAGCATGTCTCTCGGCGTCCGCTGCAGCTACTGCCACGTGGAGAAGCAGGACGGGGGACGCCCCGAGTTGGACTTCGCCGCCGACGACAAGGACACCAAGAAGACCGCCCGGCTGATGCTCCAGATGACCCATGCCGTGAACGCGGACTGGATCACCAAGGTCGGAACCCCTCCGGCCAAGACGGTGGAGGTGCGCTGCATGACCTGCCACCGGGGACTTCCCCGCCCGGTCCTCCTCGCCGACGTGCTCTCGGACAGCCTGGCCGCGGGGGGGGCGGAATCCGCGACCGCCGCCTACAAGGAACTCCGGAGCGCGTACTACGGGAGCGGCTCCTACGACTTCAGCGAGGGCTCGCTGATCTCCTTCGCCCGCGATCTGGCGGCGAAGGACCAATCCGAGGCGGCGGTGAAGATGCTGGAGCTGAACCTCGAGTTCTTCCCCGAATCCGGGGACACCTACCAGATCCTGGGCATGGTGTACGCCGGGATGGGCGAGAAGGACGCCGCGGTGGGCGCGCTGGAGAAGGCGTTGAAGCTCGATCCGAACAATCCGCGCCTGAAGCAGATGCTGGACCGGGTCAAGGCCGGGAAGTAGCCGCACCGGGCCCGCCGGGGGACGGCCGGGGCCGGAGCCTTCCGTCCCGGTGCGCGGGCCCGGACGCGACCCCTTTGGCCCGACCCCGGGAATCTTGCGCCCTGACCGCCACGGACGAAGCACGGACGAAGAAGGGCGCCGCCCGCTCTCGGCGGACGGCGCCCGACTCGTTGATCCGCCCGAATCGACGCCCTACTTGTAGAGCGACTTCAGGAGACCCCAGGTGGTCGGCTCTACGGGCGTCGAGCAGCTGTTCGCTCCGCACGGAGTCGGCGCCGTCGTGTACTCCCAGGTGTTGCCGCAGCGCTGGATGCTGCCGTACTGGGCAGGGTCATCGGTGGCCGGAGTGGGGTCGGCCCCGCAGACCGAAGCACCGGGCTGCTCGTACTCCACGCTGTCCAGGATGTTCAAGGTGTTCCGGTCCTGGATCAGAATGTCATCGGGGGCCCCGTTCTGGATGGCGTTGGATGCGAGCAGAGTAGCCAGGGTCGTGGCGCACTCGATGTTCCCGATCACCACGTATCCCTGGGCGGGAATGGTGATCGCGTCCAGGCCGATGGTCCCGTACGTCAAGCAGTTCGATCCATTGACCAGGACCAGATCCAGGTCGACCAGGGATTGAGCCACATTGTCCGGGTTGTAGAGCTCGATCCACTCGGCGGTATCGGTCGAGGGCTGGTCATAGTCGATCTCG
>CAYRIJ010000285.1:0-5105 GCA_964424285.1 uncultured bacterium
CCTGGACATCTACCTGGTCCGGGGCGATGGTTCTGCCAACCTGTTCATCCTGCAGCAGAGCCCGGGGGTCTTCCTGGATCCCGGCACGTCCCAGCTCAACGACACGGGACCGGGCTCCGGCGCGGCGTGGGCCGACGTGGACAACGACGGGGATCTGGACCTCTACCTCTGCGAGAACAGCACCCCCAACCTCCTCTTCCTGAGCAGCGGCGGCGGCGCCTTCGTGGACGCCACCCCGCCCGGGCTCGGTGACTCCGGGTTCGGTTTCATGGCCGCGTGGGGCGACTACGACAACGACGGCCTGCTGGACCTCGACCTGTCCAACAACCTCGGCCAGGATCACCTCTTCCGGAACCTGGGCGGCGCGACCTTCGCGGACGTGAGCGGCGCCGCCGGTCTCGATCTCTCCGCCGGCGACTCCCGGGGGGCGAGCTGGGGGGACTACGACCGGGACGGAAACCTCGATCTGTACGTGGCCGACATCAGCGGGGCCAACCATCTCTACCACAACAACGGGAACGGGACCTTCACCTGGATCACCGGCACCCCGCTCGACGATCCCGGTCCCAGCATGGGAGTGGCCTGGGGGGACTACGACAACGACGGTGATCTCGATCTGTTCGTGGTCGAACTCAGCGCTTCGAACCGCCTCTTCCGGAACGACGGCGGCGGGAGCTTCGCCGACGTGAGCGCCCCGGCGGGGGTGGACTACGTCGGCACCGGCTACTGTCCGGCCTGGGGGGACTACGACAACGACGGTTTCCTCGATCTCTACGTGACCAACGACGGCCCGAACGTGCTCTACCGGAACAACGGGGACGGGACGTTCAGCCCCGACCCGGATCCGGTGGTCGACGACCCGGGAGCGGGGCGGGGGGCGGCCTGGGGCGACTTCGACCAGGACGGCGATCCGGATCTCTACGTGGCCAATTCCGGGACCTCCAATGCGCTGTTGCGGAACGAAACCGGGGCGGGGAACCACTGGCTGGAGCTGGACCTGGCCGGGTCCCTCTCGAACCGCGCCGCGATCGGAACCCGGGTGGTTCTGGTGGCCGGCGGTCTCACCCAGACGCGCGAGGTCTCGGGCGGCTCCGGCCTCTTCTCCCAGAACGCGCTCACCGTGTCCTTCGGGCTCGGGGGCGCGGCGACCGCGGACCGGGTCGAGATCCACTGGCCGAGCGGGATCGTCCAGGTCCTCACCGATGTGGCCGCGGACCAGCGCCTGGACGTGACCGAATCCGGAGCGACCTTCGCCGACGTGACCGCGCCCCCGCTGGACTACAACGGCTCGAGCCGGGGGGTGGCCTGGGGGGACTACGACAACGACGGCGACCTGGACCTCTATCTCATGGCCGAGGCCTCGGGCGGAGACAACCGCCTCTACCGGAACGACGGGCTGAGCGGCTTCGCGGACGTCACCAGCGGCCCCCTGATGAACACGAGCTTCGGCGCGGCGACGACCTGGGTCGACTACGACAACGACGGCGACCTCGACCTCTGCCTGGCGAACTACACCGGGGTCAGGCTCCTCAGGAACGACGGCGTCTCCGGGTTCGCGGACGTGACCGCGTCTCCCATGGGAATCGACCACGGCACCCTGACCCTGGCCTGGGGGGACTACAACAACGACGGCCTCCTGGACCTCTTCCTGGCCAACAGCAACTACTCCGACCCGAATCAGCTGCTCCTGAACCAGGGGAGCGACGTCTTCGTGGACGCCACTCCCGCGATTCTCGCCAAGATCGGAAACAGCGGCGCCGCGGCCTGGGGGGATTACGACGGGGACGGGGACCTGGACCTGTTCGTGGGCGGCCAGTTGCCCAACGACGCCCTCTACCGGAACGACGGGGGAGGTGTGTTCGTCGACGTCACCACGCCTCCGCTCGACAGCTCCCTGAGCACCTTCGAGGCGAGCTGGGTGGACGTCGACGACGACGGGGACCTGGACCTCTCGATCACCCGCTCCGGAGACACGGGCCTCATCTACCGGAACGACGGGGGGGGAACGTTCGTGGAAGCCACCCCTCCCGAGCTGACGGCGGCGGGATCCGCCCCGATCCGGACCGCCTGGGAGGACTACGACAACGACGGCGACCTCGACTTCTACCTGGTGAACAACTCCTTCGGCGGCCGGAACGCCCTCTACCAGAACCTGGGCGGGGGGAACTTCGCCGATGCCACCGCGCCGGCGATCGCGGATACGGCGGCCTACGGTCTCGGCCAGGGCGGGGCCTGGGGGGACGTCGACGGGGACGGGGACCCCGACTTCTACCTCTCCAACCAGGCGGGGAACCGCCTCTTCCGGAACGACGACATCTCCGGGAACCACTGGCTCCGGGTGAAGCTCCAGGGAACGGCGTCCAACCGGCTGGGCGTCGGAGCCCGGGTGCGGGTGGCGGCGGCCGGGCTCGGTTCACGGACCCGGTACGTCCAGGACCAGTCCACCCGGGGCGCGGAGCCGATCGAGGCCCGCTTCGGCCTGGGGACGGCGGTCACGATCGACACCCTGGAGATCCGTTGGCCGAGCGGTGTGGTTCAGACCCTGACCGACGTGAGCCCGGATCAGGTCGTCTCGGTGACCGAGGTCGCGCCGCTCTTCACCGACGTGACCGGGGCGACGGGCGACCTGGGCGACGCCGGAAACGGCGAAGGCGCGGCCTGGGGCGACTACGACAACGACGGGGACGACGATCTCTTCCTCACCAACTTCGGCCAGGCGGACAAGCTCTTCCGGAACGACGGCGGGACCTTCGTGGACGTGACCGCGTCGAGCGGCCCGGTGGGAGGCGCCGGGGACAGCGAGGGCGCGGCCTGGGGCGACTACGACAACGACGGGTATCCGGATCTCTACGTCTCCGTCCATGCCGCCCCCAACCGGCTCTACCACAACAACCAGGACGGGACCTTCGGCGACGTGACCAACGTGAGCGGCGCGGTCGGGGATCCCGGAAACGGGCGGGGGGTGGCCTGGGCCGACTACGACAACGACGGCGACCTCGATCTCTTCCTGGCCAACTGGAACGACAGCAACCGGCTCTTCCGCAACGACGCGGGAGTGTTCGTGGACGTCATCGGCACGACCCCGCTCGGCGACGACGGGGGCACCGGCGGCGCGGTCTGGGGGGATTACGACGGGGACGGCGATCCCGATCTCTACACCACCGACGACGCCGGACCGAACCACCTCTACCGGAACGACGGCGGCGGAACGTTCGCCGACGTCTCGGCCGCGGCCGGGGTCGACAACGCCTTCTCGAGCCTCGGCGCCAGCTGGGGGGACTACGACGGCGACGGCGATCTCGATCTCTACGTGACCACCGCCGGCGGCAACAACCTCTACCGGAACGACGGAGGAACCTTCGCGGACGTGGCCGGGGCAGCCGGGGTGGCCTACAACGGAGCCTCGGGGCAGGCGGCGTGGGGGGACTACGATCACGACGGGGACCTCGATCTCTACGTGACCAACGTCAACGAGCCCAACCTGCTCTACCGGAACGACGGTGGAGGAACGTTCGCCGACGTGAGCGACTTCCCGGTGAACGACCCGGTCTGGAGCCAGGGCGCGGCCTGGGCGGACGTCGACGGGGATGGGGACCTGGACCTCTACCTGGTGAACGGGAACAGCGACGCCAACCGGCTCTTCCGGAACGAATCGGCGGGCGGAAACCACTGGCTGGGGGTCAAGCTCAAGGGCACGATCTCGAACGCGTCGGGGATCGGGGCCCGGATCGAGGTGTCGGACGAGGCGAACACCTACATCCGGGAGGTCGCCTCGGGAACCGGTCTCTTCTGCCAGAACTCGCTGGCGGCCAATTTCGGCCTCGGTCCCGCCGCCACCTCGATGGACGTGATCGTCCACTGGCCGAGCGGGCTGGTGCAGACCGTGAACGGCGTGAGCACCGATCAGGTCATCACCGTCCTGGAGACCCCGGAGCCGGGGGTGGCCTACGTCACCCCCAGCACCCACTCCAACCGCGGTGTCCTTTCCCTGACCGTGCACGGGGCGGACCTGGACACCTCGCCCCCGGAGGCGATGCTGATCTCCACCGGGGAGCCGCCGGACACCCTGCTCGGGGTTCGGACCGGCGATGCGGCCGCGGACCAGGCCCTGTTCGACTTCGACCTGAGCGGAAACCCCGAACCCACCTACTACAACCTCGTGGTGACCACGAGCGGCGGCACCGGCTTCCTGCAAGCCGCGGTAGTGCTCTACGCGGACCCGGTGACGCTCATCCGATCCACCACCTCCCCGGCCTTCTCCGAGCGCTTCCCGTCGTGGTCGCCGCCCGGATCGGGGACGGACAGCCTGCTCTTCATCTCCAACCGGGCCGTGAGCACCGACCTCTTCCTGAAGCCGGTCTACGATCTGGACACGGTGACGTTGCCCCCGCTCACCAACGGGTTCGAGGCCCGCTCGCCCGACTGGTCGCCGGCGGCGGACTCCGTGGTGTATGCCAACATCGACAACGGGAGCCTCTACGTGCAGTCGCTGAGCGGCGGCACGGCGGCGCCCCTCACCGCCGGATTCAACGACCTCCGTCCGGCCTGGTCGCCGGTGGGCGGGCAGGTGGTCTTCGAGCGCCACATCGTGGACCACGACATCATCGTCCGGGTGAACACCGGCGGGACCGGCGTGACCAACCTCACCTCGAACGGGGCCGGCGACTTCGACTTCCAGCCCGACTGGTCCCCGGACGGGGCGACCGTCGTCTTCGGGCGGCGTCTGAACGGCGGCACCGGGAACAGCATCGTCACCATGTCCTCGACGACCGGAGAGGCCGGCGGGGTGACTCCCCTGATCCCGGTGGACGGGTTCAACTACCTCACCCCGGTCTGGTCCCCGGACGGGAAGTGGATCGCCTTCGCCTCGGATCGTTCGGGGAACTTCGACGTATGGGTGATGGACGCCCGAGGCCCCGGTTTCGGCCTCTACCAGGTCACCACCGATGGGGCCAACGACGCCGAGCCCACCTGGAGCCGGGACAGCCGCTCCATCGCCTTCGTCTCCACCCGGGGCGGGCTCGAGGACATCTACGTGGCCTCGGACCTCCCGATGGACGTGGACACCGACGGGGACGGCCTCCCCGACGGCGTGGACGCCTGCC
>CAYRIJ010000286.1:0-5087 GCA_964424285.1 uncultured bacterium
GCTCATGAGCTACGGGGAGATCAAGCAGCAGGTGGACCAGGACGCGAAGACGTTCCTGGCCGACGCGAAGCTGGACGCGTTCCTGGAGAAGGAGAAGGCCAAGATCGGGGTCAAGATCCACACCCAGGCCCTCGAGCAGCTCACGGCCCCGGCGGACACCACCGGAGCCCCCGGCGGGAGGACCCCGGAAGGGACGAGCTAGCCGGTCAGGGCCCGGAGCAGCACCGGCTGCCAGACGGGGGCCAGAACGGCCTTGAGGACCGCATCCAGGACCACGAGGCCCAGGCCCAGAAGGAACACGCGGACCGGGAAGCGAAGACGCGCTTCCCGGTCCGTCTCGGTTCGGGGGGGCCGGGTTCTCCCGGTCCACCGGCGGAAGATCGAGAGCCCGAGGGCGGCCAGAGCGGCCCCGGTGATCACGTAGCCCACCACCCGGATCTCCGCCCACACCGGCCAGCCCAGAAGCGCCGCGGTCGCCCGGTCCGCGCTCACAAGGACCAGGGAGGCCACGTAGTAGTTCATGTAGTTCAGGAGCCAGGTCCCCAGGGCCAGGGACGCCGCTCCCGCGGTGAGGACCGAGAGCGCGCAGAATCCCAGATAGTGGCGGAGGTGGATGGGGAGGTAGAGCCGGGGGGAGCCCTCCTCGCCCTCTCCGGTCCGCACCCAGTGAATCATCTCCTGGGCGTAGGAAGGGCCGCGGTGGACGGTGACCGCCGCGCGCCCCGGGAAGAGCAGGACTCCCCCTCCCACCGCGAGGCTCTGGAAGAGCGCCCACAGGAGCACCCAACCCACCGCGGCCCGGTAGCGCGCGGCGGCGACCCGGCGGATGAAGAGGGGGTAGGGAACGGCGGCGCCGAGGATCGGGAAGAGCCACGCCCATCCGAGGAGGAAACCCACCACGGTGGAGGCCACGCTGCCCGCGGCCAGGTAGAGCGCGTTTCGGAGTCCGGTCACGGGACGGACCTCCTTTCCGGTGGGCGAGGGGAAGGCCGGATGAGGGCGCTCACAGGATGTAGGCCACCGCGAACCCGATCTGGGCGGCGAGCATCATGAGGTACATGTGAGTCCACGACGGGTGGTTCTCGGTGGTGGCCAGCGCGTCGGGGTCCCGGAGGATCAGGTAGACCACGTAGCTTCCCCACGCCGCGAGACCGATCCCCAGAAACGTCAGGGCGGCCCGGTTCCCGGTGAGCACCCCCAGGGCCGAGCCCAGCGGCATGAGGAGAAACGGAAGGACGAAGAAGGGGGCGATCATCCAGGCCGCCCGCCGGACCCCGTAGAGGATGGGCAGGGTCCGGCACCCCCCCGCCCGGTCCCCCGCGATGTCGGCGAAGTCCTTGGTGGAGCTGGCCCCGAGGAGGAAGAGCCCAAATATCATCCCGATGAACCAGGGTTCGGGCGCGATCACCGTCCGCACGCACGACCAGCCGGCCACCTTGAGGAGGAGCCCCCGGGGGATGGCTATGGTGACGTTGGCCCAGACGCCCCGGGCCTTGGTGCGCAGGGGGGGGACGGAGTAGGCGGTGGTGAGGATCGCGGCCGCCGACGCGAGGATGAAGCACTGGATGTCCACCAGCCAGGCCAGGAGGAGGGCGAAGATGAAGAGGACCAGGGTCAGCGCCCCCGTCTCGGCGATCGAGACCCGCCCGCTGGGCAGGGGACGGCGCGGCTTGTTGACCCGATCCACCTCGAGATCGTAGATCTGGTTCAGGGTGTTCGAGGCGGCGTTCAGGGACGCGGCCATCAGGGTGCCGAGGGCCAGGTTCAGGAAGAGGGTCGGTCCGAGGGGGAGGGGGGGACGCGCCCCGACGCCGGCGATTCCCCCGGAGAGCATCCCCAGAGCCGGAGCGAGGAGGGTGAACGGTCGGGCGAGTTCCCAGTACAGCCCCAGGCGGGACCGGGCGGGGGAGGTGGTGACGGTTTCGGCCATGTCGCTGTGGTTTCCCCAGATGCGGACGGGTCACGCTACCAGGGCCGGAAGGCCGGGTCAAGCCGCGGCCCAACCCCGGGAACCCGGGACCGGGCTCAGGGTGTAAGATTCCGACTCTTTTCGACGCCCCAGGACCCCAGGGAGGAAGCCCAAGGATGCGTCTGGCTAAGCCCTCGTTCGTGTTATCGGCCGCGGTCCTCACGGTCTTCGCCGCCGCGGCGCCGGCGGCCGACGCTCCGGCCCCACCCGTTCCCGCGACCTCGGGCCGGTCGGAACTGACCCGCCAGGGTCCCGACGGTTTCACCCTGCACCTCACCGTGCCCCCGCCCACCACCGCGCCGGTGGACCTCCCGGAGGGGGGAACCTACCTCTCGGTGACGATCCCCGGCTACGGCGGACGGGGTGGCGAGGACGCCGGGCTCCCGAACCTGCCCCGCCGCGGTTTCCCGTTCGCGCTCCCCGAGGGCGCCGTCGCCCGGATCACCACCCGGGTGATCGCCAGCACCACCTTTCACGGGTCGGCCCCGGTTCCGGTTCCCCGGTCCCGGTTCGTCTACGGCGATCCGTTTCCCGCCGAGGTGGACACCTACACCCCCGATCCCGCCGCCTACCGGTCCGGCGGCTGGTTCCCGGCCGACGTGGCCGAGCTGGGCCCGACCGCGGGCTGGCGGCACCAGCGGGTCTCGGTGGTGGCGGTGAGCCCGGTTCAGGCGATTCCGGCCACCGGCGAATACCGGGTGGCCACCGAGATCGAGATCACCGTCTCCTTCGAACGCCGCGCCGAGGCGCCGAGCGCGGTGCGGACGGTTCCCGCCGGCCCCGATGCTCCGGGCTGGGAGGAGCTCCAGGACAAGGTGCTGGTGAACGGGGCCTCGGCCGGGGGGTTTCGGACCCAGGCCGCGCCCCAGAGCGTTCCCCGCGCGTTCCCCGAGGGCCAGGCGTTCGTCCGGGTGCGTTTCGGCGCCACCGGATTCAGCCGCATCCCCTACGCCGACCTGGCCTCGGAGGGCTTTCCCGCCGACCAGGCGCTGGCCAGGGTGCGGGTGGAGGAGCGAGGCTACGACGCCAACCGCGGCAACCCGTTCCTGGTGACCAGCATTCCCCGGGCGATCGAGGACACCAACGGGAACGGGGTGTTCGACGCCGGCGACTTCCTGGAGTTCTACGGGTTCAACTACCGGGACCGTTTCCATCCCCAGTTCGCCGACGCCCGATACTCCTACTTCCATACCTACTGGGTCACCGCGTCGGACGAAGGGGGGCGGGACATCCCGAGCGTCGACGGCTATCCGGCCGGGGACGGATGGACCCCGGTCACCTCGTTTCCCGAGGACACCCACTACGAGAAGGACCTGAACTACCTCAACAATCCCCCCCAGGACGGGAATTCCATCTACCCGGCCAAGTCCTCGCTCTACTGGTTCGATCCCCGCCAGGTGAACGAGACCGTGTCCATCGTTCTTCACGACCCCGATCCGGCGGGGACCTTCCAGGTGGACGCGCTCTGGCAGGGGGTGTACACCGTGGCCCCCGCGGACACCCACGTGGTGTCGTTCAAGATGAACGACTGCACCCTCCTCGAGGACTACCACTTCAAGAAGCAGGAGACGTTCAACTGGCACTCGGGCATGCGGCCCATCAACGGGTGTCTGGTGGACGGAACCAACCAGGTTCACATCCTGGGCCGGACCCCGTTCTCCACCAGCCTGAGCGGGTCGGACTTCGACTGGTTCGACCTGAACTACAGCCGGCTCCTGCGCGCCCACGACGACCGGTTGGTGTTCAACAACTGGTCCCTGACCGGAAATCTCGAGTTCCGGGTGACCGGGTTCAGCACTCCCGGCGTCAAGGTCCTGGAGATCACCGATCCGGCCAACCCGGTGTGGCTCACCCCCCACGTCGAGGCCTCGGGGGACGGCTACGCGGCCACCATCCGTATCGTGGGCACCGGGAGCCGGCGCACCTTCGTGGCTCTCGACCCCAGCCGGATCACCGGGCTCCCGCCCTCGGAGCATCCGCTGCCCCCCGATCTGGGCGACAAGGCCATCGCCCCGGGGCTCACCCGCGATCTGCTCGTCGCGGGGAGCGGGAGCGACTACGTGCTCCTGACCCAACCCGGATTCCGGGACGCCTGGGCCCCGCTCGTCCAGCACCGGGAGTCGGAAGGGCATCACGTGCTCCTCTGCGACGTGCTGGAGGTCTACGACGAGTTTGCGGGGGGCGACAAGACCCCCTGGGCCATCCGGCACTTCCTCGCCCAGGCCTACCGCAACTGGGACCCCGCCCCGAGCTATCTCCTGCTGGGCGGCGACGCCAGCGAGGACTACCGGCACGATCTCGCCACCTCGGATCCGGACTGGGTGCCGACCATGATGCACTTCGGCCACGTGCCCGGCCCCGGGGGGCGGGAGCTGGCCGGGACCGACAACTGGTACGTGGGTGCGCTCCGCCCCGGCGACGACGAGTTGGACGTGCTCCCGGAGATGCACGTGGGCCGGCTCCCGGTGGGAAGCGTGGACGAGGTGAACCGGATGGTGCAGAAGATCCTCGCCTTCGAGAACGCCCAACCCACCGACGACTGGCGGAAACGCGGGTTCTTCTTCGCCGACGATCAGTACTCCACCAGCATCACCTTCAATTCGGGGTACTGCTGGAAACCGGACGAGGTCGTCTTCCGGTCCACCACCGAGGCGATGTGCGATTCCATTCCCGGCCGGAGCGGGCTCATGGACTTCCAGTGCGTTCCCTTTTACCTGAACGCCTATGTGGACACGGTGGCCTCCCTCGGCCGGAAGCCCGGGGTGGTCGGAAACTGCCCAAGCCGTGACGGCAAGAGTCTTCTGACCGACACCATTCCCTGGGTCCGGTCTCATGTCACCCCGGTCCTGCTCGACGAGTTGAGCCGGGGGAGCCTGGTCTGGGAGTTCACCGGACACGCCAACCGCAACATCATCACCACCGAGACCACGTTCCAGAACTATCCCCGGCTCTCGGTGCGGGACGTGGACCGGGTGAACAACCTGGGGAAGCCGTTCCTCTTCTTCGGCTACGCCTGTCATCTGGCCGAGTTCGAGAACGCGAACGAGGGGTCCAACGTGGGGGTGGGGGGGGAATCGATCGGCGAGTCCCTGCTCCTGGCCCCCAACCGCGGCGCGGT
>CAYRIJ010000287.1:0-4982 GCA_964424285.1 uncultured bacterium
GGGAGGTGCAGCTCAAGGCCTCCGGCGCGCCGGTGCCGGTCCTGAAACCGTCGTGGAGGAGCCGCGTCCTCACCGGGATGGCCCGGCGGTTCGGTCCCGAGATGGTGCTCCCCACGGTGATCGGCCGGGAAAGGGGCGCGACCGCGGACTACATCGCCCAACCCGAGTCGCGCACCTCGGCCCTTCCCGCGGAGGAGGGCTGGCACCGCCGGGTGCTCACCACCGCCCTCGGCGCATCGGGGGGAGGGATCGAGGGCTCGTCGGTGGCGCGGCTGGAGGGCCGGCACCGCGCGGTGGGGGGGAACATGCTCCGCGCCGGGGTGCTGGGGATCAACGACGGCCTTCTCTCCACCTTGAGCCTGGTCATGGGCGTGGCCGGCGCCGCCCTTTCCAACCAGCAGATCCTGATCACCGGGCTGGCCGGACTCCTGGCCGGCTCGATCTCCATGGCGCTCGGCGAGTGGCTGTCGGTGCAGAACTCGCGGGAGCTCTACGGCCACCAGCTCCAGATCGAGGCCGACGAGCTGGAGACGACCCCCAAGGAGGAAGAGGCGGAGCTGGCGCTCATCTACCAGGCCAAGGGCATCCCCGAGGACGAGGCGCGCGCCCTGGCCGCGCGGCTCATCTCCGATCCGGAGACCGCCCTCGACACCCTGGCCCGCGAGGAGCTGGGGATCGATCCCGCCGACCTCGGTGGCTCGCCCTGGCAGGCCGCGCTCACCTCCTTCTTCCTCTTCGCCTGCGGCGCGGTGGTCCCGATCATCCCCTTCCTCCTGGAGGTCGGCCATGCCGCCCCGGTCTGGAGCGTGTCCCTGAGCCTCCTGGCGCTGTTCGGCATCGGCGCCCTCACCACCATCATGACCGGCCGAAGCCTCTGGTACTCGGGGCTCCGCCAGATGATCTTCGGCGCGGCGGCGGCGGCGGTCACCTACGGGATCGGCTGGCTCCTGGGCGTCCAGGTGATGGGGTGATCCCCGGACCGCGGCGGCCCGCCCGCACGCTTCGCTTCGCCGCCCGAGGCCTCGCCGCGGGTTGCCTGGCCCTGGCCGGGCTCCTGGTCCTCGCGCCCGGCGCGCCGGCCCGTCCCGCCGGGGCGACCGGCGGCCCGGTGGCGGAGTCGATCGGGGACGGAATCGTCCGGTTCTATCCCTCCTCCGGAGCCCGGGCCGCGGCGCTCCCTTCCCTGGCCCTGGAGTCCCCCCGGCCCGCGACCGGCCCCGCCCCGGCCGAGTTCCCGGTCCGCCCCGAATTCGAGCTTCTCTACGGGCGGAACGGGGCCCGGGTGGCGATCGCTCCCGGTACGAGCCTCTACGGAACCGGCGAGGTCCCGGGGCCGCTGCTCCGGAACGGTCGCGCGACCACCCTCTGGAACACCGACGCCTTCGGCTACGACCGCTCGACCGAGGCCCTCTACCAGTCCCATCCCTGGGTGCTCGCGGTCCGCGCGGACGGAACCGCGTTCGGGGTGCTCTTCGACACCAGCTACCAGGGACGGCTGGATCTCCGCGACGGAATCGTCTTCTTCGCCGACGGCCCGGAGTTCCCGGTGATCGTGATCGAGCGCGACTCGCCCCAGGAGGTGGTGCGGGCCCTGGCCGATCTCACCGGGCACATGCCGATGCCGCCGCTGTGGGCCCTGGGCTACCACCAGTGCCGCTGGTCCTACACCCCGGCCTCGCGCGTCCGCGAGGTGGCGCGGGGGTTCCGCGAGCGGAAGATCCCCTGCGACGTCATCTGGATGGACATCGACTACATGGACGGGTTTCGCTCGTTCACGTTCAACCCCACGACCTTCCCCGATCCCGCCGCGCTCAATCGCGATCTTCACGACCAGGGCTTTCACACCGTCTGGATGATCGACCCGGGCATCAAGCGGGACCCCGGCTACTTCGTCTACCACCAGGGAACCGCGCTCGACGCCTGGGTGAAACGGGGGGACGGGGAGACCTACGTGGGGGACGTCTGGCCGGGGGCGTGCGTCTTTCCCGACTTCACCCGGGCCGAGGTCCGCACCTGGTGGGCCGGGCTCTACCGGGGTTACCTGGCCCCGGGGATCGACGGGGTGTGGAACGACATGAACGAGCCCTCGATCTTCCACGTCGAGACCAAGACCATGCCGCTGGACAACCTTCACCGGGCGGATCCCGACCTGGGCGGGCCCGGGAACCACCAGCGCTACCACAACGTCTACGGCATGGAGATGGTTCGCGCCACCCGCGACGGGGTGGCGGCGGCGCGTCCGGATCGCCGGCCCTTCGTTCTCACCCGCTCGAGCCATCTCGGCGGACAGCGCTACGCCGCCACCTGGACCGGCGACAACACCGCGGACTGGGAGCACCTCGCCGACTCCATCCCCATGATCCTGAACTTCGGCCTCTCCGGGCAGCCCTTCTCCGGCCCGGACATCGGGGGGTTCGCGGGGAACGGGGACGGCGCCCTGTTCGCGCGCTGGATGGGGATCGGGGCGCTCCTCCCCTTCGCCCGGGGCCACGCGGCCAAGGGGACCGTGGACAAGGAGCCGTGGGCGTTCGGGCCGGAGGTGGAGGCGGTCTGCCGGCGGGCGCTGGAACGGCGCTATCGCCTGCTCCCCTATCTTTACACCGTGTTCCACGAGGCCTCGACCACCGGGCTTCCGGTGGCCCGGCCCCTCTTCTTCGCCGATCCCGCCGACCCCGCCCTCCGGGACGTGGACGACGCGTTTCTGCTCGGAGGCGACCTGCTGGTGGCCGCGCGGACGGTTCCCGGGGACGGCCCCCGGGCGGCGGCTCCGGCCCACGGGTGGCGCCGCTTCGACTTCGGCCCCGAGGACGGCGCCGATCCCGACCTCCCCTCGCTCTGGTTGCGCGAGGGGGCGGTGGTGGCCACCGGCCCGGTGGAGCAATACGTGGGCGAGAAGCCGCCCGGTCCGGTGACGCTCCTGGTCTGCCTGGATGCGGACGGCCGGGCCGTGGGCACCCTCTACGAGGACGCGGGAGACGGGTACGGCTACCGGGACGGCGAGTACCGGGTGATCCGCTACCGGGCGGAGGCGGTGGGGGACTCGGTCCGGATCACCGCTTCGGTGGTGGACGGCCGGTGGTCCCTTCCCGCGCGAACGCTCGTTGCGCGCGTCCTGTTCGCCCGCTCCGAGGCCTCGGGGGAGGGGCCCGAAGGCGGACCGGTCACGGTGGCGGGCCCCTGACCGCTCGCCGGAGCCCTTCCACGCCATCCCGCCGCCCTTGCCGCGAACCGCCGGGTCGTGGGACCATGAACGTCCAGTTCTGGCGGATTTGCTCATCGCAACCAATCTGCGGCCTTCGGGCCGCCCACACCCACGAGGAGGTCATTCATGCCGGTACGCAACGCCGAAGCCCGTTGGGACGGAAAGCTTCGGGACGGTAAGGGGACGATGAAGTTCGGGAGCGGGGCCTACGAGGGGCAGTATTCCTTCGCGTCGCGGTTCGAGAACGGCACCGGCACCAACCCCGAGGAACTGGTCGGAGCGGCCCACGCCGGCTGCTTCTCCATGGCGTTCTCCAGCGCCCTGGACAAGGCGGGATTTCCCCCCGAGAGCATCCAGACCAAGGCGCAGGTCCACCTGGAGAAGGTGGGGGAGGGGTTCAAGATCACCCTCATCGAGCTGTCGACCGAAGCCCGGGTCCCCAAGATCGACGAGAAGACCTTCCAGGAGACGGCCGACGGCGCCAAGAAGGGGTGCCCGGTGTCCCAGGCCCTGGCCGCGACGGAGATCTCTCTCAAGGCGAAGCTTCTGAGCTGACCGGCCGGATCCGGTTCGGAGCGCCGTGGCGGCCGGCCACGGAGGGGTCCGGGCCCTCGCGAGCCGTGAGCTCCGCCGCCGGTCGAGCGACCGGACATCGTGCGAACAGGAGGCTCCATGAACCCGCCGGCCAGGACATCGATCTTCCCGGTCATCCTGCTCCTCGCCGTCCTTCCCGGGTTGAGCGCGGACGCGGCGGCCCCGGCCCCGGACCGGCCGTTTCCCCTCCTGGTCGGGGATCCCGCCCCGCCGCTCACCGTGAGCGGGTGGGTGAAGGGGGAGCCGGTGGAGCGCTTCGAGCCCGGCCACGTCTACGTGGTGGATCTCTGGGCGAGCTGGTGCGGTCCCTGCATCGCCGCGTTTCCGCATCTCTCCGCCCTCCAGGAGAAGTTCTCCAAGAGCGTCACCCTGGTGAGCGTGAACGTGCTGGAGGTTCATCCCGAAGGGGTGGCCGATTTCGTCCGGAAGCAGGGGAAGAGGATGGCGTTCGCGGTGGCGACGGACTCCATCCCCGACGGGAAGGAGCCCAACCAGGGCCTCACGGCCACGCAATGGCTCTACGGGGCGGGGGAAGAGGGCATCCCCACCACCTACATCATCGACCGGGAGGGGCGGCTGGCCTGGGAAGGCCATCCGGACTTCATGGACGGCGTTCTGGCCTCGGTGGTGGACGGGACCTGGGACCTGGCCAGCTGGACGGCGAAGTCGATCGAGGAGAAGCGGAAGCTGGCCCCGGGCTTCTACCTCAAGCGACACCTGGAGGGCGCGGTCGACGGGGCCGACTGGGATCGGGCCTGGGCCGCGGCCGAGAGCCTCGCCGTCCTCGACGGAGGCGTGCACGCCCCCGACGCGGCGAATCTCCTGGCGCTGGCCGCCTCCAAGCTCCTGAACCAGGAGACGCTCTCCGCCGACGACGGGAAGCTGGCGCTCCGCTTCGCCGCCCGGGGCAACGATCTCACCGGGGGGACGAATCCCTGGAATCTCGGCGTCCTGGGACGGGTCCACGCCCGTCTCGGTCACGCGGACCAGGCGGACTCCCTGATTCAGCGGGCGATCGCCGCCGCGCCGGACGAGCAGAAGGAGTACTACCGGAAGCTCCTCGACGAGTTGAAGGCGGGGAACTAAGAGCGGGGCGGGCGGGACTCCCAGGTTCGAGCACGAAGTTCGCCGGGGTGAACACGCGCGGTTGTGCGTGCGGAACCCGTCCCGGAATTCACCCGGGTGA
>CAYRIJ010000288.1:0-4982 GCA_964424285.1 uncultured bacterium
GGGCTCCGAGCGGGCCGGGCGCCCCGGGGCGAAGGGCGCGGCCGGCCACCCCGAACTCCGCGATGCCCGGGGGCAGCGGCCGGTGGCGCAACACGAGGACGTCTTCCTCGCAACTCCAGGTCCAGCTCATGACCGCCGAGCATAGCAATCCCGGCCCCTTGCGGTCCTGGTGGAAGGATCCCTGGGTGTGGGCGGTGTTCGTTCTGGCCCTGGCGCTTCGGCTCCTCTACCTGACCGACCTCCGGCACACCCCCTTCTTCGACCATCCCCAGATGGACGCGCTTTACCACGATCAGTGGGCGCGCCGGCTGGCCGCGGGGGATTGGTGGGGAAGCGAGGTGTTCTTCCGCGCCCCGCTCTACCCGTATTTCCTGGGAGTGGTCTACGCGATCTTCGGCCCGAACTACCTCCTGGTGCGGCTGATCCAGTTCGGTATCGGGGCGGGCACCGCGCTCCTGACCGCGGGATTCGCCTATCCCCGCTTCGGACGATTCGCCGCGGTGGCCGCCGGACTTCTGGTGGCTCTCCACGGCCCGTCCATCTACTTCGAGGGCGAACTCCTCCTGGTGGTGCTGGAGGCGCCGCTGTTTCTCATCGCCGCCTGGTCCCTGGACCGTGCGGTGGCCCGGGGGACGGTCCGGTCCTGGCTCGGGGCGGGGGCGGCGGCCGGGGTGGCCGCCCTGGTGCGACCGACCATCCTCGCCCTGGCCCCGGTGGTCGCGGTCTACCTCCTGGCCCGCCGGGGCCGGCGGGGGCTTCGGCCCGCCGGCCTCTACGCCGCCGCGGTGCTTCTCGCCATCTCCCCGGTCCTGGTCCGGAACTACGCGGTGGGGAGGGACCTGGTGCCGGTGGCTTCCCAGGGGGGGCTGAACTTCTACCTGGGGAACAACCCCGCCGCCGACGGGATGGCCGCGATCGCCCCGCAGTTCCGCCGGACCTGGGAGGGTCAGATCCACGACTCCACCCGGGCCGCCGAGCTGGCGATGGGACGGCCCCTGAAGCCGTCGGAGGTCTCCCGGTACTGGTACCGCCAGGCCGCGGCCTGGATGATCCACGACCCCGGGGCGTTCCTCCGGCTCGAGCTCAGGAAGCTCGGGTACTTCTGGGACGCCTTCGAGATCCCCAACAACCAGGATTACTACTTTTTCTCCAGAATGAGCAGAATATTCCGGATCCCCATGCTCTCGGGGTTCGGGGTTCTCGGCCCCCTGGCCCTGGCCGGGTTGGCGCTCGGGCTCACCCACCGGCGCCTTTCCTTCGCCTGGGTGGCGGTGCCGGCGGTCCTGGGCCTGGTCGTCGTGGCCTTCTTCGTGTGCGGCCGCTACCGTGCGCCGCTGACCCCTCTCCTCGCGGTGTGGGCAGGGTACGGGCTGGCCGACGCGGTGACCCTGATCCGCGCGGGCCGGCGGCCCCGCTTCCTGATCTACGCCTCGGTGCTCGTTCTCTCCTCCTGGACCCTGAACGCCGATCTCTTCCACAACCGCCTCCACCACTCCTACGCGGAGTCCTACCTCCGCCTCTCGATCTTTCACGCCAAGATGGGACACTCCGCCGAGGCCTTCGCCGCCTGCAAGACCTCGATCATGGTCGACCCCGGCTTCGCCGACGGCTGGAACAATCTGGGGGTGCTGGAGGCCCGGCGGGGAACCCTGGACGCGGCCCGCGAGGACTTCACCACCGCGGTGCTCCTGAACCCCGTCCATCCCAAGGCCCTGGGAAACCTGGCCGCGCTGGCTCTTCGCGAGGGGAAACGGGCCGAGGCGGACTCCCTGGCCCGGCGCGCCCTCGCCGCCGCCACCCACGCCCCCGAATCGCTCCTGAACGCGGGGGTCGTTCTGGGTAACCTGGGCCGTTTCGCCGAGGCCCTCGCCGCCTTCCAGCAGCTGGTGGCGCTGGAGCCGGAGAACGTGGCCGGCCGGGTGGGAGAGGCCCGGGCCCTGACCGCCCTCGGACGTCGGGAAGAGGCCCGGCGCGTTCTGGAGGAGCTTCCTCCGGAAACGCGGACCCCGGACGCCACCCGTCTATTGAAGGAGCTGACCGCGCCGTGAGCCTGGACCTCGCCCTGTTTCGTCTCATCAATCTCTCGTGGGGGTTCGACGCCCTCGCCCCGGTCATGAAGGTGCTCTCGAATCCCCTCTACTGGCTGCCGGTCATCGCGGGGCTCGTGGCCTGGATGCTCTTCCGGGACGGGCGGCACGGCCGGGTCACCCTCCTCGTTCTCCTGCTCCTGGTCCCGACCACCGACCAGATCTCGAGCCATCTCCTGAAGCCGCTGGTGCACCGCCCGCGGCCCTGTCGGGCGGAAGCGGCCATCGAGGGGGTGAAGAACCACGGCGCGCACTGCTCGAGCTCCGGCTCCTTTCCCTCGTCCCATGCCTTCAATATCGCCGGGCTGGCCGTGTTCCTGGCCCTTCGCCACCGGAAGTGGGCGATTCCCGCCGCCCTGATCGCGTTCGGGGTGGGCTACAGCCGGGTCTACCTGGGCGTTCACTATCCGTCGGACGTGCTGGGAGGCTGGGCCATGGGGTCGGCGGTCGGGTGGGGAGCGGCCCGCCTCGCGGCCCGGCTGGACCGGGCCCGGACCGCCCCCGGCCAGGCGACCGATTCGGTTGCTTGACGCCGGACCCGAACCCCAATAGACTGGGGTTCGACGGGGTTGGAATCCGACTCGGATATGAGACCCGCTGCCTGAGGGTCACCGTCACCAGCATGAACCTGTCTACCGCCCGGCCGGGCGAAACCTGGGTGCGGCGCTTCAAGCATCGGCTTGCCCCCTCGGTCCCGCCTCCTCCCTTGAATTCCCGGCTTACGATTCTCGTCATCCTGGCTCTTTCCGCGTTCTCCCCGACCCGGGGATGGACGGCGGAGGCGACGCCGGCGTTGGCCGGACCGGCGACGCCGGCCCCGGCGTGGCTCGGCCTGCCCCCCGCCCAGCAACAGCTCTGGGAGGATCAGGGCCTGGGCCGCCCCGCCGCTCATCTCCTGGGACAGAGCGAGTTGCGCGCCGAGGGCAAGGTCACCACGCTTCGGGTGGTGGCGATCCTGATCGACTTTCCCGACATGGCCGCCGACACCGGCGCCCACCCGCCCGAGTACTACCGGCGCCTCCTGTTCAGCCGCAACGAGCTTCCCGGGGGTTCGGTGGCCGACTTCCTGTACGAATCCTCCCACGGCCGACTGGAGTTCACCGGGGAGGTGCGGGGCTGGTTCACCGCGGCCGCGAAGCACACCGAGTACACCCAGGGACAGGGAGGGCTGGGCCGGCTCTATCCCAACAACTCCCAGTACCTGGCCGAGGAGGCCATTCACCTCGCCGATCCCACCATCAACTTCGCGCAATTCGACGACGAGGGGCCGGACGGCGTCCCCGACTCCGGGGACGACGACGAGACCGTCGACGGCATCGTGATCATTCACGCCGGCGGCGGGGACGAGCTTCGGTATCAGCCCGACGAGTTCACCGCGGTTCACTGGTGGACGACGGCGCCGGTTCCGGTGGACGGCGTGTTCGGGCGGTACTTCACCTTGAACCCGGAAGGCGGGGGGGTCGGGATCTTCTGCCACGAGCTCGGCCACCTGATGGGGCTTCCCGATCTGTACGACAAGGTCTCTCCGCCCAGCGCGGGCATCGGACAGTGGTCGCTCATGTGCGGAGGGATCACGGTGGGGGCCGAGGGGATCCCGGTGGACTTCGACGCGTGGTCGAAGACCCGGCTGGGGTTCGTGAACGTCGTGCCCGTTTTCTACGATCGGGACGCGGTGACCATTCCCCCAAGCTCGGTCACGGACAAGGTGTATCGCCTGTGGGGGAACGGAGGCGGCGGATCGGAGTACTTCCTGCTCGAGAACCGCCGGAAGTCCGGATTGGACCGGGCCCTCCCCGGGCAGGGGATCATGATCTACCACATCGACGATCGGGTGCCGGGCAACGACAGCGCCGAACACTACAAGGTGGCGCTCGAGCAGGCGGACGGCCTCTACCAGCTCGAGGGGAGAACCGGCTACATCAACTACGGGGACGCCGGCGATCCGTTTCACGCGGGCGACGTGTTCGCGGCCTACACCGAGCCCCCCAGCACCGCCTACAACGGCACCGACAGCTATGTCTCGGTCTTCGGCATCCAGGGTCCGGATCCCGACGGGACGATGACCGCGAACCTCCATGTGGAGCCGGGGTCGGTGGTGGAGGTGAGCGCGGTCAACATGATCGAGCTGGAGGGAAACGGGGACGGGCTGGTCACCGCCGGCGAGACCGCGGGGGTCCTGCCGCGCATCGCGGTGTCCCGGCTGGCCGCGTCCCACCTGCACCTCCATCTCCGTTCCCTGGATTCCCGGGGAGAGGTCCTGGATCCGGATTGGGACGCCGCCTCGATTCCGGCGGGAACCACGCTCACTCCCGAGAACCCCCTGCGGGTTCGGATCGCCTCGAACCTGCCCGGGGACCCCTACGGACTTCCCCTGGCCATCGATCTCTCCTGGGACGACGCTCCGGAGCGCCACGTCCCGGTGGAGCTCGGGCTGGGCACGGTGGTGGGGCGCTCCGACGACTTCAACCAATCCATCTCCGCCTGGCAGCACGAGCCGGTGCGGTTGACCGCGTTCGATCAGTGGAACTACGCGCCGGACGTGGGGCGGGACGGGACCCCCGGGTTCCGCTGCGGGAACTATCCCTACGGCTTCCGCCAGGGCGCGGACTGCGCGCTGGTCTCTCCCCCGGTGCTGCTCCCCCCCGCGGCCGAACTCCTGTTCGATCAGAGCGTGAGCATCTTCCTGGCCGACTCCACCAGCGGGCTGGCCGGGGGAGTGATCGAGATCTCGGTGAACGGGGGCGACTGGACCCAGGTCGACCCCGACGGGGGCTACCCGGGCCGCTACGGCGGCACCAGCCCGATCTGGGCGTCGCGTCCGATCTACACCGGACGCATCATGAGCGGAGCCTGGCACACCGTGCGGGTCGATCTCTCCCAGTACGTGGGCGCGGT
>CAYRIJ010000289.1:0-4971 GCA_964424285.1 uncultured bacterium
CATCCCGATGGACAGGAACACCGCGAACTCGACCAGGGAACCGAGGGCGGCGGGGTGTAGGGGTGGCATGGGTCCTCCTCAGTTCCAGAGCCGCCGGAGCGACCGGGCGAGCGCGTAGGCCGAGGCGAAGATCGCGAACATGAAGAGGAAGCTCCCCACCGAGAGCACGGCGCCGCCGCTCAGGGCCTGGCCGGAGGTGCAGCCCCGGGCCATCCGCGCGCCGTAGGCCATGATGAGGCCGCCCAGGAAGGCGAAGACGAGCCGGGTGGGGACGGAGATCCTCGGGCCCCGCCGGGTCTCGATGCGAAAGCGCCGGTTCGCGACCCCCGAGAGCATCCCTCCCAGGACGATCCCGATCAGCATGTAGACCCCCGGGTGGGCGAGCGCCCGGCGGCTCCCGCCTCCGATCTCCGACATGTAGGCGGTCCGGTCCACGTGGGCTGGGGCGACGAGCTTCAACAGCGCCACCTGCACGTGAGTGATCGCGCCCGAGGCCCCGAGGCCGTTCCCGGTCACGTAGAAGGTCAGGAACAGCACCACGCCCAGGAGCGCGCCGCCGAGGTAGGGGTTGATGTAGCCGCGGGGCGGCTTCGAGCGATCAGGCACGCGAGCCCTCCTTGTGGGAGAGAAGGTCGGGCTCGATCTCGTCGTAGCCGTCGACCATCGCCTTGAGGTTCGAGGTCACGGTATGACCGGTGGTGGTGAGGTAGAGGTGGAGGACCAGGAACGCCAGGAAGAGCCACGCCCCCAGGCTGTGGAGGGGGGCCATCAGGGTCAGCCCGCCCACGCGATCGGCCAGGTCGGGGCGGCGGGACAGGCCCCAGATGAACGCCCCGGTCACCACCTGGAGCGGGAACAGAACGTTCAGGAGGAGGAGGTAGGTCACCTGCTGGAGAGGGTTCAGCCGGCGCTCCGGGGTCTTGGGCGAGGGATGCGGCCGCCCCAGGAAGATCCCCGAGGTATAGAAGCGGGCCTGCTCCAGGATGCGGGCCAGGATTCCCTCGCGCGGCGGGAAGAACCGTTGGATGGCCCGGGTGGTCACGTGATAGAAGAGCGCGAGAAACGCGTTGGCGGTGAGGATGAGGGCGAAGGCGTTGTGGAGCACCACGGCCTGGGGCAGGGGGAGCGCCCCCCGGACCCCGGCGAAGTGGACCTGGAGGCCGGTCAACGCCAGCACCAGCACGCTCCCCGCCATGAGCCAGTGCCAGAAGCGCTCGTAGGTCGTGTAGAGGTAGACCCGCTCCAGCGCCTCGGCGGACCGGGCCCGCGACGCCCGGGTCACGAAGCGGACCGACGCGTGAACGCCCACCCCGGCCACCACCAGGAGGAAGAGGAGGAAGCCCATCCGGTCCGCCCAGCCTCCGCGGGCGTGGCCGAACACGTCCCGGCCCGGAAACTCGGGAGGCACGGCCTCGGTCTCCACGATGAGCCCGGCCGGAGCGTAGGGCCCCAGGGCGAGCCCCGCCGCCAGCCGGCCTCCCCGGGTGTGGCACGAGTTGCAGTCGCGCATGACCTGCGCTCCGGCCTGGATCCCGTGGCGGACCGGGTAGGTGCGGACCGACGCGGCCGGCCTCGGATCGGTCACCCCCACCGCCCGGAGCCGGGCGCGAACCGCGTCGAGCTTGGCCGGGGAGTCCAGCCGGAGTTCGGTCGCGGAGACGGCGCCGTCGCCGTCGGCGTCCAGGGCGGCCAGGATCGGGGACGCATAGCGTCCGTCCACCAGGAATGCGGCGGTCACGCGGTCCCAGGGGACGGGCTCCCCGCCGGCCCCGTCGACCCAGGAGTACGAGGCCACCGCGTTCACCGGGGCGAGGCGGGTCCGTCCGTCGGCTCCGGCGATCGGGCGAAGCAGGGGGACGTACCCGGCGTCGTAGGCGGTGTTCAGGGACCGGCCGGGGTTCGCGTCGAAGCCTCGGAGAACGAGCGCGGGCGCGCCCTGAAGGGTGACCACCGTGCTGTCCACCAGCCGGGCCGCCGGCCCGAACAACCGGGGGACGTGACACGCGCCGCACTCCAGGGCATCCAGGTGGCGCTCCTTGTAGGGGAGGAAGTCGTGGGCGGCGAGCGGATCGTGGCACGAGCGGCAGTCCGCGGCGGCCAGTTCGTGGTCGGGCCGCTTCAGGTACTCGGTGAACTCGATCCGGCGCGGGTCCTCGGCGAGGAACGAGGGGCGGACGCGCCGCCGGCCGGTCTTCAGGGGGTTGTTGGCCGCGTAGTGGCAGTCCACGCAGGTCACCAGCCGGCGAAGATGGACGTCCCAGGGAGTGGCCCGGGTCTCCTTCCCGGGAAGATTGAGGAAGGACTCGGAGAGGTCCTGGCCGGAGAGGATCTCGCCGGTGCGGAGGGTGAGGGCGTAGGTCCGCGGCGGTTCGGGGGCGAGGCCGAAGTCGGCGGGGATCTCGAGCGGCGTTCGCCCCGCGTGGGCGATGCCGTGGCAGGCCGCGCACTGGGCGTCGCGGGGCCCGGAGAGGAACATGGCCTCCCTCCGGATCCGGCCGTCCGCGTCGTAGGCCGCGGGGTCGGCGGGAAGCCGGCCCCCCTCGAAGTGGCAGGCCACGCAATCGACGCGCACCGAGGCGGTCCAGTGATCGTCGTGGGACCGGATGGCCTTCACGTCGTGACACGCGCCGCAGGTGCGGGGGGAGGACGCGGGGAGTCCGGATCGGGCGATGGGCGCGCCGGTGGAGTCGAGGGGCGCGAAGAGGGGGTGCATGGCGTTGGGGACCGGCCCCCGAGGCGCCGCCGCTCGATTGCCGGGGGTCGGTTCGGCGCGGGGCCCGCCGGCGGGGATGAAGCTCAGTCCCACCAGGAGCGCGGCCAGCGATGCCCGCCGGGCCACGGCGGCGGTGTTCCGTTTCATCGCCGGCCTCCTCCGAACATCGGATCCTCGTCGTAGCCCAGGGCCGCCCAGTCCATCCGGCCCCCTTCCCCGTGGCAGTCGTTGCAGGTGAGCGCCCGTTCCTTGGGGGTCACCGTGTGCGACAGCGGCCAGTACATGGCGGTGCGGGCGAACCCGTAGCTCCCGCTGTAGGGCATTCCGGCCGCGTCCGCGCCGAGGCGAAGCGCGCTCGGCCAGTCGAAGGTGGTCCAGAACCCGCCGTCGCCGCCGGTGAGGGGCGGGAGCAGGGTCAGGTTCACCCGGTCGAAGGGCTGCAGGGCGCGGTGCACCTTGAACGGCCAGACCTTGGCCTCCGGCTCGTCGATGCCGCCCCGGGGGAGGTTCAGGTCGGTCACCCGGGTGGTGTCGATCCGGTCGCCCAGCAGGTAGCGGTCCACGCTCCGGTCGAACCACCGGTACTCGGGCGTCACATCCCGGTCGTAGAGGAACTCGCCCTTGATCTTCAGGTAGTGGTGCGGGTCCTCGACCCGGGTGGTGTCCCCGGCCCGGCTCCAGTCCCAGAAGGTCTTGGTGGGAAGCTTCCGCGCGTAGGTGGGGATGTGGCAGGTCTGGCAGGCCACCGACTTCACGTGGGCGTTCAACCGCTCGTCGCGGTGGGGGGTCCGGGGGTGGCAACCGGTGCAGGCCACGCCGTTCGAGCCCTCCACGCTCACCGAGAACGCGCGGCCGGGGATCCGGTGCCCGACCGTCCGGTGGCAGTCGATGCAGAGCAGGCCGGCCCGGCCCATGTGCACGTCGTCTTCGGGGGAGGGGTTGTCCAGGCTCGAGTCCAGGTCCCCGTGCTTCACGCCCTGGCCGCCCCCGCCGTAGTTGTGGCAGACCCCGCAGTTCTCGCGCCGGGGCGTCCCCACCGACCGGGCGGCGGCGAGAAGGTCGCTCTCCGGGGTGGGGAGCCCGGCCTTTCCCTTGACGTAGGTGCCGGTGTGTTCGTGGCAGACCAGGCAGTCCACGTTCTCCGCCCGGGTGAAGTCGAAGGTGGAGTCCCGCCACCCGTAGCCCGCGTGGCACTTGGTGCAGGAGACCTGGTTCCCGATGGTGCTGATGCAGAAGTTGTTGAGGAGGTTCTTCTTTCCGATCCGGTGGAGGCCTTCGTGCCCCGGCACCGCCGTCTCGGGCCCCAGCCACTCCCAGTGCGCGGTCTTCATGACCTCGGCCGCGGCGTCCGGATGGCAGGCGAGGCAGGCGCGGGTCACGTCCTGGGGCGTGGCGAAGGGCCCGTTGAAATAGGCCGCGTGGTCGAGGTGGCTCCGGTGCGCGGGCCGGTAGTCGGTCTCGTCGGGGGCGCGCCCGCCTTTCCCGCCCGGGATGCGGGTGGTTCCCACGCTCCAGACCACCGCGGCCAGAGCGATGGCCAGGGTCAGGATCACCGGGAACCACTGGCGCCGCGAGAGGAGGAAGCGGCTCATGCCGCGGCCCTCCCCCGGCACCGATCCGCGACGTCGGCGAGGGTGGTGCTCTTCAGATATCGAAGAAACTCCCGTTCGATCCGGTGGAGGCCCTCGGCGAAGACGCACTCGTGTCCGGAGGCGGAGCGGCAATCGTGGTTCCGGAGGATGCAGGGGCGGAACTCGATCGTCCCCTCGATGGCGGCATAGACGTCGAGGAGGCGGATCCGGGCCGGGCTCTTGGCCAGCCGGAAGCCGCCTCCCGGGCCGCGCCGCGCGGTGAGGAGCCCCGACCGGTTGAGCCGCTGGCAGACCTTGATCATGTGGGCGTCGGAGGCGCCGCAGGCCTCGGCCAGGGAGCGGGCGCTCATCATCTCGCCCCGACCGGTGGCCAGGCGTCCCATGGCGTGAAGGCCGAGGGCGGTCGCCTCGGAAATCTGGATCAGCGTGGCCACGAATCTTCCTCCCTGCGGTGCAGCCGGCTTCGCGCGTCGCATCGACCGGAAACAAGTATCGGCGTACCTGTTTTGCGAGGCACGCATGTTCTATCGATTTGGCAAATAGCCGGGAGGGAGGGCGGCGCGGCGCGTGGGGCCGCGCCGAAGCACGGGGGGACGGAATTCCGGCCGGGCTGCGGCTAGAAGAAGCTGTGGGTCATCCCGAGGGAGAGCACTTCCTTGAACTGGG
>CAYRIJ010000290.1:0-4958 GCA_964424285.1 uncultured bacterium
CCGCTCGCCGCGGCCACCAGGAAGCTCCCGACCAGGATCCAGGGGTTCCCCCCCAGGTGGGCGATCTCAGGGGCGTCGAGCACCGCCGCCCCCAGGATGGCCGGCACCGAAAGGAGGAAGGAGAACCGCGCCGCCTCCTCGCCGGAGAGCCCGAACATGAGCCCGGCGGTGAGGGTGGATCCGGAGCGGCTCACCCCGGGGAGGATGGCGATGCACTGGGCGATGCCGATCCCCAGGGCCTTGATCGGGGTGAGCGGCATCCCGCGCCCGGGAAAGAGCCGCGAGATGGCGAGGATGAACGCGGTCAGGATGAGATCCACCCCGACCAGCCGCACGCTGGTGAACGCGGCCTCGACCGCGTCCTTCGCCAACAACCCCACGATCACCGCGGGGATGGTCCCCACCACCATGGCCACGATCAGCTTTCGGCCCCGTCCGGCCGCCGGCTCCGGGGCGCGCGGGGAGAGGCTCCGGAGCATCATCCAGACGTCGCCCCGGAGCGCCGCCACCACCGCGGTCAGGGTGGCGAGATGGAGCCAGACGTCGAAGGCCACGCTTCCCCGGCCCAGTCCCAGAAGCCGCCCGGCCAGCACCAGGTGCCCCGAGGAAGAGACGGGAAGGAATTCGGTCAGGCCCTGCACCAGGCCCAGAACGAGGGCGTCGACAAAGGACACCGGGGTCTATCCGAGCGGGGGGCCGCCCCGGTCGAGCCGGTCGGCGGCATGATAGGCGAGACGGGCTTCGTGCTTGAGGCCCTTCCGGTCGAAGGCCACCCCGAGGTAGTAGTGGGCGCGCTGGTGGCCGGGATCGATCTTCACCGCCCGTTGAAAGCTCTGGACCGCCTCGTCCAGGCGACTCAGGCGCAAGAGCCCCACCCCAAGGTGGTAGTGGCCGCGGGCGTCCTCTTTCTGGAGCCGCACGTACTCCGTGAACACCGAGACGGTCTCCTGATGACGTCCCTGACGAAGCGCGAGCACCCCGGAGTAGTAGAGGATGCGGGTGTCCTCGGGAGCGGTCTCCCGGGCCGCGGTCAGCGCTTCGGTCGCCTGCTCCAGCCGGCCCTCGTCCAGGTAGAGGAGCGCCAGGTTGAAGTGGGCCTCGGCGGAGCGCGGGTCGATCTCCAACGCCCGCTTGAGCTCGGCCAACGCCTCCTCGCGCCGGCCCTGCTCCCCGTAGATCGCCCCCAGGTTGGCGTGACCCACCGCGCTCTCGGGGTCGCAGGTGGTGGCGCGCCGGAGCGAGGCCAGGGCGTCCTCTTTCCGCCCGAGGGTGTCGTAGAGGATGCCGAGGTTGATGTGGGCCTTGGCCATGTCGGGGTCCAGGCGGATCGCCCGGTTGTAGGCCTGCTCGGCCTCGTAGCCCCGGCCGGCCCGGGCCAGGGTCACCCCGACCGCATACTGGGCGTCGGCGCTCCCGGGATCGAGGCGGGCCGCGTTCTGCGAGGCCTCGACCGCCTCCTCGAGCCGCCCCGCCGCGGCCAGACACCGGCCCCGGGTGATCCAGGCGCCGGGAATGTCCGCCAGCATCTCCGCCGCCTCGTCGAGCACGGTCACCGCCTCCTCGGCGCGGCCCACCCGCCGCAGGCACTCCGCGCGCAGGCGAACCAGCTCCGGGGTGGATGCGCCCCGCCGGGACATGCGCTCCACCACGCGGAGCGCGTCACGGTGCTCCCCGAGCCGCTCCAGGGTCTGGGCCAGCTCCAGGACGAGATCCAACCGGCCCGGCTCCGCCTTCAGGCGACGGGCGGTGTCCTCGGCGCGATCGCGCAGGCCACGGGTCGACGAGGAAACGACGGCGGGAGAGGAGGAGGAAGAGGACCGAAACTTCAATGGCCCATACTCAGGGGCGACCCATAAGGTCGGTATCCCCCGGCATAGGGCCAGCCGCGGTAACCGAGAGCGGTGGCCGCGGCGGGAGGCGTGTTGACGTAGGAGACGTTGAGCTGGAAGTTCCGGCTCGGCCGGTAGTCCAGATTGAAGCCCCGGAGGAAGATGTTCTTTTCGCTGAACAGGTTCTCCGAAGAGGGATCGAGGGTCGCGCCGACGTCGACCGAGACCCGGAGCGGATCGGAGATCCGGTAGCCGAACTCGGTCAGCCAGAGCCCGGCGGATTGCGAGCCGAACTGCGACGAGGAGGAAAAGGAGTAGCTGAGGCTGTTCCGGACGTCGAATCGGGAGAAGTCGAGCAACCCGGAATTCAGGAGCCCGGCCGACGGCTCGGTTCCGATGCCCCGGAGGGCGGGGGGGGTGGCGTCGGGGAGCCCGGCCGAAGCCGCTCCGGCGCCGACCAACAGGGCGACCATCGGAATCAGGACGAAGATGGGGGTGTTGTGCTTCCGGAACATGGGTACGCCTCCCGCGTCTACAGCAAGCCGATTCCAAGAGTAATCAAGCGCCGGGGCCTCGTCAACCGAACACCGCGCCGCTCTCCCACCCGGGCCCTGTCCCCATATACACCGACGGGGACCCATTGGGTCCCCGCCGGAGGGTTCGTGCCCGCTCGGAGGCGCAATTCGGGATCAGGCCACCTTGGAGTTCCGCTTCTCGGCCGGATCCACCCGGATCTCCAGGACGAGCCGGAGCTTCGCGCCCCGGACGATCTCGTCGGGCCCCAGGGTGATCGGCACCTGGATCCGACGCTCGATGAAGACCGGGGAGGCGTCGCCGGAGCCTCCCACCGCGGGAATCTCCACCGGGGCCAGGCTCGCCTCGGCCACCAGGGTTTCCGCGCCCTGATCCTCCCGGGCCTTTCGGCCGAACATCCGGCCCCAGAAACCCGGCTTTTCGCCCTCCTCGGAGACGGGGCTGAAGCTCTCGGCGGGAACCTCCAGCACGTCGGCCGGCCGGGTGCCCTCCACCCGGCGCATCTCCGGGGCCGGCGTCGGGCGGGATTCCGACCGGGCTTCCACCGGTTCGGGCTCCGGCCGCGGGGCCGGGGGTTCGGGCTTCGAGGCCGCCGCGGGGGCGGAGGCTTCGACCGGCTTGGGCGCGGGCGGCCGGGGCGCGGGCTCCGACGCCTTCACCGGCTTGGGTTCGGGTGCCGCGGGCGGCTGCCACGGCTTCGGGCGCGGCGGCGCGGCCGGCTCCGGCTTCGGCGGCCGGAAGGAAACCGGGGCGGCCGGCTTCGGGGTCTCCGGGACCATCGAAGGGCCCGCGGCGGGTTCGGCCGCCGGAGCGGGGGCTTTGGCCGGGGCGGGGTGAGCCGTCCCCTCCCCTGCCCCCATCTTGGCCGCCAGACCGCGCCCGTCTCCCAACTTGATGTCCTTGTTCAGCTTCTGGAGGAGCACGCGGGCGATGCCCCGGAAGGTCTCGAAGACCCCCTGACCGGTGGTGGCCACCGCCTCGAAGTAGGTCAGGCCGCCCGGGTTCAGGGCCTCTTCCAGCTCCTCGACCGAATAGACGTCGTCGAGGTCGCGCTTGTTGTACTGCATCACCACCGGGATGTCCTCGGTGCTGAGCCCGTACTCCTTCAGGTTTTCGTGCAGGTTCCGGAGGGACTCGATGTTCTCGTCCATCTTCCCGCGGGCGGAATCGGCCACGAAGATCACCGCGTCCACCCCGCGCAGAACCAGCTTCCGGGTGGCGTTGTAGTACACCTGGCCGGGAACGGTGTAGAGGAGGAACCGGGTCTTGAACCCGCCCATTTCCCCGAGGTCCACCGGCAGGAAGTCGAAGAAGAGCGTGCGCTCGGTCCGGGTCTTCATGGAGACCATCTTCCCTCGGTTGTTCGAGGGAACGCTCTGGTAGATGTACTCGAGATTGGTCGTCTTACCGCTGAGTCCCGGGCCGTAGTAAACCAGCTTGGCGTTGATTTCTTTCCCGGAGTAGGACACTACGACCATGGGTCGAACCCCCTTGGTGCACTGAAGCCATGAACCATGCCCGCCCTCGCTGAGCGGACCCGCACGTACCGGGAGATATCGGCGTCCTCCCGCCGAACTTGAAGGCGCGGGGGGAAAACCCCTTCGAGGCCTCGGCGGAAGATCGGTGCGCGAAAACCCACCACCACCGGTGGGTCTTTTTGCACGGCCCCCTCCCCGCACACCTATCTCCACCCGGTACGAGACCGATCCATGATCGATGAAACCCGCTGTCGTTCAAGGGGTTGAGCTGGACGGCGGGGATTCGGGGCGTCCGGACCCGATCCGGGCACGAGGGTTGCTAAGACCAATGGCCGACCCCTGATGGCAGACCGAAGCGTGGAGGCGGCATGCGAGCGTTCCGGATCAAGAGACCTGCGGCCGAGAGCTCGACCTATTCGTTCTACTGCCGGAACCACAACCGGGTGGTCGGAGGATGCCCCCTCGACCAGGGCCCGGACACCTGCCCCCTCCGCCGGGAGTGCCCGGCCCACGCCGGCCAGGCCGCCCCGTCGCCGGCCGGGGACCCCCGCTCCGCCCAGGGCTGATTCCCCTCTTCCCCCGGCCCCGCCCTTTGTCTTGAATCCCGCCCAAGTTACTTCTATTCTCTCAGGTGATTCGAATGTCTTCCCAAACCCGGGCCCGAGGGCCGATTTTGGAAAATAGCTTTCTCCCCGAATCACCACTTTCCGCGGAGTCCCTCACCGACCACATCGGGGAGCTCTTTCAGGCCATGGAGGCCGTCCCCATCGGCGTGGCGGTAACCGATCTCACCGGCCGGGTGCTCTTCGTCAACCAGCGCATCCTGAACGCTTTGGGTTACCCGCGGGATGCGCTCGTGGGCCAGGACGTGGGGATCATGAGCCGGACGACCCTGGACGCGGACCTGGTGGAGCGGATCCTCACCCGGTCGGTGGAAGGGGGGTGGAAGGGAGAGCTCACCGGCCACCGGCAGGACGGCTCCAGCCTCCCCGTGTTCCTCGAGACCAACGCCATGCGGAATCGGGCCGGGGACCCGATCGCCATCGTATGGGTGGCCCGCGACATCACCGAGCAGCGCGCGTTCCAGAGTCGGCTGGTGGCCGAGGGCAAGCTCGGC
>CAYRIJ010000291.1:0-4900 GCA_964424285.1 uncultured bacterium
CCACGCATCCCGGGCACGGGGGCGGCTCGGCACGGGGGTCGGTGTCTCGGGGGGGGCGATCACCGCGGCCGCGGAGGCGGCTCGCCCCGCGCTTTCGCCAAACCGCGTGACGAGGCAACGTCACTGGAAGCCCGTGTCCCGCCACGCGTCCCGGGCGGGGGGGCGGCTCGGCACGGGGGTCGGTGTCTCGGGGGGGGGCGATCACCGCGGCCGCGGGCCGCCGGCGGAAGCTCAGAGAAGGTCCGACGCGCGCTCCGCGAGCAGGCTTCGCTCCCCCTTCACCAGCTCCACGTGCGCGGCCAGGGCTTCGGGGCGGAACTTCTGCACCAGGTAGTTGAACCCGTTGGACGAGGCGTCCACGTACGGGTTGTCGATCTGGTAGGGATCGCCGGTGAGCACGATCTTCGTCCCCTCGCCCACGCGGGTGATGATGGTCTTCACCTCGAGCGGGGTGAGGTTCTGCGCCTCGTCCACGATCAGGAACTGCCCGGGAATGCTCCGGCCGCGGATGTAGGTGATGGGTTCGATGCCGATGGTGCCGCCGGCCAGGAGCTTGCCGATCGTGAACCCCTTCCGCCCGCGCTGGCGGTCGAGGATGAACTCGAGGTTGTCGTAGATGGGTTGCATCCAGGGGTTGAGCTTCTCCTCGACCTCGCCGGGGAGGTAGCCGATGTCGCGCCCCATGGGAAAGATCGGCCGCGACACCAGGAGCCGCGCGTAGGTCCCCTGCTCCTCCACCTGCTGGAGCCCGGCGGCGATGGCCAGGATGGTCTTTCCCGTTCCCGCCTTTCCCATCAGGGTGACCAGCTTCACCTCGGGATCGAGGAGCGCGTCCAGCGCGAAGTGCTGCTCCTTGTTCTTGGGCTTCAAGCCCAGCACCGGCCGGTCGGGGAGGTGGAGCGGTTGCAGCCCGGCGAGGTCGGCCGAGATCCGGGCCAGGGCCGAGACCACCGGCTCACCCTCGGAGAGCGCGAGGGCGTACTCGTTGGGATAGAAGTCCCCGGGGGGCGCGGGCAGGGTTTCCCCCGCCCGAAGCGCCTCCACCTGTTCGCGCGAGAGGGTCAGGTCCACCGCGCCGCGGTAGAGCTCGTTCAGATCCACGCGGCCGGTCTCGTAGTCCTCGGCCTTGATGCCGAGCGCGTCGGCCTTGATCCGGAGGTTGGTGTCCTTGGTCACCAGGATCACCGGGGGCTCCCCCGCCCGTTCCCCCCGGATCTTGAGCGCCAGGGAGAGGAGCGCGTGGTCCACCTTGGAGGGGCTTCCGTTCATGGCCTCGAGCGGGTAGTCGTGATCGATCACCACCCGGAGACGGCCGCCGGTGGGGAGATCCACTCCCTGGGCGAGGTTCCCCTCCGCCCGGTAGTGGTCGAGGATGCGCGAGACCTCGCGGGCGTTCCGCCCCAGCTCCGAGGCCTCCTTCTTGAAGTGATCGACCTCCTCGATGACGTAGATCGGGACGATGACCGTGTTGTCCTGGAACGAGACCAGGGATCCCGGATCGTGGAGCAGCACGTTGGTGTCGAGGATGTAGTTCTTGAGCATGCGGCGTCGTGTCTCCTCCGGCCGATGATACGCCGGGAGGATGGGGCTGAGAACCGGGGAAGTCGGGGCGCGCCAGGCTTTGCGCCGCCCGGCGCCACCGGGGCGGTGGCGCTCAGTGGCGCGCCGGACCGCGGTGCCCGCCCCGCCGAGGCCTCGACGGCGCCGTCCCCACCCGGTTTCACCGCGATCGCCGCGCTTGTTTCCCTCACCCGCCCCGTGCCGCGGGGGCACGCCTTCCGTTCACCACTCGTAGAACCCGCGGCCGCTCTTCTTCCCGAGCCGTCCCTCGGCCACCATCCGCCGGAGCAGTTCCGGGGGCCGGAACGCCTCCGAGCCCAGCGCGCGGTGGAGGTGCTCGGCAATGGCCAGGCGCACGTCGAGGCCCACCAGGTCGGTGAGCCGGAGCGGACCCAGCGGGTGGCGGTACCCGAGCGTCATGGCCTTGTCGATGTCCTCGGCCGAGGCCACGCCGCTCTCCAGCATCCGCATGGCCTCGAGCCCCAGGACCACGCCCAGCCGGCTGGTGGCGAAGCCGGGGACGTCGCGAACCACGATGCACTCCTTTCCCATGCGGGTCCCGGCGCCGGTGGCGCGGGCGATCGTCGCCTCCGAGGTCGCCTCGGCCTTCACGACTTCCAGGAGCGGCATGAGATGGACGGGGTTGAAGAAGTGCATGCCGGCCACGCGTTCGGGGTGCGGCACCGCGGCGGCGATCTCCCCCACCGGGAGCGAGGAGGTGTTGGTGGCGAGGAGCGCCTCGGGCGCGGCGTGGGCGGCGAGGTCGGTGAAGATGCGCCGCTTGAGGACGAGGTCCTCGGGGGCGGCCTCGATGACGATCGCCGCACCGACGACGGCCTTCCGGAGATCGGGCTCGCCGGCGATCCGATCCAGGGCGGCGGAACGCTCCTCCGACGAGACCTTCCCCTTCTCGACGCCCTTTCGGAGGTCGGCGTCGATGGCGTTCAGACCCCGGGCCAGGGCGTCTCCGGCCACGTCGAAGAGCCGGACGGCGTAGCCGGCGCGGGCGGCCACGTGGGCGATTCCGTGCCCCATGGTGCCGGCGCCGATCACTGCGAGGATGTCGCCGGGGGGTTCATGCCCCGGTGCGCCGTCGCGGGGGAGATCCTGCGCCGCCATGCGGTTGCCTGGCGTGTTGCGTTCGGGGTGCTGCATGGGTCCTCCTCGTTGCGGACGGTGAGGATAGCATCGGGGCCGAGTGCGTCGCTCGCGCGATCCTCGCGGCGGCGCCCCTTGGTCTGGGCGCCCCGCGCACGCGGGGCGGCTCGCATCGACCCCGGGGACACCTGGGCCGCGGCCGAATGTCCAACCACCGGTCCGGATCGTTCCATCGAGGTGAGCCCGACGTTCACCCGGGTGAACCCGTTCCCTCCGGTCGCGGGCTACGCCGCTCATTCGGCGGCCCGCACCGCCGTTTCGTTGGGCCGTCGTGGCTCGGCCACCCCGGGCCGCGCCGAGGGCTAGCCTGGAGGCTGGGGCGCTCGGGTTCGGCTCCGGGGACCCCTCGGACGACTCGCCCAGCGGCTGGGTCTTCCTGTCCCGCTCGTCGGACACGCCGGACAAGTAATCCGTCACGGGCCTCCCTTTCGTGATGCCTTGAGCGGCTCACGGGGGGAGTCCCTGAAGACATTCCCGGAATAGTCAAACTCTGATGGCGTCCCCGGCAGAGCCGGGGGTCTCCCGCCGTACACTAGCCCGGCGGCGGGGTCTTCCTGTTCCGCTCCCGGGACCCTTCGGGCGGCTTGGCAACCGGGACCGCGAATCCCGGGGAGCGTTCGGCCATGGCGTGGATCGCGCGATGGCAGCTCGCGCAGGCGGTGATCAGGTTCTCGAGGGTGTTCCTACCCCCGGCCGAGCGGGGCTTGCGGTGGTGCACGGAGAGGAACCGCGGACTTCCGCACCCGGCGACGCGGCAACGATACCCATCCCGTTCCAGAACCTCTCTCCGGAGCGAGGGCGGGATTGCGGACCGGTTCCGCTCGCCGGAACGGTGGATGCGGGCGTCGCAGAGAACAGCTCTAAGCTCGGCGGGATCCAGGGGCTTCGGCCCCCGCCCGGTCGCCACGCTTCCCCGGCCGCAATCCTCGCACTGGTGGACCACGACCTGGTAGACCGGTTGCAGCGGCGCCGGGCGTGCCTGCCCGGAAGCGCGCGGACGCCCGACGGATCCGGACCTCTCCGGGTCGGAGTTCACCCGGGTGAACTTCTTCCCGATTCGCTCCTCTGATGCCGCCCCGTCTTGCCGCACCCGGGCATCCGGCCCTGGATGCGCCATCCGACCGATTCCCGCCGGGGCCCTCACGACGTTCAGCTCCACGGCGGTCGGGGCATCGTCGTTCGCCGCGGTCACCATCGTGCCGGGACCGGCGGCCCGGATCAGGTGATCCAGGGCCATGACGAGCAGTTCCTCTACCGGCCCCCTCCAACCCTGCTTCCGCAGGGCCTCGATGGCCGCGCCGTAGCGTGCGTAGAGGACCGGCGGGAACCTCAAGTGCACCCCGGCCGCCGCCGCGGGAAGCCCCGCGGGGCCTCCTTCCTCCGGTCGGCGACAACCCTGCGCGCGCTGGTCATCGGAGCCGCCGGAACCCGGAAATGCGGCGCCGCTACCGAAACCCGGCCCGGCATCCGGACCCAAAGCACCGGCATCGCCCGAGTGGTGGGAGCCGGACGCGACCGATGTCCCCGAAACCCCCGCGGCAAGGTCAGCGGCGCTCCGCGCCGCACCGGCCCCCGCTCTCGAGGGCGCCGGCCCCAACGCGAGCACGGCTTGATCCCGTGCGGCACCGCAGGCCGCCTTGGTTCGACCCTGGGCAGCCGCCACCTTCCGTTCCAACTCCCGGCGGCTGGACCGGCGCGCCTCCTCCACCCACGCGCGGTCGGTCTCCGGCGTGGCCACCTTCACCACCTCACGCGCCCGGGTCCAGGGCACCCCCCCTGCAGCCAGTGACCGCCGCAACACCGGCAACTCCTCCAGCGACTCCGCGATCCGGACGAACTGCGCGCACCGGGTCTTGGAGAATCCGTGCGCCTCGACCGCGTAGGCGTAGATCGAGGTGTAGCCGAGCTCCAGGTAGAGCTTTCGGCGATGGATGTCCGCGAACCACAGTACGAGGTTCTTTCGGACCGCCTCTGCTTCCCGGAGCGTTGCCGTGAATCGAGCATGCACCTGCTCCGCGGGCAGGTCGGGCGCAAATCCTGGCATGAGAACTCCTTCCCGGGACGAGACTGAAGGGGGAAAGCTCAACTACCAGAATTATGAGTAGTATCCAATGAAGCGTCAACACAAATCCTCCGAACACACCCTTTTTTCGCGGCCGCCCGCCCGGGGCCACCCGACGCG
>CAYRIJ010000292.1:0-4896 GCA_964424285.1 uncultured bacterium
ACCCGCCACGCGGGCGGAGCCCTCGGTCGGCACCACGAGCGTGGAGAGGATCTTGAGCAGGGTGGTCTTGCCGGCGCCGTTGGCCCCGAGCAGGCCGAGCACGGTGCCCTTCGGGACGCTGAGCGTCACGCCGCGGAGCGCCTCGACGCTCATCCCGGCGGAGGGAGCGCGGAGCATGTCGCGCCACCGGCGTGTCTTCGGGTAGCGCTTGACGACGTCGCGGACTTCGACGGCAAGGTCGGTGGGGGCGGCGCTCATGGGGCTCCGCCCCCGGTCACCGGGCCCGATCCTCGGCGACGGCGCGAGATGCCTCGTCGTGGCCGACCCCGCCTACCCACGGCAGGTGGAAGGGGAGCCTGCGTCAGGCGTGATGGCGGCCGGCGCGCCGGGTCGCCGGGCGCAACGGTACAACTTCGCCGGGCTTCCCTTCACCCGGGAGGAGGCCGACGCGATCGCCGCGTGCCTCGGCAAGGATCGCGTCACCCTCCTGACCGGCGCCGGCGCCACCGAGAAACGGTTTGACGGCGAGCCGTTGGCTTCCTATCGGATCATCCACCTGGCCGCCCACTCCGTCATCGACGAGCGACATCCACAGATCTCGGCGGTGGTCCTGGCCCTCGACGACGACTCGCGGGAGGACGGGTTCCTGACCATCCGCGAGCTCTACGGGCTGGAACTCGACGCGGATCTCGTGGTGCTCTCGGCCTGCCGGTCCTCGGGGGGCGAGGCCGTCCGCGGGGAGGGCCCCGTGGCGCTGGCGCGCCCCTTCCTGACCGCGGGGGCCTCGGCTGCGGTCGTGACGTTATGGCCGGTCAGCGACCGTTCCACCGCGGCGTTCATGGCCGCGTTCTACCGCGGCCTGGCCAGGGGCCTGGACCCGGTTGCGGCACTGGCCGGAGCGCGCCGGGCGCTCCTGGCCTCGGACCGGCCGGCCTGGAGGCTCCCGTTCCACTGGGCTCCCTTCGTGCTTGTGGGGCGATATTGAGCAAGGAGCTCGAGCTGGCCCGCGCCTACCTCCTCGGAGACCCGGACGCCGTGGCCCGGATCGACGCCTGGATCCTGCCCGTCGTCCGGCACCGGGCATGGCGACTGGCCGGCGAGGCCGAGGACCTGGCGCAGGAGACGCGCTTCAAGCTTCTCCGGCTCTTCCGCAGCGGGGCCTTCCGCGGGGACTCCAGCCTCAAGACCTATGTCCAGGCCACCGCCAAGTACACCGCCCTCGACGCGGTCCGGCGAGCGCGCGTCCGGCAGACCGAGGAACTGGATGGGGAACACTTCCGGACCTCGTTCGACGAACCTCACGAAGAGCTGGAGCGGGCGGAGGACCTGCGGATGTGCGTTCGCGTGCTGTCGGCGCTTCCGGAGGGCTGCCGCCGTCTGCTTCGGTTGGTTCTGGAAGGCGGCATGACCTACCATGACATTTCCCGGGAGCTGAACGTCGCGACGGGTACGGTCAAGTCGCGCCTGGCCCGTTGCCGGGACCGGGCGGTACGGCTACGGGCGGCGTTCCTCGAAGTGAGGAGATGGGAGTGATCATGCGCGCCGGGAAGGAGCGGAGAAGGCGGTCGGGGGCGAGGCGGTGGGCGCACCGCCCGGCGAGGAGGGCCGCATGACCGAAGGAAGTTCGGGATCGGAGTGCCGAAGCGAGCTGGCCGATGACCTTTTCGCCCTGGTGAGCGGCCGCTTGCCCGGTGACCGCATGGAGGCGCTGCACTCCCACCTGGCCGGCTGTCCGGAGTGCCGCGCCCGGCTGGCGACCCTGTCCTGGATCCGCGACCAGGTGGCGGAGCATGGGGGGATGGTCTTCGACGGCCATCCATCTGCGGAGGAACTGGTTGGCTACGAGGAGCGCGGAGGGGGCACGGATCCCGAACGGCTGAGGATACTGGAACGCCATGTCGCCGTGTGCGAGGCCTGCACCGAGGACCTGCGGATCCTGACCGAGGTGGGGAAGGACCTGGCTTCCGGGGCGCCCGGTTCGAGTCCGGGCGTGGCGCGGCCGTCCCCGGGACGGCCGGCCGGCCTGCGCCGGGCCCTCGGTCTCGATCGCGGAGCACCCGTATGGGCGTACGCGGTCATCGCGCTCCTCCTCATCCCCATGGTCCTGACCCTGGGACCCCGGCTCGTTGGCCGCCCGGGAGGCGCCAGGGAGGGGATTCGGGCGGTCCCGGCGGTGCAGCATCTGTCTCCGGGCGCGGTCCGCGGCGCGGAGGAGGCCCGCGTGGTCCACCTTCCCGAAACGGGCGATCTCGCCCTGGGCCTCGAGGTCCCCGTGAGCGAGGCGCCGGGCGCGCGGTACGACGGACGTCTGGAAGACGTCGCCGGCCGGCGCCTCTGGCAGGAACGGGATCTGCACCCGGTCGACCGGTTCGGGACCATGGTGCTCGTCGTCCCGCGGGAATCCCTGAGTCCGGGTCGCTACGAGATCATCATCAGGGAACGGGGAACCTCGAATCCGCAGGAGTTCCGCTTCCCGTTCACCCTGGAGCGGCCGGTGCCCTGATGTCGGCGGAGCCGGTAGGTGTTCATGGGATCACGTGCGTCATGTTTGATTTCGGAAGTCGCACGAAGACGCGATCGCCGGAGATCCTCTGACAGGAGCAGGAGTACGGCCGGATCGGCGACGCCGGGACCTCCCGGGGCGGCCGGTACCTTGCTCCTGTCCCGGTTGCCGACCCGACGACGGTCTGGGTTCTGTCCGCGAGCTGGCGGACGCCGACCCGCCCCGCCCCTTCTCCACGTTGAACTTCCACCGGCCCTGCCGATACTGTAAGGTGCACGTCCCGGGCGCCGCGCCCCCCTCCAACCCGAGGAACCATGTCCCACGACGTCACCGTGATCATTCCCTGTCGGAACATGGAGCGGTTCGTGGCCGACGCGGTGCGAAGCGCCCTCGATCAGGACCCGCCCCCCCGCGAGGTGCTGGTCATCGACGACGGCTCCACCGACCGGGGCATGGAGACCCTCGCGCCGTTCGGGGAGCGCGTGCGGATCCTGACCGGCCCCGGCGAAGGCCCCGCCGGCGCCCGGAACCTCGGCGTCCTCGCCGCCGCCGCCAGCCACGTCGCCTTCCTCGACGCCGACGACCGGTGGTTTCCGGGGAAGCTCCGCGCCCAGCTCGATCGCCTCCAGGACCCCGCGGTGGGCCTCGTCTACACCGACTACGTGCGCGGGGAGAGTCCGGAATCCGCCGTCACCCCGCGCCTCGCCGACTACTCCCTGGCCGCCGAAGGCCGGGTGTTCAGCGCGCTCCTCCGCCAGAACTTCATCCTCACCTCCTCGGTCCTGGTCCGCCGGTCGCTCCTCGCCCGGGCCGGGCTCTTCAACCCCCACCTCTTCGGCTGCGAGGACATCGAGCTCTGGCTCCGGGTGGCCCGCCGCGCCGACTTCGCCCGGGCCGACGGCGTGTTCGCCTTCAAGCGCGACCACCCCGGGAACATCACCCGCGGCGCCGGCTTCCCCTTCGACCAGGTGCGCCGGTGGCGGGTGCTGCTCGCGGTACACGGCGACGCGGATCCCGCCGACCGTCGCCACATGGTCACGCAGCTTGCGGAAGCCGAGTACGAGGCCGGCCGCCACGCCCTGCGGCTCCTCGATCCGGCCGCCGCCCGCGGCCACCTGGCCCGGGCCGCCCGGTCCGGCCCCCGCGGGTGGCGGGCGCTCCCCTGGTGGGGCATTGCGCAACTGCCCAGGCCCGCGCTGGCCGCCCTCCGGGGCCGGCTCGGAGCGGATCCATCCCCGGCGGAAGCGTCGGGAAGCGAGTGACGCGGCCCGCGGCTGTGCCTCGGGCCCGGTAGCTCGGGGCCCCGGCCGGGAGCCGGGAGGGAGCAGTTGACGCCCCCGGCTTGGGTGGGATAATCGCAGGACCGGGTGCCGCACCGTTGGACCGCCGCGCGCCGCACCGTTCCACCGGCGTTCACACCGAGGGACCAAGGAGCTGTCGATGAAAGCCGCCAACCCGCGCATCCTGACGATCAACGGCGGCTCGTCGAGCATCAAGTTCGCCCTGTTCGAGGCCGGAGATCCGCTCCGGAGGATTCTGGAAGGCGGGATCGAGCGGATCGGACAGCCCGGGGCGACCCTTGAGGTCAAAGGCGTGGACCCCGCCGACACCGTCTCGCAATCGCTGACCGCGCCGGACCATACGGTGGCGGTGGATGCCCTGATGGACTGGGTCGAGGAGCGCATCGGGCTTGATGCGTTGGCCGCGGTGGGACATCGCGTGGTGCATGGCGGTCCGGCCTATAGCGACCCCCAGCGAATCACTCCGGACATGGTGGAGGAGCTGCACCGGCTCAGCCCGTTCGATCCCGAGCATCTGCCGGAGGAGATCCTGCTGACCGAGGCGTTTCATCGCCGGTTTCCCGACCTCCTCCAGGTGGCGTGTTTCGACACCGCGTTCCACCATGATCTCCCGCGCGTGGCGCAGATGTTGCCGATTCCGCGCCGTTTCGAGGCGCGGGGAGTACGACGGTACGGCTTCCACGGGCTGTCGTACGCGTTCCTCATGGGAGAGCTGGAGCGTTCGGCCGGAGCGAAGGCGGCGCAGGGCCGGGTGGTTCTCGCCCACCTCGGAAACGGCGCGAGCCTGGCCGCCGTGCGCGAGGGCAAACCCGTGGATACGAGCATGAGTCTCACGCCGGCGGCGGGGGTGCCGATGAGCACCCGCTCCGGCGATCTCGATCCCGGCCTGGTCTGGTATCTGGCGCGCACCGAGGGCCTCGATGCGAAGCGATTCAATGAGATGGTCAATTCCGAATCCGGGCTGCTCGGGGTGTCGGAGACCAGCTCCGACATGCGTGACCTGCTCGAGCGTGAATCGCAGGACGTGCGTGCCGCCGAGGCGGTGGCGCTCTTCTGCTACCAGGTGAAGAAGTGGATCGGCGCCTTTGCGGC
>CAYRIJ010000293.1:0-4891 GCA_964424285.1 uncultured bacterium
CACCAGCACGTTGTCCCCGTCGTCCGAGGAGACGGCGCCGTAGGTGATGCCGCCGGCGATCGAGAAGACGCCGGTGTCCAGAGGGGCAAGGACGCCGATCTGGATGTCGTCATCGAAGACCAGGGTCAGCCGGTCGAGGCTCGAGCTATACCCGGCCCGGAGCAGGTGCGGCCCCAGGTTTTCCGAGTACGTCCACCGCGGGCTCATGTTGGGCTGGGCGGGCGTGTTCTGGCCGGCCGCGACGTTGTCACGGATCCCCGTGAACACTCCGTTGCCGAACAGCTTGACCTTGGTGATCGCCGACCGGATCTTGAGCTGGGCCAGGTTGTCCGTGAAGTTGACGTCCACGTACCGGTTGTTGGCCGCCCAGGTGATCGTGGGATTGGCGCCGGCGGTACCCAACTCGGGGAAGGTGAAGGCGTTCCGGGCGTTTCCGCCGGTCGCCACCGTGCCCGCGGTGATCATGTGGGTGAAGTAGACCCGCAACACGTCGGAGGTGTTGCTGCCCAGGCCGGCCGCGGCGCCGCCCGCCTGGACCTCGACCCGCGTGATGGCGGGACCGGTCTTGACCGGGATCACCGAGGCGTCCTCGAAGTCGTTGCCGAGGTACGGCGGGATCCGCTTGGGGTTCCGGAGCGCGACCGAGTCGGTGACCGCGCTCAGGGCCGTGAAGCCCGAAGCCGGGAAGCCGGTCACCGCCAGCACGTTCGCGTACTTGCCGGTGGTCGGGGCCACGGAGTTCGCCTGGTGATAGGCGAAGCTGAGCCCGCTCTTCAGGGTGTCCGGCCCGGCCGAGCGGTAGAACACCAGGTCGTCGGACTGGAAGGTCGCCGGATCCACTTCCTTGTCGAAGACCAGCCAGAGCACAGCGTTGGCCGGTCCGGTTCCGGGCCAGTAGACCGCGTCCGTGAGCGCAGGTCCCTCCGACTTCGGCAGCGCGTTGGGCTGCTTGGTCGGCGTGAACGCGCCCAGCTTGTCGATCGGCGGAACCGGCGCGGCGCCGGTCAGGGTCGCGATACCGATCGCAACCACCGCCGCCACCATGGCCAACGCCACCGTGTACCTTCTCCTCCAGTCCATTCCAGCACCCTCCTTGTTGGACACCTCTCCTCCGTCGTCCAGCCTCTTCCGTCTCCCCGAACCGAGAAGACCTCGTTTCCTGTTTGAACTCGGTGAATTCGTCGGTTTCACTTGCACCTCCCGGCGGCTGAACGGAGGACGTGACGCAAACATCTCTCCAAAACCCTCGTCTCGTCACGTGACAAGCCGTCTGTTACTGCCAAAAACACACAAAAGGATCTACGCATAGCTCTCAGTCCCATCGTCTGGCGCTGTCCGTCCAAGCCAGCCGTCCACGATGCCGAAAGTAACGCAGATCCCTATTAGCCGAGGTGAAACTGCAGTTGTCGCTTACTTCGGTCGTTTCGCGTGAGTGCCGTTACCTTCCGCCCTCATGCAACGAATCGGAAAGACGAGTGCGCCTTTCCTCGTCGCAGGTGCCGGCCTGACTTCACCTCCTGTAAATCGAGTGACTCCAAAGAGTATTCGTTCCGCTACCGGAACACGTGTCGGAGAATAAGGCAGCCCCCCGCCGTTGTGTCAACACAAAAGGCTCCAAGCCGCCGACCGGTTCGGTCGGGTTTGGAGTCATCACAGGCTGGACCTCGCCCAGGCGCCCCTTGGGCACACTACGGCCGAGGTGATGGGGTCCAGAGACCTAAGCACAGCCCTCCCTTGTGCAGACAATACGGTTTCCCCCCCTAGGGGAAGAATCTTCCGATTCAGGGTGCCTCTCCTCATCACGACATAGTTCGCGGCTTCGAACTGCATCGTGAGCCTACGTGATCGGCATCCGAACCTGGAACTTGAGCCTCACCCCCGGGGCCCGTCAAGAGGAAAAATGAAAAAAGCCCCAAACCCGGAGAAGCGGACTCAGACGCTGAAACGAATATTGAGGACGTCGCCGTCCCGAACCTCGTATTCCTTCCCCTCCACGCTGAGCAGGTTCCGAGCCTTGGCCGCCGCCATGCCCCCGGTATCCAAAAGATCTTGTGCGGCAACGACTTCCGCTCGAATGAACCCCCGCTCCAGGTCGCTGTGGATCTTCCCCGCCGCCGCCTGGGCCCGGGTCCCCCGGGTGATGTTCCAGGCCCGCACCTCGTCCTCGCCCACGGTGAAGAACGAACAGAGGCCCAGAAGCTCGTAACTCTTTCGGATGACTTGATCGAGCCCCGATTCGGCGATGCCCAGAAGCTCCATGAACTCCCGGGCCTCGGCCGGGCCGAGCTCGGCAATTTCCATTTCCGCCTTGCCGCAGATTTCCAGGGCCGCCGTTCCCGGACGGGCCTCGACTCTTTCCGCCAGGGCCGCGCCTCCGGCCCGGTCGTCGCCCACGTTGAACACGACGAGCAGCGGCTTGGCGGTGAGAAGCTGATAGCCCCGCAACCGGCGGACCGCTTCGGCGTCCAGCTCCAGCTCGCGGAGGGGCGTCCCCTCCTCCAGAGCGGCCAGGCAGCGCTCGAGCACCGGAAGCTCGTCGGCATCCTGCTTCGCGCCGACCTGCTTGGCTTTGCGCACCCGCTCCAGCCGTCCTTCCAATACCGCCATATCCTTGAGCGCCAGCTCGTCCAGGAACCCGGTCAGGTCGCGCAGCGGATCCACCGAATCCCGGGGGTGCGGCACCGCCGGGTCCTCGAAGGCGCGCACCACGAGCAGGATGAGATCGGAGCTGGTGATCTGCTGGGGAAGGAGCGCCCCGTCCTTGTCCCGCCCCGAACCCGGCGCCCCGGCCAGGTCCACGAATTCAATACGGGCCGGGGTGTACTTCTTGGGCTTGAACATATCCCGGAGCGCCTCGAGGCGCGCGTCCGGGACCTCCACCGTCCCCACGTTGATCCCGCCGGCGGCCGAGGCGTAGGCCCCGGTGGGCGCGTGGGCTCGCGCGAGAACGTTGAACAGGGTGGTCTTTCCGCTCTGGGGATAGCCGAGAATGCCGGTCCGCAAGACGTCCTACCTCCGTGCCCCGCGCCGGCGCAGGTGCTCGCCGCGTCGAGGCCCCGCCCGGGCCGGGCGCCGGTCTCCCGCTGGACGGGAGTCCCCGGGCCGGTCCGAAAAAATGGTGAGCCGTGCTGGGATCGAACCAGCGACCCTCTGCTTAAAAGGCAGATGCTCTACCGACTGAGCTAACGGCTCGCCAAGAACTCTTCCCATCGCCGCCGTCGCGGCCGGCGTCTCGGGGCCACGCCGTTTCCGCCGCCCCGACGGGCCGTCCCGAGGCCGCCGGCGGGCGCCACCCGTCGCTCGCGCGCGGCGAGCGCGCGATCAGGGGAGCGCGACGGTCTGCTCCCGGGCCTGGCCCACCGAGACCATGGCGATCCGCGCTCCGGCGATCTCCCCCACGCGCTCGAGGAAGGCCAGCGCGGCCGCGGGGAGATCCTCGGGGGTCCGGGCCGGACCCAGAGGCTCGGACCACCCCGGAAGCTCCTCGTACACCGGCTGAGCGCGCTCCAGGGGCCCGATCCGGCCGGGGAACTCCGTGATCAGCTCGTCCCCCACGCGATAGGCCACCGCCACCCGCACCTCCGGCTGCCCCGAAAGCACGTCGAGCTTGGTCACCACCAGGGAGTCGAGCCCGTTCACCCGAACCGCGTAGCGCAGGGCCACCCCGTCCAGCCAGCCGCAGCGGCGGGGCCGCCCGGTGGTGGCGCCGAACTCCGCCCCCTGGTCGCGCAGGAGCGCCCCGGGCTCGCCGTGGAGCTCGGTGGGGAACGGGCCGAGGCCGACCCGGGTGGAATAGGCCTTGGTCACCCCGATCACCTCGTCGATCAGGCGCGGCCCCAGGCCGCTTCCCGTGCACGCCCCTCCCGCCCCGGCGTTGGACGAGGTGACGAAGGGGTAGGTCCCCAGGTCGACGTCGAGAAGGGTCCCCTGGGCCCCCTCCAGGAGGATCCGGCGGCCCTCGGCGGCGGCCCGGCCCAGGTAGAGCCCGGTGTCGCTCACCAGGGGCGCGAGACGCTCCCGATAGGGCCCGAGGGCGGCTTCCACCGCCTCGGGGTCCACCGCTTCGCCGGGCAGGGCCGGCACGGTGCGCTCCCGCCAGGTCCGCTGGCGGGTCAGGGAGTCCAGGAACCGCTCCCGGTCCAGGAACTCCCCCACCGTGGTGCCGATGCGGGCCATCTTGTCCCGGTAGGCGGGGCCGATACCCCGGAGGGTGGTCCCCACCGCTCCCGGACCCTTCTCCTCGTGCTCCTCCATCGCCCGGTGGGCGGGCAGGATGAGGTGGGCCCGCTCGCTCACCCACACCCGGCCCGGCCAGTCCACCCCGCGCCCGGCCAGGGCATCCAGCTCCCCGAAGAGACCTTCGAGGTTGATCACCACCCCGTTGCCCAGCACGCAGACGCGGCCGGGGTGGAGAATCCCCGAGGGCACGAGGTGAAGCACGGTGGTCTGTCCGTTCACCACCACGGTATGTCCGGCGTTGGGGCCGCCCTGGTAGCGCACCACGACGTCGGCCTCGTCGCTCAGGAGATCGACGATCTTGCCCTTGCCTTCATCGCCCCACTGGGCGCCCAATACGACGCGGACGGACATGCCGGATCCTTGATGAGGGTGTGGAAACGGGGACGGTAGCCGCACGCGGGCGGGCAAAAAAAAGCCGAGAGCCCGCGACTCCCTGCCGGAAAAACGCGCGGAGAAGGGTATCAGGCAGGGGGGTCGGGGTCAACCGCACCCGGGCGACCGCGGCGCCCGGTCCGCCCGGTGAATTCCGGGGCGCCACCGCGCCCGAGCCCCGGGAAACCGCACCCGGACGCCCGTCGTGCCCGACTCCTCAGGGGAGCCGCACCCGCTCCGCCCAGTTCACCTTGGGATGGCGCCGCAGGCTCTCGAGGAC
>CAYRIJ010000294.1:0-4884 GCA_964424285.1 uncultured bacterium
CAGGCAGCCGCGGTAGCCGAACCGAACCCCGCCCCCCCGGGGGATCAGGCGCTCTGCGCGCGGAACCGGCTGGGGAAGTCCGGGCCGAAGGTGACCTCGGGGTGGAGCTGCTTGGCCCGGGCCAGGAGGGCGTCCTCGGTCTCGGGGCGGGCGGGGTCGGGCAGGCAGCACTCCACCGGGCAGGTGAGCTGGCACTGCTCGACCTCGTGGAAGCCCACGCACTCGGTGCACTTCTCCTGGTCGATCTCGTAGATGTCGGGGCCGGGGGCGATCGCTTCGTTGGGGCAGGCGGGCTCGCAGGCTCCGCAGGAAATGCACTCTTCGGTGATGTGGGTCGCCACGTCGTCATCCTCCCGGAAACTCGGTACTTCCAATCCGTGTGCGGGAGCCGGTCCCGGGGGACCGGCCGCACCCTGCCAAGGCGGGACGAAGTATACCGCGGCGACGGCCGCCATCAAAGCGAGGATCGCCTTCCCGGCTACTTCCCCCCCGCCCCCGTCACGAACCGGACCATGTCGCGCTTCAGGCCGTCGTTCACCGGGTCGGCGCCGAACCAGATCGCCCAGAGGGCGTTGGCCAGCGCCTGGTCGTTGATGGGCGGCACCGGCCGGCCGGCGATCCGGGTGTAGAGCCCCATCCCCGGCATCCAGGTGAGGGCGATGGTCTGGCCGTCCTTCACCCCGTCGTCGGTGAAGGCGGCCAGGAACGCGTCCACGTCGGCCTTCAGGGCCGGGGTCATGGCCTTTTCGGAGATCGTCTTCTTGAAGCCGTCCTCGAAGGCGCCGCGGATCTTTCCCCCGTCCACGTCGTGGACGAAGTACATCTCGATCCGCTTGGGGAAGTCCCCGTCGATCAGGGTCTGGTAGGGGTCGCTCCCGAAGTCGGTCCCGGCCTCGGCGTAGGCCACCCCCTCGTAGACCTTGATGATCAGCTTCTTCCGCATCCCCGAGCCCACGGCATCGAGCCGGTGGACCTCCCCCCGGGCCTTGATCTCGATGGTGGACGGGAACGTGTGGTCGGTTCCCTCCCCGGCGAAGGTGGCGTCACCGGACGCGGTGACGTTCAGGAGCTGGGGGGCGGGGGCCGCCCCTTCCTGGGCCAGCGCCGCGGAGGAGACGGCGAGGGCGGCGAGGGTCGCACACACATGCTTGATCATGGCGGTACCTCCCGGGCTTGGACCGGCGGCGAGACCGCCGGTCGCGTCAGGTCGGGCTCTCCCGTATCCTTGACGCTATAGGTCCCGGCCGGGATGGGCAAGGCCGCTTTGGGCGCCCGATCCCCGGCGACGGGCGGGCGTCCGACCCCGGCGGCGGTCAGCCGGGTCCGCCCAGGGCCGCGCCCGACCTCAGGCCGGCCGCACCAGGACCCGCGCGTCCACCGCCACGCAACCCCGGCCCGCGGGAAGAACCTTGACCGGGTTCAGGTCCATCTCCGCGATCTCGGGATGGTCCCCCACCAGGGCCGAGACCCGGAGCAGCACCTCTTCCAGGGCGTCCAGGTCGGCGGGCGGCGCTCCGCGGTAGCCGGTCAGAAGCGGATATCCCTTCACCGACCGGACCATTTCGTGGGCGTCGAGATCGGTGAGCGGATGGAGCCGGAACGCGGCGTCCTTCATCAGCTCCACCTGGACGCCCCCCAGCCCGAACGCCACCAGGGGACCGAATTTGGGGTCCTGGGTGACGCCGACGATGACCTCCACCCCTTCCTTCACCAGCGGCTGGACGGTGAACCCGCGAACCTTCCCCCCGAGGCCCCGGCCCTCCAGCGCCTCCAGGATCTCCGCCACCGCGCGCTTCACCTCGGACTCGGTGCGGAGATCGAGCCGCACCCCGCCCACGTCGCTCTTGTGGGCGATGGTGTCGGAGTCGAGCTTCACCACCACCGGGAAACCCAGCTCCCGGGCCGCCGCCGCCGCGGCCTCGGCGTCCGCGACCACCCGCGCCTGGGGCGCCTTGATGCCGTAGGCCCGCACCAGGCGTTCCACCTCCCCCGGCGCCAGCCAGCCGCCGTCCTTCCCCAGCCGCTCCCGGGCGGTGAGCATCACCGCGTCCGCGGCCTCGCGGTCGACGTCGTCGAAGCTCCGCTCCGTTCCCTCGGGGCGGCGGAGCCACTCCCCGTAGCGCATGGCGCGATGGAGCACGCGCACCGCGCTCTCGGGAAAGGCGTACGAAGGAATGTGGCCGCGCTTCAGCGAATGGAGCCCCTCCGGCACCCCGTGCCGCCCCAGGAAACACGCCACCACCGGCTTTTCCGTCCCCTCCGCCCCGGCCACGATGGCCTGTCCCACCGCCTTGGACTCGGTGATGATCGGGGGCACGAAGAGCGCGAGCAGCGCGTCCACGTTCGGGTCGTCGAGGAGGATCCGCGAGGCCCGCTCGTAGTTCTCCGCGGTGGCCGAGGCGATCATGTCCACCGGGTTCTTGACGCTGGCCTCGGGGGGGAGGAACTCGCGCAGCTTCCGGGTGGACTCGGGGGTGAGGTCGGGAATCTCCAGCCCCTTGGCCTCGCAGGCGTCGGTGGCCAGGATCCCCGGGCCGCCGGCGTTGGTCACGATGGCCACCCGCCGCCCCGCCGGGACCGGCTGGTGGGCGAGGAACGCGGCCATGTCGAACAGCTCCTCCACCGTGTCCACCCGGATCACCCCGGCCTGGGCCATCAGCGCGTCCACCGCGACGTCGGCGCCGGCCAGGGCTCCGGTGTGGCTGGTGGCCGCGCGCATGCCGCGCTGGGTGCGCCCGCTCTTCACCGCCACGATCGGCTTCCGCCGGGAGATGGCGCGGGCCAGCCGGGTGAACTTCCGCGGATTGCCGAAGGACTCCAGGTAGAGGAGGATGACCTTGGTGCGGGGGTCGGCGTCCCACCACTGGATGAGATCGTTACCCGAGACGTCGGTCTTGTTCCCCATCGAGACGAACTCGCTCACCCCGATGTTGAACTCCCGGGTGTAGTCGAGGATGGCCACCCCGAGCGCCCCGCTCTGGCTGGCGATGGCCACCGTGCCCTCGGGGGGATAGGTGGGGGCGAAGGTGGCGTCCAGGCGCACGTCGGGGGCGGTGGAGAGCACGCCGAGGCAGTTGGGACCCACCATGCGGATGCCGCGGCTTCGCACCAGCTCCTTCAGCCGGGCCTCCATCGCCGCCCCGTCCCCGCCGGTCTCCTTGAAGCCGGCGGAGACCACCACGATCCCCCGGACCCCCTTCGCCGCGCACTCCTCGACCGCGGCCAGGACGTGGGCGGCCGGGATCACGATCACCGCCAGGTCCACCGGATCGGGGATGGCGGAGATGGAGGGGTAGGCCCGCACCGACTGGACCACCGCGGCCTTGGGGTTGACCGGGTAGACCGGGCCCTCGAAGCCGGTGGTGATGAGGTTCTTGAAGATCTCGCGGCCCAGGGACCCCGGCTTGGTCGAGGCCCCGATCACCGCCACCGATTTGGGCCGGAGAAGCCCGGAGAGATCCGTCCCGCTGCCGCCCCGTCGCGTATCGTCGCTCATCGTCCCTTCCGTTCCTCCCCCGCGCGCGTGTTCACTCCGGGTTGCTCTCGTCTTCCTGGGGGTGGATCACCAGCACCGGGCAGGGGGACTTCCGCACCACCTTCTCGGTCACGCTCCCGATCAGCATGTGCTTGAGGCCGGTCCGGCCGTGGGTCCCCATCACGATCACGTCCACCTTCTCCTCCGCGGCCAGCTTCACGATGCCGAGGTACGGGGTGCCGTGAAGAATCTTCCGGACCACCTTCACCCCGGCCGGAACCTGGGCGGGCACGAAGCCGGTCAGCTCCCGGGTCGCCTCCTCGTTGAGGCGCTGGCCCAGTTCCGGGGGCGGGAGCGCCACCCCCACGTACCCGTAGGTCAGGGGCGTGTCGTCCACCACGTGGCACACGATCACCGTGCCTCCCTCGCTCACCGTGTCGAAGGCGTAGGCCATGGCCACCCGCGACGGCTCGGAGAAGTCGGTAGGAGCCAGGACTCGCTTGAATTCCTTGGGCATCGCACACCTCCCTTGGTCGGCCGGCGCCGGTCCCACGGCGGACTCCTGGGTCCGGCCCGCATCGAGGCCGACTCCGGCGATTTGCGGCCGCTCTGGGCGCCCCGTGGCGCTACCGATTGCTCCTTGACGTGCCCGGGGGCGCTCCGCCTTCGGGCGGTCTGCGGTTTCCCGGGTTGCCCCGCGACGCGTTGACGCGCCCGGGGATGTTCTTCCTTCGGGCGCTTCGCGGTATCCCGGGCTGCCCCGCGACGCGTTGACGCGCCCGGGGATGTTCCGCCTTCGGGCGCTACGCGAATTCCCGGGCTGCCCCGCGACGCGTTGAAAACCCGGACGGGCCGATCCCCGATCGCCCGTCCGATCCCGCCAATCCAGTATATGGCGCGCCCCGGAGCGTGCCGACCCTGAAATGGATTATCGGTGCGCCGCCGGCCCCTGGCCCGGGCGATTCACGACCCGGTTTAGCGCCGCGCACCCGGGGCCCCGTCCGGTATCACGCCCCGGGGCGGTCGTGTACCCGGGTACTCGGGTGGCCGGGCGTCACGGGCGGTCGGGGGGAATTCGCCCGGACGGAACCGCATACCCTTAGACCGGGCGGGTCGTGTACCCGGGTACTCGGGTGGCTAGACGTCACCTTCGGCCCGGCGGCGGTGTACCCGGGTACTCGAACCGGCCTTCGTGGTGAGCTTCCCCAGCACCCCTTGGAGCGCTTCCCGGCCCGCGTGCCCGGCCATCTCGTGGATCGCCCGGTGGCAGGCGGCGCAGAGCGTAATCAGGTTCTCGGGCGCGTTCGTTCCCCCGGCCGAGCGGGGCTTTCGATGGTGTACGGAGAGGAAACGACCGCTCTCGCACCCGGCGACGCGGCAGCGATGGCCGTCCCGTTCCAGAATCTCCC
>CAYRIJ010000295.1:0-2538 GCA_964424285.1 uncultured bacterium
CGCGGGTGGCATCGCCCTTGCCCTTACCAGGGGCACGCGCCGAGGGCGGTGGCCAGCGGCCCAGGCAAGAGCAGGGGGTTTGAAGGAGAGCCAGACCATGAAGAGCCAAGCAACCAAAGTCCGTCGGTTGGTCATCGCCGCCAGCGTCCTCGCCATCTCCGTTTTCGCCTGGGGCTGCGGCCAGACCGCTCCCACCGGGGTGGACACGAACAGCATTCAGCAGGACCAGCAGCAGGTTGGGACGCAGAACACGCAGCTTCCCGGATGGCAGTGAGATTAGGATTTCAGGGCGACTAGGGTGTTCTTGATCCGAGGAAGTGACAAGTACAACCTTCTGAGATCTGCGTCTTCAATCGAGCCGCTGACCGATCGAATCGCTTGGAGCACGCCGCGCCTGACCTCGATGGCGTCCTGCCTTGGAGCAAGCTTGAGCAGCTCCAACCCCCAGGACGCCATGTCCATGAAACGGTGCTCCTGATAGAAGCCCCTGAATGCCTGCATAGCAGGATTTCCGTCGGGGCGCTTGCCGAGACAGTTTCCAATGATTGCGTGAATAGGGTGGTAGCGGGGGTATCCCCCAAGTCGGAAGAATTCCTCTGCCCGCTCATAAGCTTCCTCAGCCTCACCGGTCTTACCGAGTTGGTTTAGCACATAGGCCAGTCTTGCTTCTACCGATGCCTGCTGATCGACTTGGCCGGTGGTCTTGAGGAGATTGATGGCGGTCACCAGGTGCTTCGCAGCATCATTCCACTGCTCCAGGCCCATGAACAACATACCCCTACCTTCAGCTAGAAAAGCCTCCATGGCAGGGCTGGTTGCTTCCTGCAACTTGGCTTCCGCCCGGGCAAGAAGATCAGAATACCCGGCGTACGACGCGAGAAAGTGACCGAGCCTCCAACACTCGAATTCCAGCCCGCGATCCTCCAGCCGCTGTGCTTCACGGAGCACAAACTCCATCCGCCGATGCGCCGCCCCGAAGCGTCCGAGCTGCACTTCGTAGAAGCCCAGGAACAACATGACCATCGCAGCCGTTCGATCGCTCTTCATGGCCAATGCGGTGGAAAGCGCCTGTGTGGTCCCGCGGTGGGCATCGAGAATCTTCCCGTTGTCGTAGGCCACAACGCTCGCACGGGTCGAGAATCGAACGAAGTCCTGCCAGCGGGAGGCCTCCTCCGCGAGCGCCACGGCTCGGTGGGTGAAGGGCGCCGCCGCCTCCGGTTTCCCCCTCTGGAACTCGAGACCGGCCCTCGCGTAGAAGTAGTAAGGATCGGAATCCAAGGTCTCGGGTCCCAGGCGGCGCTCGGCCTCCTCCAGATACGTGGCCATGGCCTTGATGTCACCCACCTGTGCGGCCAGGCGCGCCCTCCCCACCAAGTACTTGAGGATCAGAGGCTCGCCGGACTTCAGCCCTTCCCGGCACGCCTCGTAGGCGCTGGTGGCCTCGTCGAACCGCCCGACCTCCCACAAGAACTCCGCCTTCTGCAGCTCCGCCCGGACCCGCTCCCGCTCCGGCACCTCGGCGGACGCGGACAGAACCTCGCACTCCGCCACCGCGCCCTGCCAATCGCCCACCGCGAAGAGGGCGTCGGCCAACATCCGGCGGCGCTCGATCTCGACTTCCGGCTGGCTCTCGGACCCGAGCAGACGCCGGAGGATCTCCACTTCTTCCGGAAACCGGCCCAGCCGTTGGGCCGCGCGTCGACCCGCTTCCCACACGAACACGAACGCCGGTTCCCGGGCGTCGGGTCGCTCCTTGAACTCCTTCCAGAACCCCAGAACGTCCTCGTACCGGCCCTCGGCAAGCCGGCTCCCGAGCGCGTCCCCCAGGTACCCCGGCAGAAGGATCTCCCGGGCGAACAGGACTCGGGCCAGGGCGAGATCGCCCCGATGAAGGTCCCCGGAGCCCTCCAGGCGGGTCGCGATCGCCTCGATCCGTTCCCCCTCGAAGTGACTCTCAGCGGTGCGGCGCAGGGCGGCATGCACCAGCCAATCGGGGATTCTCTCCTGGAACTCCCCGCGCTCGTAGTCCCCGCGAGTGAGGCCCAGTCGCCTGATCTCCCCCTGGACCCGGGTCCGCTCGGTCTTGTTCCACCCCAGCGCCTCGGCCAGCGACGACCAGCGCCAGCCGGTGTCGCTCCAGGCGAGGAGCGCCAGGGCGTCCCGGGCCCCGGCGGAAGCCCGTTCCCACATGAGGGCGGCCTCGGACTCCACGGTCCGCGCCCCGGAATCTAGCCCACCCTGCGTCCGGCCCCCCTGGGCGGCCTGCTTCAGGAGCACGAGGCCGAGCGGGCTGGCGCCGGATCGGGCGTCGGGACGCGGGTGCTCGACGCCGTAGCCCTCCTCTTCGGGGAACAGGTCGAGGGCGAGACCGGCCAGGCCGTCCTCCTCCAAACCCCGCCAATCCTCGGCCAGCACGCGCACCGCGCCGCCGAGCCAGGCCGAGTCATCGTCGGGCTCCACCGCCGAGACGATCTTGAGCACGCAGGTGCGGGTGCCGCTCCCCTCCCGGTCCCTCCCCACCACGAAGGCCCGCAGAAG
>CAYRIJ010000295.1:2638-4871 GCA_964424285.1 uncultured bacterium
ATCCACGCCTGCCAGCGATCGAGAGCGGCGTCGAGACCGAACACACCGGCTTCGAGGACATCGGGGCCCCACGCGGCGGCGTCGGCTCTGAGGTCCGCCCAGCGCACGGGGCCCCGCTCGGCGGGGACCGGACGGCCGAGGCCGGCGAGCAGGGTGAGGAGTTCGGGCGAGATCCCCCGGACCGGCGGGGGCACCTCGGGTCCGGAGGCCAGGCGCCTCATGGCTTCCGCGGGGGCCAGCCCCTCCCAGGGACCGCGTCCGTCGACCCAGGTCGTCGCGGTGGCGGCCAGCGCGTAGAGGTCCGCGGCGGGGCCCGCGCCCTCGCCGCGGGCGGTCTCGGGAGCCATGTATCCGGGAGTACCGCGAACCCCGGCCCGGGCCGCCTCGGTCAGGGGAAGGGTGAGCCCCAGGTCGGCCACTTTCGCCCGCCACCGCTCCCCCTCCTTCCAGACCAGGAGGTTCCCGGGAGCGACGTCGCCGTGAACGTAGCCGTGGCGGTGGAGGTAGTGGAGCCCGCGGAGCGCCTGGGTCAGCGCCGCCCGCACCGCGGGCTCGCCCCCGGTATCCCAGATGCGGGTCGGATCCAGGGCGGGGACGTATTCCATGAGGTGGGCCACCATGCTTCCGTCGCGGAGCAGATCGCGGGACTCGATGAGACACGGGTGCCGCAACCGGGCCAGGAGCCGGTACTCCAGGAGCAGGGACTTGTTGGCATCGGCCCCGCCTCCCACCTTGAGCGCGGAGATGCGACCGGTCCAGCGATCCCGCACGCGGAAGAGACGGCCCTCGGCCCCTTCGGCCAGCGGGACCCACTCGGCAAACCGACCGCCGAAGTCCGCCTCGTTGTGCACGGCCAGGCTCATGAATCCACCGTGAGTCGATGCCCCATTGACTTGCCCCCCGCCTCCCTTGAAACTCCTCGCGTCCCGTTCCCGGAGGGCCCACCGCAATGAAGATAACCCATCCCGAGCTGGCTGAGGCCCGCTCCCTGGACGAGGCGGTCGCGCTCCAGGAGAGGATCCGGGGGCTGGTGCAGCTGGTCCCGTTACGCCGGCACCCCCATCGGGTCGTGGGAGTGGACGCGGCCTACGCGGTCGACGGCGTCCTGGGGTTCGCGGCCGCGGTCGCGCTCAACGTGGAAACCCTGATCCGGATCGAGATCCAGACCGGGGTGGCCGCATGCACCTTCCCCTACGTTCCCGGACTGTTCGCCTTCCGCGAGGCCCCCATCCTTCTCGCCGCGTTGCGGAAGCTCACCGAGGCCCCGGACGTGCTCCTGGTGGAGGGACACGGGGTGGCCCACCCCCGCCGGGCGGGCCTGGCCACCCACCTGGGGGTCCTGCTGGACGTCCCCACCATCGGCTGCGCCAAGACCCCGCTCGGGGGAGACTGGCGGGAGCCCGAGCGGCGGGCCGGGGCCTTCAGCGAGGTGCGGATGGACGGGGAGGTGGTGGGGGTCGCGTTCCGGTCCCGCCCCGAGAGCGCGCCGCTCTTCCTCTCCCCCGGCCACCGGGTCGACCTGCCATCGATCCTCGATCTGGCTCCCCGGCTTTTCCACGGCCACCGGCTCCCCGAGCCCCTCCATCTCGCCCACGAGACCGCGGAGAAGACCCGCCGCCACCACTGACCCGCCGCCGGCGCGCGGGAACCCGCGTCGCCCTCAAGCCCCGGCCGGGCCCCGACCCTTGGCCCTCGGCCCCCCGGCGGGCTATGATTCGTCTCCGAATTCCAACCGCTTGGAGGCGACGTCATGCGTTCGTTGTATCCGCCCGTCGATCCCTACAAGACCACCCGGCTCCAGGTCTCGCCGGTTCACACCATCCACGTCGAGGAATCCGGAAACCCCAAGGGGCGGCCGGCGGTGTTCGTTCACGGCGGGCCCGGCGGCGGCACCATTCCCCAGTATCGCCAGTACTTCGACCCGGACGCCTACCGCATCGTGGTCTTCGACCAGCGGGGGTCGGGAAAGAGCACCCCTCACGCGAGCCTGGAGGGAAACACCACCTGGGACCTGGTGGCGGACATGGAGAAGATCCGGGAAGCCCTGGGCATCGATCGCTGGTTGGTGTTCGGGGGTTCCTGGGGGAGCACGCTTTCCCTGGCCTACGCCCAGACCCATCCCGACGTTCAGCCGGGCCCCTACGTGCTGCTGGCGGTGAGCGACACGGGCCCCGGCATCGCACCGGAAGCGCTGCCCCACATGTTCGAGCCCTTCTTCACGACGCGCGCGGGC
>CAYRIJ010000296.1:0-4858 GCA_964424285.1 uncultured bacterium
CGGTCCGCTTCGGCCTGAACCTCATGGCCCGGGTCCGGCCCAAGGCCGCTCCCCGCGCGCTGTTCGCGCTCCGGCTGGCCGTCCTCCTGACCGCCGGGGCCTACGGCGCCGCGCTCTGGATCTACACCCCGGGAAGCCCGGGGGAGATGCTGCTGGGGGTGTTCGTCCTGGGGGCGGCGTTGTTCGCGCTGGGGCTGAACCGCCTCGCCGAGACGGATCCGGACCTCCTGGCCCGCCTGGCCGAGGCCCTGCGGCGATAGCCCGGAACATTCATGGCCCCACCGCCGCGGCGGGCATCCGCTCCGCCTCGCCATGCGGCTTCATGAACAGCCCGGGCTAGCGGGGCGCCGCGCCCTCGGGGAAGTAGCGGTCCACCACCGCCGCCCCCACCGAGTCCCCCCACACGTTCACCGCGGTCCGGAAGCGGTCCAGGAACCAGTCGACGGCAAGAATGAGGCCGATTCCCTCCAGGGGGAGCCCCACCGCCTTCAGCACGATGACCATGGTCACCAGGCCGGCCTGGGGGATCCCGGCGGCGCCGATGGCGGCCAGGGTGGCGGTGATGATGATGATGACCTGCTGGCCGAAGTGGAGCGGAATGCCCGAGGCCTGGGCGATGAAGATGGCCGCCACCGCCTCGTAGAGCGCGGTCCCGTCCATGTTGATGGTGGCCCCGAGCGGGAGCACGAACAGGCCGGCCCGCCGGCTCACCCCGTTCCGGTCCTCGGTGCACTCCAGGGTCACCGGCAGCGTGGCCGACGACGAGGCGGTGGACCACGCGGTGCCGAGCGCCGGGGCCATCCCCAGGGCGTAGCGGGCGGGGTTCCGCCGGGCGAGTAGGGCCAGAAGGATCGGGAGCACCACCACCGCGTGGATGGTGAGCCCGATCATCACGGTGAGAAAGTACTTCCCGATCTTGAGGATCTCTCCCCAGAACGCCTCGCCGCCCCCGGCCTGCCCCAGCCGGGAAGCCACCAGGCCGAACACCCCGATCGGGGCCAGGAACATCACCAGCCCCACCATCTTCATGAGCGCCTCGTTCACCCCGTCGAAGAAACGGAGCACGGGCTTTCCCACGTCGCCGAGGGTGGTGAGCACGCCGCCGAAGACCAGCGAGAACACGATCAGGGGAAGAATGTCCAGCTCGGCCGCCGACTTGACGATGTTGGGGGAGATGAGGCTCAGCACGATGTCGGTGATCCCGACGCGCGCTTTCCCCGCCACCACCTCGGGGACCGCGGTTCCGCCGAGCGCCACCCCCACCCCGGGGCGGATGACGTTCACCAGGATGATCCCCAGCACCACCGCCATCCCGGTGGTGGTGAGGTAGTAGAGGAAGGTGACCCCGCCCACCCGCCCGATCTTCCGGACGTCCCCCATGCTCGCGATTCCCACGATCATCGACGAGACCACGAGCGGCACGATCAGCATCTTGAGCGCGTTCAGGAAGAGCGTCCCCAGCCAGCCCACGCTCTCCATGGCGGCGCCGAACTGGAACCCGCAGAAGGCCCCGGCCAGGATCCCGGCCAGAAGCGACAGCAGGAAGAGGTTACCGGTGATCTTGAACCGCACGGGTCCTCCCCGTTCTGGATGGCCGGGCCGGGAGCGGCCGACGAGTTCCGGCGTCCGGCTCCGCGCGGACCGGGAGCGGCCACGCCGCCCCCGGCCGGACAAGTTCGCGTTACGGCGCAAGATAGCAAAGGGGCAAGGGCTTGGCCACCCGCCCGGACCCGGCGCGCGCCGCCCCGGGGCCTCGGATCAGGCGGCGCGGCGGTGGGGACGATTGGCGACCGCCACCCCCACCAGCACCAGGGCCGCCCCCGCCGCCATCCGCGGGGTGAGCACCTCGCCCGCCACCACGTAACCCAGGGCCAGGGCCACCAGGGGGGTGAGATAGGCCAGAAGGTTCAGCCGCGACACCTCGACGTGGCGAAGCAGCCAGAAGTAGCCGGAGAAGGTGATCACCGAGCCGAAGAGCGTGAGGTAGGCGATGGAGCCCACGCCCGGCCAGCTCCACGCCAGCGGCCGGCCGCGCTCCAGGAGCGCCCACAACCCGGCGTGGATCACCGCGGCGTAGATCATGGGGATCGCGGCCAGGGTGAAGGGAGGAAAGTCCCGCGAGCGTTTCTTGGAGAGGACGGTGGCCGCCGCGCTCACCAGCGGCGCGACGAGGACCACCGGCGCGGCCACCGGGGCCATCGGGCTTTGCCGGCCGAGGTCCGAGGCGTTGATGACCACGATCCCGCCCAGCCCCAGGACCAGGCCCGCGACCCGGGCCAAGCCCAGCCGCTCGGCCTTCAGGATGAAGTGGGCCGCCACCCCGGTGAAGAGCGGCATGGTGGCGAAGATGACCGAGGTGAGCCCGCTCGAGAGGTACTGCTCCCCCCAGTAGACCACGCCGAAGGAGGTGACGAAGCTGAGGAGGGCCAGGGACAGGAAGAACGGCTGGTGGCGGGGCGCCCAGGGAATGCGCTCCCCGCGAAGCCGGGTGAGGAGCAGGAGGATCGGTCCGGCGATCCCGAAACGCAGCGCCAGGGTGAAGAACGGCGGGTAGGCGTCCAGGCCGACCTTGATGGCGAACCAGGTGGTGCCCCAGATGAAGACCATGAGTCCGAACACCGAGGCCTGGGCGGGGCGGCTCGGGGGGGTGCCCTCGGCGCCGGAGGAAAGCGGGGGCTCCACGGTTGTGTTCATCGGATGGATGGTACGGGGGGGGACCCCCAGGGACAAGGACTCCCCGGTGCGCCCGGTTGCGCAAAAGAGGGCGCCCCTCCCGGCTGGCGGGAAGGGCGCCCGATCACGAACGTCGCGGGGATCGGAACACTAGCCCGAGCTGGCGGTCGGATGCCCGCCGTAGCAGTGGGTTCGTGAATAGTTCGGACTAGAACCGGGCGTACACCGCCGGGAAGCTCTCCCCCAGGTTGGCCACCACGTGGCCGCTCCGGGCCTCGTAGTACCAGCCCCCGCGCCCGGAACCCCGGGCCACGGCCTGGGACAGCTCGGGGAGGAGGCGGTTGTCGCGGGTGTCGATCCGGAGCGCGCCCGATCCGCTGATCGGCTCGGCGGGGATCGATTGGAGGTAGGGACCGAAGGGGTGGGCGTCGTCACGGACGGCCGACGGCTCGCCGCGGGCGTCGGTGTACCCGGTGAGCTGCCGCGCGAGGATCTGGGGATCGCCCTGGCGGTTGAAATCCCCCGGGGCGGCGGGATAGGCCCCGTGATCGGCCCGGTAGCTCTCGAGGGCCTGGCGGAGCTCGACGACGTTCTCCCGGAGGTTCGTCACCCGGCCGTGGGTGCCCCAGCCCTCCCGGGCGATCTGGCCCACCACCACGATCATCAGCACCAGGCTCAGCCCCCACAGCACATCGCGGAGCGAGAGGCCCCGGTCGGTCGGGTCGTCGTCGATGAGGGTCAGGTGACGGTGGTTGCGCATGGTCTTACCTGATCAGGATATCGGCGGTTCGCGGCCAAGGCTATACCCCATGCCCGCGAAGACCCCGACTCGGCGGGGAATCCGGCCCGATCCGGGCCATCCCCCACCCCGTCGAAACCGGGGACGAAACCCGCCCCAGGGTCCTCGGCCCGCGATCCGATCCCCCCCGGTGCGGTGCCCCCGGAGCACTAGTTTCGGGCCAGGGCGGCCAGGGCACGCTGGCTCTCGTACTCGGAGCCGATCTTCCCGGCGGCGTCCAGGTAGGCCTGGCGAACGCTCCCATCCAGATGACGCGCCCGCGCGATCCCGGTCAGGAGGGACGCCAGCTCGTAGTCCGAGCCGATCTCGCGCCCGGCCAGCCCGATCAGCTCCTCCAGATCGCGGGGGGCCGGCTCCCCCGAGGACAACGCCGCATCCAGGGCCCGGTGAAGCTCGTAGTCGGAGCCGATCCCCGCCGCGGCATCCAGGTAGAGGGTCATGAGCCCGCCCTCGAGCGGATAGGTTTCGGCGAAGAGCTTCAGGAACTCGGCGGCTTCGTAGTCGGATCCGATCCCGGCCGCCTGGCGAAGCGCCGCCTCCCGGGCCGCGGGGCAAAGATCGCCCCGCCCGACCAGGGCGGAAAGCGCCCGGCGCGCTTCGTAGTCGGAGTCGATCCCGGCAATCGCCCCGGCCGCGGCTACCTGTCCCGCCTCGTCCAGCTCCGACGTCCCGGCCAGGAGCACCACCACCTGGGCCAGCTCGTAATCCGAGCCGATCTCCTCCCCCGCCTGGGTCAGGGCCGCGGCGGATTCCTCGGGGGTCAAGGTGGCGTGTCCGAGAAGCGCCACGAAGTACCTGCGCTTGGTGTAGTCGGTGGCGACGCGGGAGATTTCCTCCAGCACGCCGGGAACCCCGCCCTGCCGCAGCAGCCGCTCCACCCTGGCCTCGGCGTCGATCCCGGTGTGCCGGTAGATCTCCGGAATCATCCCCGCCAGCCAGGCCCCGGCCTCGGCATCGAACGGGCGCGCCGCGCCGTTCACCGACCAGGAGTAGGTCGGTTTCCCCTCGTCCTTCGCCGTCACTTCCAACCGCCGCCTCACCCCGTCCCGTCTCTCCTCGATCGTGAGGCGCGAGCCCGGCTCCATGCTCGCGATGTCGCCCTCGTCGTCGGTGAAGGCCACCTTCCCGTCGATCCGCACCCGCACCCGGTGGCCGTCGTCGACCCAGTTCGCGGTGACCTGGTCGTCGTGCACGTGGATGGTCACGACGTCTTCGTCCTCGCCCTCGTGGTGAAGCCACTCGCGGACCCTGGAGAGCGGGGACACGGCCAGGGGCGTGGTGAGGACGGCGGGTCGGGCCGCGGCGATCGCCCCCGGGCCCCCTGCCCCCGGCGCCGAGGCCTCGGCGGGCGCTTCCGCCCACGGACGGAGAGAGGCCAGGCCGGCC
>CAYRIJ010000297.1:0-4787 GCA_964424285.1 uncultured bacterium
GCGCGGGGCCGGCTACAGCTTGCTCAGGACCTCCATCATGGCCGGCGAGGCGTCGGTATGGTGATGGACGATCTTCCAGGATCCCGACTCGCGCTGATACACGTTCGTGACCCGGTGTTCGATGGTCACCGGGTGTCCGCCGAGCTTGAAGTGCCCGTGTTCGACGCCGAGCTCGTAGGCCATGTCTCCGGCCACCCGGATGAGCTGGTCCTTCACCTCGATCTTCCCGTCCGAGGCCAGCTTGGCCACCTGTTCGAACGAGGTCCGGACCGCCTCCCAGCCGACTTCCCGTCCGCCGATCGGATGCATGGCGGTCGCGGTGGAACCATGCGACCAGATGTCGCCCATGGCCCCCGCATCGCCGTTGGCCATGCGGTTCAACCCGGTGTAGAAGAGCGCGGAGGCTTTCCGAACTTCGTCTTCGGTGGACATGAGGCTCCATCCTTTCGCTGGGGTACTGGGGATGCTGCGCGAGCGGACGCCGATCACACGATGATACGTCGTCGCAAGGGCCGGGATTCCGTCGAAAGCGGCCGGCCGGCGGAGCGGCAGGGGAAACCGGCTACGCGCGCTTCGCCTCCCGCCGCATCATCCGCGCCACCACCAGGAACACCGGGATCGACAGGAGCTGCATCCCCACCGCGAAGGCGGTGATCCCGAGCCGCGAGCGGTCGTAGAGGAAGCCCATGGCCGCGCTCCCCAGGAACCACGCCCCGCCGTAGCCGGCGTTCATGATGCCGTAGGCCGAGCTTCGGCGCGCGGCGGGGATCATCTCGGCCACCGCCGCCCGCATGATCGACTCCTGGGCGCCCATGCCGATCCCCCACACCGCGATCCCCGCCACGGCCAGGGCGGTCCCGCCCAGGAACACCAGGGGCGCGAATCCGGAGGTGACCAGCGCCGCCACCGCCAGAACCCCGATGCCCAGCCGATCGAAGAACCACCCGAACAGGAGCGCCGCCCCGGCGTCCACCGCCATGGCCAGGGCGTAGAGGAGCGGGATGGACCCCGCCGGAACCACCGACGCCTTCTCCAGGTGGAACGCCACCAGGGGAAAGTCGGCGAAACCCGCGGCGGTGAGCGCCACCGCGCCCACGTAGACCCAGAACACCCGGGGGATGGCGGTGCTTCCCCCGCCGGCGGCCGCCGCGGCCTCCAGGCGGCGGGGGTCGGGATAGAGCCGGCGCGTGCGGAAGAGGACCGCCATCGCCGCCACCGCGGGGATGACCAGCCAGCCGAAGCCCAGGCGATAGCCCCCGAAGACGTACATCACCCCGGCCACCCCGAGGGGACCGGCCACCGCGCCGATCTGGTCCATGGCCTCGTGGATCCCGAACGCCTTGCCGGTCCCCACTTCCTTGGCCGCGTGGGACAGCATCGCATCACGGGCGGGGGCGCGGATGGCTTTTCCGGTCCGCTCGGCGATCATGAGGGCGCCGGCCACCGGCCAGCTCCCGGCCAGGGCCAGGAACGGCACCGAGAAGAGGTTGACCGCATAGCCGACGAGGGTGAAGGCCCACACCTTTCCGGTGCGCTCGGCGGCGTAGCCGGTGAGGAGCCGGAGCCCGTAGCCCACCAGCTCGCCCAGGCCGGCCACCACCCCCACCGCGGCCCCGCTCGCCCCCAGCACCGCGAGGAAGGGACCGGTGATGCTCCGCGCCCCCTCGTAGGTCATGTCGGCGAGGAGGCTCACCACCCCGAAGAGAATGATGAGGCGGAAGGCGGCCGAGCGGCTCATCACACGGCGGGGTCAGGCCACCCCGCGCCGGGAGAGCCAGCCTTCGCTGATCATGAGGAGGAGGACCACCACCACCAGCTCCCGCCAGAACTCGCGTCCGTAGCGGGCTTCCCGGATCGGGGTCCCGATGGCCTCGCCCGGCTCCACCACGGTGACGCGGTTCCCCGGGAACATCCGTCGGAGTTCGTCCCGGGTGAGGGGGGTGAGGTCCGACTCCGCGGTGGTCTCCAGGTTCACCGCCCGGCGCAGGATCTCGCGGTCGGCCACCTGGATGGTGTAGAAGCCGGGGCGGGGGGTGGGGGCGCTTCGCACCTGGAGGCCCCGGGCCACCGGCTCCGAGGTCACGTCGAGGGACACCCCCTCGGGCCCGGTGCAGACCAGGTCGGAGCCCGAAGGCACCACGGCCAGGTCCACCACGCCCTGAACCGGCTCGCCCACCACCACCCGGTCCTCGGACCCCTCGCGGAGGAGCGCGTCCAGGCTCTGGTGGATCAAGGGGAGGAAGGCGGCGTGGGTGGGAAAGTTGTTCCACTGTCCGTCCAGCGAGGAGCCGAACAGGAGTTCGCGGTCCCCCTGCACCAGGGCGGGGAGGCCGGGCGCGAACTCGGCCAGGGTGCGGACGCCTTCCTGGTTCTTGATCTCCACGATCCGCCAGAACGAGGCCCCGGTGATCGGCTGGCCGACCTCGGCCTGGAACCCGGCGAAGGCGTCGTGGCCCGCGGCGCGGGGGATCAGGCTGTAGCTCGTCCCGGTGGCCTCGTCGGTGCCCAGCAGGTTCCCCAGGGCGACCCCCGGGAAGAGCGCGGGAAGGAGTGATTCGTTGTAGTAGCGGAGGTCCACCCGGTCCCCGAGGGTGATGAAGAGCGCCCCTCCCGCCCCGTGCCACTGCCGGAGCCGCATCAGGGCCTCGCGCGGGACGTTGGTGACGTTGTCGAGGATGACCAGCCGGACGTCGCCGAGTCCCACCGAGAGGAGATCGTCGGGGGTGACGCGCCTGACGTCGAAGCGCCCCTCATCGGATCCGGGAGAGAGGGCCAGGCCCAGGTACGGCGAGGGCTGGGCCGGCGACTCCACCAGGAGCGTCGATACCCGGCCGCTTCCCAGGGCGGGGATGTAGCGCGCGTCGTCGTCGGGAAGGCGGTCCCGGGCGAGGCGGGCCCGGAGCGCCTCGCCCTCGGCGGGCATCCGGGTGAGCGCCACGTCCACCCCCTCGCGGGCCTCGGGGCCGAGGCTCATCACCGCCTCCCCCAGCACTTCCCCCGCCCCCGCCTCGACCGTGACCGAGAGCCCGTCCACCGAGGTCTCGCCGTAACGCGCGGCCTGGATGTGCACGCGCTGGTCCATGGAGCTTCCCACCAGCCGGGCGTCCTCCAGGGCGGTGTTGGGGAGGGGGCCTTCGTCCACCGGCACCAGGAACACCCGGGTCTTGGGGTCGAGGTCGGCGAGAAGGTCCGTCTTTCCCAGCTCGACCCCCTGTCCCAGGCCGGTCCGCTGGAAGTCGGAGACGATGAAGAGTTCCTTGTTGAGCGCGGTGGCGTCGGTGAGCGCGGACCCCGCGCGATGCACGGCGCCGCTCAGATCGGTGGTGCCGAAGCCGGCCTCCCGCCCCCGAAGGGCCTCGGCGGCGGCGTGCGGGCCGGGGTAGGACTCCACCTCGTCCCGCCGGGGGTCCACCCCGAGGAGGAAGACCTGGTCCTCGGTCTCCATGGCCCCCAGCGCCTCACCGGTCCGGGCCAGCGCTTTCTCCCACAGGGTTCGGCGTTCCCCCTCGGCGCGCATGCTGTAGGACTGGTCGAGCACCACGGCCACCGCGCTCTCCCCCCGGCTCTTGCCGAACGCGAAGTCGCCCCGGAAGGCGGGGCGCCCCAGGGCCAGGGCGAGAAACGCCAGAGCCATCACCCGAAGCGCCAGGATGATCCACTGGGTGAGCCGGACCCGCCGCACCCGGCGGCGGGCGATCTCCTCCAGGAACTGGAGGGTGGAAAAGGGGATCCGGGCCACCTTGCGGCGGCTGAACAGGTGAATGAGGATGGGGAGCGCGGCCGCGGCGGCTCCGGCCAGGAGCGCGGCGTTCAGGAACGAAAACGGCATGGGCAAAGCCTAGCACAGAGGGAAAAAAATCCGGGGCGGCCTCTGGGGCCGCCCCGGCTGTCGTTCATGGAGCCGAGGTGTGGTCCTGATTGGTTCCTAAGCCGAGCGGCGGCGACGGCGCATGAACGCGCTCCCCGCGAGACCGGCGCCCAGAAGGAGCAGGGTGGTCGGCTCGGGGACGGAGGACGCCGGGGGCTCGCCGTCGACGCGGGCCCATTCCTCGAAGCCGTCGTTGGTGGCCAGGCTGTCGCCGCTGGCCCCGAACTCCGAGAACAGGTAGAGGTACTTGTTGGTGTAGGACGAGAGAAGATCGTAGGGAAGGTAGGCGAACATGTCGCCGGAGCCGCTGCCGCTCTCCAGGCGATAGTCCATGAGAACCTTGCTGTCCCCGCCGGCGTCCATGTCGTAGATCAGGGTCTGCGAGAAGAGCGACGCATTGGTGTGGAGGTCCGGGGCATCGGCCACGTAGACCTTCAGCCGGTCCAGGGAAAGATACGGGTTGTTGCTGGTCTGGTTGATGTCCAGGAGAAAACGGATCTTCTGGACCCCGCCCTGGTTCACCACCCCGAAGTCCCCCACTTTGAGAGAGTGGGTGAACTGAGGAGAGTTGTTCACGTCGGCCAGGTCCCCGTTCAAGGGGCGGTAGTCGGTGTTGAACCCCATCTCGGACCCGTTGTGCTGCAAGCGCACGAACGGATCGATGACCCCGGTCCCGGTGGACTGGTTGCTGACCTGCTGGAAGAACGCGGCCCCGATGTTGCCGCTCGACCCCAGCGAGGTGAGGTTCAGGATCGTGGCGGACGCCGGAGCCGCCGCCCAAACGGCGAAGCCTCCGGCAAGCATCAGGATCGATGAGAACTTCGTGAGCCTTGACATTTTACTCAACTCCCGTCCGGCGACGACAACCCGGACAACCTGAACAACCACGTGTTGCGGATCCCTGACACACCGCCGCCCC
>CAYRIJ010000298.1:0-4742 GCA_964424285.1 uncultured bacterium
CTACCGGGTGGGCCAGGGTCGTTCGTTCCGGACGTAGACTCCGTTTTCGAACCGGCTGAAGAACTGGGCGACCAGGGGGTGAACCACCGGGCGGGCGGTGGCGTCGAGTTCGAGGTTGCTCTGGGCCGCGTAGGTGATGTCGTTGGTGCCGTCCACCAGCACGCTGTACCAGGGTTGGCGCCGGTCGGGCTGGGTCGCGTTGGAGCGATACCACTCCTCGTCGGCGCGACAGACCGGGTCCTGGGCCACGATGACCCCCCGGTAACCGTAGAGCCGGTGGCGAACCAGGCTACCGACCTCGAGGTCCAGATCGGCCGCGCGGCCCTCGGCCTCGAAGGGTCCGCAGAGCGGCAGCGCGGGACGCCGAGCGCTCTGAATTCCCTGGAGAAGCTCCCGCATGAGATCCCGGTCCGCGATTCTCCCCGCCTCGCCGTAAGCCCGGACCAGGTTGTTGAGCACCCGGGCCAGCACGACTTCCACCGGCACCCGGGCGTTCAGCACCTCGCGGACCGCCTCGGGGAACTGGGGGTCGGCCCGGAGAAAATCCTCCTCGGTGAGAAAGCGCCCGCCGTGGAAGCAGTCCACCCACCGGGGCGTCCCCGCCTCGACGACCCGGGCCAGGAAGTGACCGGGGAAATTCACCGGCTCCACCCGGATCGCCAGACGCCGTCCCACGAGGATGTAGATCAAAACCAGGGTGATGGGGATGCCGCGTCCGTCCTCCACGGCGTGGACCATGCTCGAGCGCCGGGGGGCGTAATAGTCCTCGCGCGCGCCCTCGATCCCGCGGTCCTCGAACAGGTACCGGGCCAGACCGGCCGCGTCGACGGGACGATCCGAGCGCCGAAAACCCTCGGCGAGTTCATCGAGCAGTTCGGGGAGCTTCCGCGGAAGCAGCCGGCCGGCCTGGTACTCGGCCAGGAGCCCCATGGCCGTCTCGAGCTTGTCGGCGTCCTCGCCCAGCCCGAACCAGGCGGACCACGACCGCCGGAGCCAGCTCCGGGTCCGCTCGCCCAGCAGGTTCCGGATCGCTTCGATCTGGCCTTCCTCCACCGTGCCGGGAAGGCGCGCCAGCTCGCCGAAGAGGTCGTCGCCGTATCCGGCCAGGGCCTCGGTGACCTGTTCCCGCACCAACGGCGTGGTGTCGTCCAGGAGACGCAGAAGCGCGGCGAGGCGTTGGGGATCCCGGGCCGGGGTCAATCCACCGCCTCCACGTGGACGTACTGGTCCCCCTTGCGGCCGTCGGCCACGAGCCCCATGCCGGGGAGGCGGAGCAGGGCGCCGATCCGGGTTCCGGGGGGGATCCGCACCAGGGCTCGCTTCCCCGAGGGCGTCCGCACCTTGACCCGGGCCCCCTTCTCCAGCTGGTCCAGCTTGAGCCAGATCGTCGTGTGGACGTCGAGCCCCTCGCGACGGAAGAAATCGTCCCCGGCGATCGTCTGCGCGGTGGGACCTCCGTTGGCGGCGCTCCGCCGGCCGAAGGGGGTTCGGGGCCGGGCCCGCCGCGCGCGGGGCCGGGCGCCGGGGCCGGGGTGGCCCGCCTGCTGGAAGATCTGCTCGAAGAGCGAGGCGAACGGGGAGTCGTCGCTGAAGATGTCGGCGAAGTCGATGTTCTCCGGGTTCCCGCTCTTCATGTGAACGCGGAAACCGCCGGTCCGCGGATCGAAGCCGGGGAAGCCCTGGCCCGGGAACCCCTGGCCCCCGAAGCCGGCCTCGCCGAAGCCGTACTTGCGCAGGGCGTCGAACTTCTCCCGTTTCTCGGGGGTGCTCAGGATCTCGTACGCCTCGCTCGCCTCCTTGAAACGGTCCTCGGCCGCCTGGTTTCCCGGATTGCGGTCCGGATGGCTCTCCCGGGCGATCTTCCGGTAGGCCTTCTTGATCTCATCCGCGGAAGCCGTCTCCGACACCCCGAGAATCTTGTAGTAGTCCTTCGCTTGCATGATGTTTTCGTTCACCCGATCCGGTTGGATCCCGTCGCTCCGCCCCCGGGAGACCCGCTTCGATCAGCATACTCTCCGGAGGCCCGGCCGCGGGACGGGATCAATCCTCGGCGGCGATTCCGACCTGAACCCGGGCCGGCCGCAGGAGTTTTCCCTTGAAGAGATAGCCGGGCTCGATTTCGTTCAGCACCCACCCCACCCGCTCCGGTCCGACCGTCTCGGTCATGATGGCCTCGTGACGGTCGGGGGCGAACTCCTCCCCCACCGACTCGATCCGCTCCAGGCCGGCCTCGGTGAGGACGCGGTAGAGCTTCTCGCGGATCATGGCGAATCCCTGAAGGTGCGGATCCTTCTCGCGGGCCAGGGAAGCCACCGCCCGGTCGAAGTCGTCGAGGACCGGCAGGAGCTGCTCCGCGAGCCGGCCCTGGGCCCAGGCCGCGGTCTCCAACCGCTCCCGCTCCATCCGCTTCCGGAAGTTCACGAACTCGGCCTGGAGCCGGCGCAGATGGTCGATGGCCTCGGTCATGTCGCGCTCGCCGCCGACCCGGGCGGAGACGTCCTCCTCCACCGCGGGCCCCTCGGCCTCCATCGATCGGTCGGCGGCCTCGGGTTCGTCCCCGGGGCCGCGCCGCCCCGACCGGGAAGCCTCGGACCGCATCCCCGGGTCCCGGGGCTCGTCCGCCCCGCCCTCGATGGGGATGTCGTATCGATTCGGTCTCCGTGTCATGGTGTCTCCGTCGTTTCCGATTCCTTGTCCGGCGAGGCGCCGTCGGTGCCGGCCTCCGTCGCTTCGTCCGCGTTCCCGGCGGCGGTGTCCGCCTCGTCCGAGGCCCCGCCGCCGGCCTCCGCCGATGCCGCGCCTTCCGCCGGCTCCGGGCTCGCCGTCCCCGGCTGGGGCCGCTTCATCTCGTCCAGGTAATTGAGTCGCAAGTCGGTGAGAGCCCCCTGGAGCATCCGGGTCTCCTCCGGGCTCCGGTTGCCCTCGGTCCGGGTCTCCAGCTCGCTCAGCATGTCGATCATGGCCCGGGCCACCGGCATCTCCCGCTCCACCTTCCCGGTGGCCGGGCTGGCGACCTTGCCCATCGACACCCAGGCCTGGTACCGGAACATCTCGACCAGGTAGGGAACCAGCCTACCGGTTTGAACCTCTTCGCTCATGCGCCACCTTCTTTCGAGCGTCCGGGATCCGGGACCGGCCGGAGACGGAGGGCCGCCCCCGCTTCCATCATAGCCCCGCCCGGACCCGACATGGTTCGGGGAGAGGGCCGGACCCGGTCGTTCTCCGGGCCGGGGCTCTCTCCCCGACTACGAAGGCCCGTGCCGGCGCCGGAGCGGCGGCGCTCCGGCGCCGGGGTCGGGCGAATCAGTCCTCCACGACCTCGAAGTCCGCGTCGACCGAGCCTTTCTTGCCCGTGGAGCCGGTCTCGCCGCCCGACTCGCCGCCGTCCCCCGGTTCCCCGCCTTCGCCCGACGCCGCCTGGTACATCTGCTGGCTGGCCGCGTACATGGCCTGCTGGAGAGCCTCGGAGGACGACTTGATCTCGCTCACGTCGGTGCCCTTCAGGGCCTCCCGGACCCGCTCGATCGCCGCCTCCACCTTGGCCTTGGTCTCGGCGTCCACCTTGTCGCCGTTCTCCTTCAACTGCTTCTCGACCTGGTAGGCCCCGGCCTCGGCCTGGTTCCGGGCTTCCACCTCCTCGCGCCGGGTCTGGTCCTCGGAAGCGTGGGCCTCGGCGTCCTTCACCATCTGCTGGATGTCCTGCTCGGAAAGGCCCGAGGAAGCCTGGATCTTGATGCTCTGCTCCTTCCCGGTGGCCTTGTCCCGGGCGGAGACGCTCAGGATGCCGTTGGCGTCGATGTCGAAGGTCACCTCGACCTGAGGCACCCCCCGGGGCGCCGGCGGAATCCCCACCAGCTGGAACGAGCCGATGAGCTTGTTCCCGGCGGCCATCGGCCGCTCGCCCTGGAAGACCTTGATGTCCACCGCGGTCTGGCTGTCCGCGGCGGTGGAGAAGATCTCCTGGCGCTTGGTGGGAATCGTGGTGTTCCGCTCGATGAGCTTGGTCATCACCCCGCCGAGGGTCTCGATGCCCAGGGAGAGCGGGGTCACGTCCAGGAGCAGGACGTCCTTGACGTCGCCGGCCAGGACGCCGCCCTGAATGGCCGCGCCCACCGCCACCACCTCGTCCGGGTTGATCCCCCGGTGGGGATCCTTGCCGAAGAGCTCCTTCACCAGGGCCTGCACCTTCGGGATGCGGATGGATCCGCCCACCAGCACCACCTCGTCGATCTGGCCCGGCTTCAAGCCCGCGTCGGCCAGGGCCTTCTTGCAGGGCTCCACCGTGCGCTGGATGAGGTCGTCCACCAGCTGCTCGAACTTGGACCGGCTGAGCGCCAGGTTCAGGTGTTTGGGCCCGTTCTGGTCCGCGGTGATGAAGGGCAGGTTGATGTCGGTCTGCTGGGTGGTGCTGAGCTCGATCTTGGCCTTCTCCGCCGCCTCCTTCAGCCGCTGGAGCGCCATGGCATCCTTGGAGAGATCGATCCCCTCCTGCTTCTTGAACTCGTCCACCAGCCAGTCGATCACCCGCTGGTCGAAGTCGTCGCCGCCCAGGTGGGTGTCGCCGTTGGTCGACTTGACCTCGAACACGCCGTCCCCGATCTCGAGGATGGAGATGTCGAAGGTGCCGCCGCCCAGGTCGTACACCGCGATCTTCTCGTCCTTCTTGTGGTCCAGGCCGTAGGCCAGGGCGGCCGCGGTCGGCTCGTTGATGATGCGCTTGACGTCGAGCCCGGCGATGCGGC
>CAYRIJ010000299.1:0-4742 GCA_964424285.1 uncultured bacterium
TCCCGCCCGGCGGCTCTACCGGGCCTTCGGGGTGGACCCCACCCGCACCCGACCCTCCTCGGAGGCGCTCCTTCGCCGGGTGCTCAAGGGCCAGGAACTCTACCGGATCAACCGGTTGGTGGACGCCTGTAACTGGGCGTCCCTGGCCCTCCTGCTCCCGATCGGGCTCTACGACCTGGACCGGGTGGAGGGGGATCTCGAGATTCGCCTGGGGCGTCCCGGCGAGTCCTACCCGGGGATCCGCAAGGACGAGGTCCATCTCGAGGGCCGGCTCGCCGTGGCGGACGCGGCCGGGGTCATGGGCTCGCCGACCTCGGATTCCGCGCGCACCGCGGTCCACCCGGGCACCCAGCGCGTGGTGGCGGTGATCTTCGCCCCCGGCGACTTTCCCCGGTTGGAGATGGAAGAGGGCCTGGGCCGGCTGTCCGGCCAGGTGACCCGATGGTGCGGCGGCGGGGAGGACGGGGCGTGGATTCTGGGGGGAGGCGTCCCCGCATGAAAGGCCCGTTCGTCCCGCGCTACGTGCGATTCACCCACAAGCGGGTGAACCGGTTCCTCCACCGGTACGTCCACGACGAGAACGCGCTCCTCCTCATGCTCTCCTTCGTGGTCGGCATCGGCTCCGGGCTCGGCGCCCGCGGTTTCGAGTGGATCATCGAGACCTTCCAGCGGGAGTTCGAGCACATGGCCCTCGACCTCCCCTTCGGGCCGCTTTCCCTTCCCATCGGAAACGTGGGCGCCCTCATTCTGGGGGGATTGGTGGGGGGCGTGCTCCTCGCCACCCTGCTCCGTTCCTCCCGAGGCCACGGCGTGCCCGACGTGATGGCCAGCGTGGCCATCCGCGGCGGGCGGATCCCGCCGCGGGTCGCCGCCGACACCGCGATCACCGCGGGCATCTGCATCGGGGCCGGCGGATCGGCCGGCCCCGAGGGGCCGATCGTCCAGATCGGTAGCTCCATCGGCTCCACGGTGGGCCGGATCGTGGGCATGTCCACCGAGCGGCTGCGGGTCCTGGCCGCCTGCGGAGCCGCGGGCGGGATCAGCGCGATCTTCGGGGCCCCGCTGGCCGGGGTCTTCTTCGCGGTGGAGATCATCCTGGGCGACTTCGGGGTGCAGACCCTGACCCCGATCGTTCTCTCCTCGGTGCTGGCCGCGGTTACCCACCAGATCTTCGTGAGCTGGACCCCGCGATTCGCCGTCCCCCACCACGGCTTCATCCACGTCCGTGAAGTTCCGTTGATGCTGCTGCTGGGGGTCCTGGCCGCCCTGGTCTCCTGGCTCTTCATCCGCTTTCTCTACTTCACCGAGGACCGCTTCCGGCGCTGGCGGTTTCCCGCGGCGCTCAAGCCGGCCCTGGGCATGACCCTGGTGGGGGTCCTGGCGTTCGCGTTTCCCCAGGTGCTCGGCGACGGATACGACACCATCACCGCCGCCCTGAACGGACATCTCGCCCTGTGGCTCATGGTGGCCCTGGTCCTGGCCAAGCTCCTGGCCACCTGCTTCACCGTGGGTTCGGGGAACGTGGGCGGGCTCTTCGCCCCCTCGCTGGTCATCGGGGCGATGCTGGGCGGGTCTTTCGGCGCCCTCACCGAACACTTCCTGCGTCCCGGGGAGCCCGGGATCATCACGGTCTACGCCCTGGTGGGGATGGCCGCGGTGATCGCCGGCACCACCCACGCCACCATCACCGCGGTGCTTCTCATCTTCGAGCTGACCAACGATTACGCGATCATCCTGCCCACCATGCTCGCCTGCGCCACCGCGGTGGTCCTGGCCGGCCGGTTGAAACGGGAGTCCATCTACACCCTGGCCCTGGTGCGGGCGGGGATCCAGCTCAAACGCGGGGTGGAGGTGAACGTGATGGGTTCCCTCCGGGTCGGAAACGTGATGCGAGAGGTGAAACGCACCATCCCCTACCACATGCACTACGCCGAGCTCATGCGCCTGGTGGAGGACACCACCGAGAACACGTTCCCGGTGATCGACGGGGACGGGAAGCTCGCGGGGATTCTCTCCTACCAGGACATCCGAAACGTCATCACCCAGGAACGAAGTCCCGAGATGGACATGCTGGTGGTGGCGGGGGACATCGCCACCCAGGATCCGGTGGTGGTGACCGCCGATCAGTCCCTGAACGACGCCATGCGTCTCTTCGGCATGCGCGATCTGAGCATGTTGCCGGTGGTGGAGTCCGAGGAGAGCCGGGTGCTCACCGGCGTGCTCTACCGGCGGGACGTGTTGAATTCCTACCGCCGGGCCTTGATGGAGCGCGCGGTGCCGGATCTGGACGAGGAAAAGGCAAGCTGAGACGGGGGCCGGGAGCGCGGACCCGCCGTCGCACGTGGGGTGGATCGGGTTCGAGGGATCCGAACAATCGCGGCGACGACCGGAACCGACAGAACGAAGACTCGAGGCCCCCGAGCAGGCTTTCCCCCAAACCACAGAGCATCCGTGGTCAGACCTACCCGGTGCCGCTGACTTCCGTCGGCCCGGTCGTGCCGCTTCCGATCCGGTTCAGCGCTCTCGATCCGGGAGTCCCCAGGAAGGGGTGACGATGAAGTCACCAAGCGCTGCAAGTCACTTTCACTGTAAGCTATGAGAATCCGGGAAACCGGGCAAGATAATCGTTCCAAAGAATTATAAAGATTCACAAAAACCATCAGACCGGCTTGTTTATCGATGACCCGAATGGGACGCCCCCCCCCGGGGGGGGAATCACTCTTGGGTGAACCCGATGCGTTGAACCAGGTTCCGGAACCTCGGCTCAGCCCGCAGGGGATCCCAGAACGGATCCACGTGCAGGTAGCAGATGAACGGGTGTCGATCGGCGTAGGCCTGGTCGAGCGCATCCATGGCCCGCTCCAGGTCGCCCAGCCCCAGGTAGAGGATGGCGCGAGCGGTCGGAGGGGGCTCGGGCGGCGCTACCGAGGAAGAGATCGCGTTCAGGCGCCTGAGAGCGGCTTCCCGCTCACCCAGCTTCGATTCCAGGTAGCCGGTGAGGGCCAGCTTCCAGGGATTCCGGTCGCCGTCCCGAGCGGTGAACTTCCTGAGAAACTCGAGGGCCTCTTGCTCGCGATGGAGTTGGATGAGACACCAGGCGAACATGAACTGGAACCAGGTGGACCGGGGACCGACCTCCGCCATGGCCCGGAAGAGTCCGGCGGCACGCTCGTATTCCCGACCGTAGTACAGGGCGCTGGCCACCACGAGATTGATGGGCGGGGACGTGGGATCCAGGGCCTGAGCCCGCCGCGCGACCAGGAGCGCCGACTCGGGTCGACCGGCCACGATCAGGTAGACCGCGTAGTAGCGGAGTGCGGTGGTCCCGTTGGGAGACAGCTCGAGGCTTCGCCGGAAGTGTCTCTCCGCTTCCCGGAGATCGTGCCGGTACACCGTGGCCACGTTCCCCAGCCACACGTGGGCTTCCGCCTGGGCGGGATCGAGATCCAGGGCACTCCTGGCCGCCCGCTCGATCCGGATCACCGCCTCCTTGGTATCGAGCCTCCCCAGGGTCCACAAGGTATGGTAGGTGTCGGCCAGGCCGGTGTGGGCCAGGGCGAACTTGGGATCCCGGGCCAAGGCGGCTTCGAACAGCCCGATGGCCTCCTGGAGCAAGGCGACATCGATGCCGCTAGAGTGGGCCCGGGCCTGGAGATAGAGGCTGAAGGCCTCGATGTTCCGGGAAGGGGGGGTGAAGGCCGCGGGTTGGAGGGCGGGATCCCAGGGGACCCGCAGGGCCCCCAGGAGGTCTTCGGCGATCCGAATCTGCAGGTCTTGGAGATCCTGGAGCCGGCTCGCGTAGTTCTCCCCCCAGACCAGCGACCCGGTGGCGCACCGCACGAGCTGAACCGTCACCGTGAGCCGGTCCCCGGCCCGGGTCAGCGTCCCCTCGACCACCTCCTCGACCTTGAGCGTGTTTCCGATCTCCGTCGGCGCCATCGGATCCCGGCTGATTCGATGGACGGTCCCGGTGGAGCGGACGCTCAACTCCGGAACCTTGGCCAGGTGAGTGATGACGCCGTCGGCGAATCCCAGCCCGAGCACCGCCTTGCCGTCGTTCGAGTCCAGCACCCGGAAGGGGAGCACCGCCAGGTGTTTCACCGAAGCGCCGTCGACCTCCGCGCGGTTCGAACCGCCGGCGTTCGCCGCGGCCTCGACTCGTTTCACCTTCGCCACGAAGGAATAACCCCGCTGGGGAACGGTGATGATGTAGCGATGCTCCTTCGGCTTCTCCCCCAGGGCCTTGCGGAGCGCGGACATGTTCACGCCGAGGTTCGCTTCGGTTCCTACCGTATCCGGCCAGAGCGCGGCGATCAGGTGTTCCTTGGAAACCAGCTCGCCGTGATGCTCCAGGAGAGCGGCGAGCAGGGCGAAGGTCTTCGGGGGGAGATGAATCGGCGCTCCCTCGAACAGCAGAACCTGCCGACCGAGATCCACGCGGAAGGGGCCGAATTCGTAGATTGTGGTGGAAATAGACATTCCCGCACTTCACTGGAGTGGAAGCGATCCGCTGATTCGGAATCTGCTCTGGCGGCCCGCAGCCTCTCGGCACTACCACTTTTATCCCTGCCGAGGCGCAACGTGGGGGAATAAGCCAGCTCCGAGTTTAACTCAAAACGGTGAAAATAGTCTCTGGTTTTGTATGGATTGCCGGTCCCGGGATGGAAATGAGCCGGGATTCGGTCGCAGACCCCGGGAGGGCGCGGAATAGGTGGGCGGATCAGCCTGGCATGTCGGAAGAA
>CAYRIJ010000300.1:0-4741 GCA_964424285.1 uncultured bacterium
CCGGCCGGCGCGTCGGCCGGCGGATCCGCCGACGCTTCCCGTCGCGCTCCCGGCGAGGCGGCTCCCTCCAGCCGCGCCACCGGCGTGGCGCAGCCGAGATCGGTCAGGATCTCCGCCAGGAGCTTCCGCGTGGCCTCTTCGGCCAGGGCGTCGGCCAGGATGTTCCCGCCCCCGGTCGCGCGCAGGATCAGAGACCCGTCCTCGGCGGTTCCCACCGCCTCGGCGTGGTGACAGGTGGCCCAGATGCGCTTGTTCCGCTCCTTCAGGGCTTCGAGCGCTCCGGCCCAGATCCCGGCGGCGTCGCCCGCGTTCGGACGCGGGGCGGGGCGAGCCTTGCGCTCGGTTCGGGGCGGGGCGCCCGGGGTTGGGGCCGGAGCGCGGGGCGCCGAGGCCTCGGAGGGGCGAGCGGGAGCGGACGGAGGGGCTTCCCCCCCCAGACGCGCCTCCAGGTCCAGGAGTCGCGCGGCCAGATCGGCCAGGGGCACCCGCGACGCGGCCTGGGCCATCTCCGCCAGGGCCAGCTCCATGGTGAGGCGCGGGTTGGGGCTTCGCCGGAGCGCCACCGTGGTGTCGGCGGCGCGCTCCACCAGATCGGTCAGGGCTTCCTGGCTGAAGGCTTCGGCCTGGGCGGTGAGGCGGGGGATCTCGGACTCCGAGGCCTCGAGGATCGGGGCCAGGGCCGGATCGATCCGCAGCATGAGGAGATCGCGCAGGTGCCCGGCCAGCCCTTCGGCCAGCTCCCCCAGGTCCGCCCCGCGGGTGTAGATGGTGTCCAGGAGACCGAGCGCGCCCGCGGCGTCGCTCGCGGCCAGGCGGTCGGCGAGGGTCAGGTAGAAGTCGGAGCCGACCAGCCCCAGGATCCGCTCCACGCTCTCCCGCTCGATCGCGCCGTCGGCGGCGGAGATGATCTGATCCATGAGGGAGAGGGCGTCCCGCACGCCTCCCGCCGCCCGGCGGGCCACCAGGGACAGGGCGTCGGGGGACACCTCGATCCCTTCCTGCTTCATGAGCGCGGCCAGGTGGGCGGCGATCTCCCGCGAGGGAATGCGGGCGAAATCGAACCGCTGGCACCGGGAGAGGATGGTGGCCGGGAGCTTGAAGGGTTCGGTGGTGGCCAGGACGAAGACCACGCTGGCCGGCGGCTCCTCCAGGGTCTTGAGCAGGGCGTTGAACGCCTCGTGGGTGAGCATGTGGACTTCGTCGATGATGTAGACCTTCGACCGTCCGCCCGAGGGCGCGTAGCGGGCGTTCTCGCGCAGCTCGCGCACCTCGTTGATGCCGCGGTTCGAGGCCCCGTCGATCTCCAGCACGTCCATGCTCCGGCCGCCGGTGATCTCCCGGCAGGCGTCGCAGACGTTGCAGGGAATGGCCGCCGGGCCCTTCTCGCAGTTCAGGGCCTTGGCCAGGATGCGGGCGGCGGTGGTCTTTCCCACTCCGCGGGGCCCGCAGAAGAGATAGGCGTGAGCCACCCGCCCCGCGGCGATGGCGTTCCCCAGGGTGCGGGTCACGTGCTCCTGGCCCACCACGTCCTCGAACACCTGGGGGCGGTACTTTCGCGCCAGGACGAGATAGGACATGGGCTCCCTCCGCGTTCGGGTGCGGCGGCCGGCCCGGCTCGCCGCTCCGGAAGAAAAAGGGTCGTGCACCTGCTTTTCGACCAACACCGGGCGTCGACGACGAACGGCCAGCTCCGGCCAGGGACTCCGACGGCACACCGAGGGAATTGCTTACCGCTGCTACCTTCCGGTCCTGACGGGGTTCACAAGCCTCGATTGCGCCGGACCTGGCCCTCGACACCGCCATCTTCCGCCGTCCGCACGCCAGATGCAGGCCTCGAGCAGGAATTCAGCCCCGCTATAGCGGATTGCGGGTACAGGGCACCGCTAACTCCCCGCCTAGCACGACCCAGAACGATTCAGGCACGGCTCCGACCGGCGCGCTTCCGGCCGGGACGGTACCCGGCGAAGCCGCCCGGATCCGGCGGCGGGCCGGGCCGGCCGCCGTCTCCGAATCGCCGCCGCAAGCCTGATCGGGATCCTGGTGGAGATGAGCGGGATCGAACCGCCGACCTCCTCGTTGCGAACGAGGCGCTCTCCCATCTGAGCTACATCCCCAATTCCGAGCGCCCCCCTACGGGGGGCGGGAGCCGGCTATTCTGGCACACCGCCGAGTCTTCGGGCAAGAGCCGGGGCGGCGCGCGCCGCCGATCCGCGCGGGAACCGGGGCCCCGAAGGCGGTTACCGGAGCCCAAGCGACCCCGGCGACGCGGGTCCGGCGCATTTACGGCTTGCCGGAAGCCGGCGGAGCGGAAACCATTGGGCCCCGTGAACGCGACCGGAGCATCCCCATGACCGCCAATCCCCCGCCGGGCGGCGGCCCGACGACCCGGGCGAGCCGGTGGGCCGGCTACGCCTGGCTCCTCCCGGTTTGCGCGGCGGTGTTCCTGGCCGGGCAGGCGGTCCGGCCCCTCACCGACTCCAGCGAGGGCCGCTTCGCCGAGATCGCCCGGGAGATGCTCGCCTCCGGCGACTGGTTCATCCCCACCCTGAACCACGTTCCCCACATCCTGAAGCCGCCGCTTCTGAACTGGCTCATGGCCGGCTCCATGGCGATCTTCGGGGTGAACGAGTGGGGAGCGCGCGTGCCGGGCTTCCTGGCCTTTGCGCTCACCGTGGCGCTGGTCGCGCGCCTGGCGCGGGTGCTCGGCCGCCCCGAGGCCTCGGGATGGGCGGCGCTACTCTACGGGTTCTCCGCCGGCCCCCTCACCGCCGCCACCTTTCCCACCACCGACACGCTGCTGGTGTTCTTCGAGACTGCGGCCGCCCTGGCCTACCTGGAGCACCGCCGGGGCGCCCGCGCGGGGCGCTGGCTCTTCTTCGCGGCGGCGGGGGGGGCGTTCCTGACCAAGGGCCCGCCCGGGCTCCTGGTGCCGGCCGCGGTGGTGATCGGCAACCGGGTTCTCCGGCGCCGGGGGACGGAAGGGGCGCGGCGACCCCTCCTGGGCTTCGGCCGGGGCTGGGCGCTGTTCGGGGCCCTGGGCCTGGGGTGGTACGGGGCGGTGGTGATCGCGCATCCCCCGGTCCTCGACTACTGGATCCATTACGAGGTCGTGGACCGGATCTTCACGAACCACTTCGGGCGAAACCAGTCTCCGGCGATCTACCTGGCCGGGTTCGCGGGCGGGCTTCTCCCCTGGTGGTTCCTGCTCCCCGCATTCTTCAAACGGCGATGGCGGGGTGTGCGACACGAATGGCGGGGCCGGGCGGGCGCGGTGCTCCTGGCCTGGTTCGTGTTGCCGCTCCTCGTGTTCACCCTCAGCAAGTCGCGGCTCGTGCTCTACGTGCTTCCTCTCTTTCCGGCGCTCGTCCTGGCCCTGGCGCTCGACCGCCCGAGGCGCCTCCGCGAGGTCCCGGGGCGCTGGTTCGGGCTTCGCCCGGGGTTCGTCCTGGGCTACGCCGCGCTCTGGGCGGTGGTGTCCTGGATCTCGGTCCCCGCCGCGGGGGGAAGCAGCTGGAAGGGCGAGGCGGCGCGGCTCCGGAAGACGCTTGCCACCGGGCCGGTGGAGCTGGTGCTCTTTCGCTGGGACCGGCTGAGCTCGGTCTCGTTCTACTTGAGGACCCCGGGGGAGATCGCGGCCCTGGGGGAACGGCGACGCGGGGAGACCTGGGACACCCTGGCCGAGGAAATGCGCGAGATGAGCGATACCCCCGAGGGCGAGGCCGCGCACCTCTTCGTGACCCACACCGGTTTCGAGGAGGAGCGGTTCCGGGCGGCGATCCAGCCGCCGGCCCAGGAGGTCGGCCGCCACGGCCGCTACACGGTCTGGTTCCAACCGCCGCTCCGTCCCGGGAAGCCGCTCGACCTGCCGCCGGATCTGGGCGAGGCGCCGAAGGGGCCGGAGTTCGTCACCTTCGAGCCGCGGACGGCGATGTTCGGGTTCGAGTAGGGGCGTCGCCGGAGGGAGCGGGGGCCGGTTGCCGGTTGCGATCCGGCCCGATCAACCCGATCGCGACGGTGGTGGGCGGATGATCACCAATCGGCTCGGGCTCAGCGTGCGGGTTCGTGTTTTTGCACAAGCAACACGTTTGTATGCTGGTGTACCCGGGTGCATGGGGTTCGCAATATTGCGCCCGCGTGCTTCCCCGGGGAAGCAATGTTCGCAATAAAGCGTTGGTCGTGCTCCCCCTTCCTACGTACGACTCGCAATGAAGCGCTGATCGTGTTCCCCCGGGTGAACAAGGTTCGCAATAACGTCCCGGGCGTGGGCACCTGGGTACACACTGTTCGCCATAATGCCTCGCGGGAATCTCCGGACGCGCGTTCGGCCGTCGCGCATCACCCGGGCGGGATGTGATTCGGCATCCGGCCGCGGACGTGGAGTTGCACCCGGGTGCAACTTGTTCGCGAACAAAGGTCCACTGCGAGCCGGGCGTGTTCCCCCGGGTGCACACTGTTCGCAATAAAGCGCTCGCGGCGGAGCCGCCAGCGGAGAGGGAGGGAGAGTCGCGCTCCTCGCTCACGCTCGGCGCACGACATCCCCCGGAGCGAGCAGATGGTCTCCGGGGCCCGGAGGCTGACGCCCCGCGTTGCCAACCTATGGCGGAGAGGGAGGGAGAGTCGCGCTCCTCGCTCACGCTCGGCGCACGACATCCCCCGGAGCGAGCAGATGGTCTCCGGGGCCCGGAGGCTGACGCCCCGCGTTGCCAACCTATGGCGGAGAGGGAGGGATTCGAACCCTCGG
>CAYRIJ010000301.1:0-1326 GCA_964424285.1 uncultured bacterium
TTAGCCTCTCGGGCAAGGATTTCCAAGGTCGGAGGGGTCCCCGGGCCCCGCCGCGGCATTGCATTCTGCACGCACTTCGGCTCTAAGGCGCAGAACGCCAAGCACATAGGGGCCGGATGGAATCCCTTTTCCCTTCAGTCCGGGTGCCGGAGTCCGATAAACGGCGTAGGGCCGTCCCGGTGCGACCGGGGCGGAGCCGCATCCGGGGGGTTTGAAGGCGGTTCGAAGGCCGTACGAAGCGCCGAAGGTAGGCCCCGATGCCGAGCCGGGAACGCAAATGACCAACAAGCCCGACCATATCCTTGTCGTCGAGGACGATCCGAGCATTCGTCGCATTCTCCGGCTGCAGCTCGAAACGGCGGGGTTCGCGGTCACCGAGGCCGGGGAAGGCGCCGACGCCCTCCGAATCCTCGAGTCCGAGATGCCGGACCTCGTGCTTCTCGACATGATGATGCCGAACATGGACGGGACCGCGGTCTGCCGCGCGATCCGGGCCGACCGGAGAGTCCAGCATCTCCCGATCATCTTCCTCACCGCCAAGTCCACCAGCGAATCGAAGATCATGGGTCTGGACGAGGGCGCCAACGACTACCTGACCAAACCCTACGACCGGAAGGAACTCCTCCTCCGGGTCAAGAACCTGATCGGTTGGGGGCGGGCCCAGCGAAACAGCAATCCCCTGACCGGGCTTCCCGGGAATCCCGCCATCGAAGCCGAGGTGGAGTCCCGTCTGGAGAAGGGGCGCGTGTTCGCGTTCATGTACGTGGACCTCGACCACTTCAAGACCTACAACGACTACTACAGCTACCGGGCCGGGGACGACGTGATCCGGTTCCTGGCCCGGACCCTCGCACACGCGGTGGACACGGAAGGGGAGAGCGACGATTTCGTGGGGCACGTGGGAGGCGACGACTTCGTGGTCATCACCACCCCCTCGCGGGCGGAGGAGGTGGCCGGATGCATCGTCCAGGACTTCGATCGGGGCATCCTCGATCTTTACCAGCCTCGTGAACGCAATCAGGGGTACGTCGAGGTGGAGAACCGGCAAAGCCAGCTCGAGCGGTTCCCTCTCCTGAGCGTCACCATCGCCCTGGTGGAATCCGATCGCTACCACATCGACCACATCGCCATGCTCAACGACATCGTGGCCGAGCTGAAGCGTCACGGGAAGCAGCAGCCGGGGAGCGTGGTGGTGCGGGAGCGGCGGCAGTCGGGCGGGATCCTGCGCACCGGCTCCGACGGCTGAGCGGGGCCGAGCGGACCGGCGGCCGGGCGGAGCGGCCGGGTCCCCCCCCGACCCCCGGGGTCTCCGAGCCCCCCGAGGAG
>CAYRIJ010000301.1:1336-4608 GCA_964424285.1 uncultured bacterium
CGGCCGGCCCCCCCCGGCCCCCGATCCCCGGGCTCCCTCCGAGCCCCCCGGGGCGGCGGCGCCCCCCCCCGGGCGCGGTCTCCGGGCCCCCCACCGGGCCATCCTGGGTGACGTCGCGCCCAGCAGGAAAATCGTAAAGTCGCGGCAAGGGGCTCCGATACCTTTGAAAGAAGCCCCTGGTCGCACCCAAGGGCCGGCGCCTTACCCGTGGAGGGTCACGTCACCCACCCGGGCCCGGCCGATAGGGGGGACGGGAGCCGTTGCCGAGGCTCCCGATGTGGGCGCCGAGGAGGTGAAGATCAATGTCCCGCGGACGCATTCTCGTCGTCGATGATGAGATCTACATCGTCCACATCCTGGACTTCAGTCTGGGCATGGAAGGTTATGAGGTGGTGACGGCCTTGGACGGCGAAGAGGCTCTTCGCAAGGTCAGCGAGGCCAAACCCGATCTCATTGTCCTCGACATCATGATGCCCAAGATGGACGGATACGAGACCTGCAAGGCCTTGAAGTCCGACGCCGCCACCAAGGATATTCCGGTCATCCTGCTTTCGGCCAAGGGGCGGAACGTGGACATGCAGACCGGATACGACGTGGGGGCCGACGACTACATCACCAAGCCCTTCAGTCCCCGGAAGCTCGTCGATCGGATCAACGCCATGCTCGGGCAGACGGACACGTCCGACCAGCCCAAGATGGCGAGCTGATTCCCGAAGCGAGCGGAAGCCCCGTCTTCGCGGCGCGCCGGTTCACCTCCCGGTGCGCCGTTTTCGTGTCCGGGACCGGTTCCCCCCGTTTCCGGTCGAGTCCCTCCCGCCCGGTGCCGCTCCAACCCCGTCTTTCCCCCGCTATCTTTGGTTGACCCCCCCGGGGTCCGATGCTATTCCTCTCTCACCGTCCGAGAATCCCTCAGACCGGCCTACCCCGCGGAGGACCCGTTGGCAGAACCGCGGACGCTATACGAGCTCTATCTTCAGGGGATCGAGGCGCAGCCCGACCGTATCGCCTTTCGCCACAAGTCCGAGGGCGCCTACCGAGACGTCCCGGCGGAGGAGTTCGGCCGGATGGGGCGCGAAGTCGCCCTCGGCCTGGTGTCTTGCGGCCTGAAAACAGGCGACCGAATCGGTATTCTTTCCGAGACCCGACTCGAGTGGCCGGTGGCCGATCTGGGAATCCTCGCCGCCGGGCTGATCTCCGTCCCCGTCTACCCGAGCCTCACCGAGCACTCGGTCCGCTACATCCTGGAGAACTCGGGGGCGCGGGCGGTCTTCGCCGCCGACCCCGACCAGGCGGCCAAGACGGAGAAGCTCCGCCGGGACGACCCCGGTATCGTCCTGGTGGTCTTCGACCGGGCCGGGGAAGTGGACGGGGCGCTGAGCCTGGAGGACCTTCGGGAGCGGGGGAGGAGCCTCGGACGGGCCGAGCCGGAACTCATCGGCCGGCGCGCGACGCAGGCGGAACCCGACGACCTCGCCACCCTCATCTATACCAGCGGCACCACCGGCCCCCCCAAGGGGGTGATGTTGAGCCACCGGAACATCCTGTCCAACGTGGCGGCCGGGCTCCAGGTGTTCGATCTCCGAGACACCGACACCTCGCTTTCGTTCCTGCCCTTGAGCCACATCCTGGAGCGGATGGCCGGGCTCTATTGCATGTACCGGGCCGGGGTCACCATCGCCTACGCCGAGTCCATCGACACCGTGTCGGAGAACCTCATGGAGGTGCACCCCACGGTGATGGTGAGCGTGCCCCGGCTCTACGAGAAGATCTACGGGCGGATCCTGGACAACGCGACCCGGAGCGGGTTCCTCAAGAAGCAGATCTTCTTCTGGGCGCGGTCGGTCGGCATGGAGCGCTCCCGGCGCCTCCTGGCCGGGGCGCCGGTGGGACCCTGGCTGGGTCTCCGTTTCGCCGTCGCCGACCACCTGGTGTTCTCCAAGCTGCGCGCGCGGACGGGGGGTCGGCTGCGGTTCTTCATCTCCGGGGGAGCCCCCCTGGCCGGGGAAATCGCCGAGTTCTTCCACGCCGCGGGGCTCCCCATCCTGGAGGGCTACGGCCTCACCGAGAGTTCGCCGGTCCTCGCGGTCAACACCTTCAGCGACCTCCGGATCGGCACGGTGGGAAAGCCCCTCCCCGGGGTGGACGTCCGGATCGCCGAGGACGGGGAGATCCTGGGCCGAGGTCCCAACGTCATGCTGGGCTACTACGACCAGCCCGACGCCACCGCGGAGACCCTGGCCGGAGGCTGGCTCCACACCGGCGACATCGGGCACCTGGACGAGGACGGCTTCCTGGTCATCACCGACCGGAAGAAGGACCTGATCGTGACCGCGGGAGGCAAGAACGTCGCTCCCCAACCCATCGAGAACGAACTCAAGACGGACAAGTTCATCACCGAGGCGGTGATCCTCGGGGACCGCCGTCCCTACCTGGTCGCGATCATCGTGCCCAACTTCGAGCGGTTGGAGCGCTACGTGCGCTACAAGGGGATCCGGGTCGCGGATCGCGCCGACCTGACGCGGAATCCGCAGATCGTGGATCTGATCCGGCGCCGAATAGACCGCCACCAACGCGATGCGGCATCCTACGAGACCATCAAGCGCTTCCATCTCCTGGATCGGGAACTCTCCGTGGCCGGTGGGGAGCTGACCCCCACCCTGAAGGTCCGCCGGAGGGAAATCTCGGAACGTTTCCGGGAGGTGATCGATGCGCTCTACGCCGGAAACTCCGAGGCGACCGAGACGAAGTAGAAGCCGGCTTGCGGTCGATCATCCGATCGCGCGCCGCCGGGCTTGGGAAAGGAGTTCACGTTGAGAACGAGATGGCTGCCGTTCCTGACGGCGGTGGGGCTCATGATTCCGGTGGTTGTGGGGGGCGCGGGCTTCAGCCTCTACGAACAGGCGGGGCGGGCGATGGGCCAGGGGGGCGCGTACACCGCCCGGGTGGCCGACGCCAGCGGGATCTTCTTCAATCCCGCCGGACTGGCCCGGGTGGAGAACGGCGAGATCATGGGAGGGACGAGCATGATCGTGGTCTCCCGGGAGTTCGCCGGGATGAACCCCTACCCGGGATACGGGGTCCACGCCGAATCCCCGACCCAGGCCTTCTTTCCGTTCCATGTCTACTGGGCGGAGCGGCTGAGCGACGACTTCGTGGTCGGGTTCGGGGTCTACAATCCGTTCGGCCTCACCACGGAATGGAAGAATCCGGACGAATTCCGGGGCCGGTTCATCTCCACCAAGGCCTCGATCACCCCGTTCTACTTCAACCCG
>CAYRIJ010000302.1:0-4546 GCA_964424285.1 uncultured bacterium
GGGGGTGCCGAAGCCGGTGGCCCACCGGCGGCGGAGCCGGGAGCGGATGGCGTGGGGCCTGGTCGGTGTTCTCGGCGCGGCCCTGATCGCCGCGGTGGGCTGGTACGCCCTCAACCGGCCCGCGGAGGCGGTTCACCACACGCTCCGCTATCAGGTGCCGGCCCCGGCCGGGGTCTCGGTCATGGACTCCCCCAAGCTCTCCCCGGATGGGCGCTACATGGCGTTCAACGCCACCGACACCACCGGGACCGCGATGCTCTGGATTCAGCCCCTCAACGCTCTCGACGCGCACCCCTTGCCCGGAACCGAGGGTGCCCGGCGGGCCATCTGGTCGCCCGACAGCCGGTCGGTGGCGTTCTTCACCAGGGGGAAACTCCGGCGGGTGGACATTGCCGGCGGCCCCGCGCAGATCCTGTGCGAGGCCCCGACCGGGGCGGACGGGTCCTGGAGCCCGGAGGGGTTCATCGTCTTCGACGGAAACTCGAGCGATTCGCTTCGCCAGGTTCCGGACACCGGGGGGATCCCCGGGCCGGCCTCGGTCCTGAACCACGCCGATCTCGAGCAGGTTCACGCCTGGCCGTACTTCCTCCCCGACGGCAAGCACTTCCTCTTCCAGGTGCAGTACTCCGACAACCGTCCCAGCGTGATCCGGGTGGGTGAGCTGGGATCGTTCAAGACCCGGACGCTGGAGAAGACCGACAGCCGCATGGAATACGTTCCTCCCGGCTACATCCTCTGGGTCCAGGACCGCACCCTCCTCGCCCGGAAGTTCGACGCCGGATCCCTGAAGTTCACCGGCGAGCCGTTTCCGGTCCTCGAGTCGATCGGAGCGAGCGGCCTGGGCCTCGCCCAGTTCTCGACCTCGGACGACGGAATCCTGGCCTACCGGGAACAGGGTCAACCCACCAACAAGCTGGTCCTCTTGGACCGGGATGGCCGGGCCTCGGAGCTTCCGTTCGGCGAGGCCCGATACGGAAACCCCGCGATCTCCCCCGATGGACGCCGGGTGGTGGTGGAGATCACCGACGCCGTCAGCGGCACGGATGACCTCTGGGTCCTGGATCTCGACCGGGGTACCCGGACGCGGCTCACCCTGGACCCCGCGGACGACATTTGCGGCACCTGGTCTCCCGACGGGCGGCGCGTGGCGTTCGCTTCCGACCGGAACGGGCAGTACGACATCTTCGTGAAGGCGGCGGACGGGACCGGAAGCGCTACCGCGGTCTACCGGAGCGGCAGCTACAAGGAACCGTACTCCTGGTCTCCGGACGGGGCGTACATCCTCATCCACACCCTGAGCCCGAACTCGAGATGGGACAATCTGGCGGTTCCCGTCGCCGGCGGCGATTCGATCGCAGTCGCCACCGGGCCTTTCGCCGAGGGCAAGCCCGCGATATCCCCGGACGGGCACTGGGTGACCTATCAAACCGGCGAGACGGGGCGGAACGAAGTGTACGTTCAGGCCTTCCCCGAACCTTCCGGAAAGTGGCAGGTCTCGATCGACGGGGGCATCGAACCGTTCTGGAGCCGGAACGGTCACGAAATCTGCTACTCGAACCTCGACCGGGACCTGATGACGGTGGATGTGACCCTGGGGGACGGTGGCGGCATCCGGACCGGGACGCCTCTGCGCCGTTTCCGGCTTCCGGTGAGCGCCGGCAATGCAACCCGGAACCGCTGGTGCCCCGACGCCGCCGGGGATCGCTTCCTGGCCGTCTCCCCCCGGAGCGCCGCCACGCTCCCACCCACCACCATCATGGTGGACTGGGTCAGCGATCTGATCCGCCGTTGAGTCGACTGGAGGACATGCGAGCATGCCGTTGAACCCCGGCCACCGTCTGGGCCCCTACGAGATCATCGAACCCATCGGCGCGGGAGGGATGGGGGAGGTGTACCGAGCCAAGGACACGCGTCTGGACCGCTCGGTGGCGATCAAGATCCTGCCCACCCATCTTTCCGCCAACCCGGAGCTCCGGCAGCGGTTCGACCGGGAGGCGCGGGCGATCTCGTCCCTGACCCACCCCCACATCTGCGCGCTGTACGACGTGGGCCACGAGGACGGGACGGACTTCCTGGTGATGGAGTACCTGGAGGGGATGACCCTGGCCGACAAGGTGGCCGGGGGCCCCCTGCCGCTGGAGGACGTGCTCCGGATCGGTCGGCAGATGGCGGAGGCGCTGGCCGCGGCGCACCGGAGCGGGGTGGTGCACCGGGACTTGAAGCCGGGGAACGTGATGCTGACCCGGAGCGGGGTGAAGCTCTTGGACTTCGGTCTGGCGCGGATGGGGGTGGAGGCGGAGGCGCCGTCGTCGTCGTCGCTCACCATGAAGGCGCCGACCCAGGACCCGAGAACGCCGCTGACCGCGGAAGGGACGATCCTGGGGACGTTCCAGTACATGGCGCCGGAGCAGCTGGAGGGCAAGGAGGCGGACGCGCGGACCGACATCTTCGCCCTGGGGGCGGTGCTGTACGAGATGGCCACCGGGCAGCGGGCGTTTTCGGGGAAGAGCCAGGCGTCGTTGATCGCGTCGATCCTCAAGGACCAGCCGACCCCGATCTCCTCGGTTCAGGCCATGACGCCGCCGTCCCTGGATCGCGTGGTGCGGGTGTGCCTGGAGAAGGACCCCGACGCGCGGTGGCAGACCGCCCATGACGTGGGTCTCCAGTTGCAGTGGATCGCCGAGGGCGGGTCGGCGGCGGGGGTGCCGCGGCCGGTCACCCAACGGCGGCGGAGCCGGGAGCGGGCGGCCTGGGTTGCCGCCGTGGTCTTCGCGCTCGTGGCTGCCGGTCTGGGGGCCCGCGAACTCCTTCGCGAACCCCCGCCGGCGCCCCGGACCATGCGCTTCCAGATCGCCGCGCCGGCGGGGCTCACCTCGGTGGGGATGCCCAAGGTCTCGCCGGACGGACGGATCATCGCCTTCGACGCCTCCGATTCCACCGGGACCTCCCGGATCTGGATCCAACCTCTCGACGCCCTCACCGCGCATCCCCTGGACGGCACCGAGGGGACCACCCGCCCCACCTGGTCGCCGGACTCCAAGACGTTGGCGTTCTTCTCGGGGACCCAGCTCAAGCGGGTGGATGCGGCGGGAGGGGCGGTCCGGGTGCTGCTCGACGGGGTGCGGGGGTCGGACTGCAGCTGGAGCCCCGAGGGCGTGATCCTCTTCGACGGGTCCTCGGGAGATTCCATCCGGAGCGTCCCCGCCACCGGCGGCGTGGCCAGCCCCGCCACCCGGATCGACCGGGCGCGAGGCCAGAGCGAATGTGCCTGGCCGCACTTCCTTCCCGACGGGAAGCACTTCCTGTTCCAGGCTCAGTACGGCGGAAGTGCGGGCGATAGCCTCATGGTGGGGGCGCTGGGCTCGTTCGAGACCAGGACCCTGGGTCCGGCCAGCTCGCTCATGGACTATTCCGAGCCGGGGTACATCCTCTGGGTCCAGGATGGGGCGCTCCGGGCCCGCCGGTTCGACGTCGGCTCCATGTCGTTCCGGGGAGAGCCCTTCCCGGTGACCACCCAGATCTCGAGCAGCTCCAACGGTCTGGCCAACTTCTCGGTGTCCCGGAACGGAGTCCTGGTCTGCCGGGCCGGCGACTCCGGCCTGCGCCGCCTCACCTGGGTGGACCGCTCCGGAAAGCTGATGGGAAACGTTGGGCCGCTCGGCGCCTACGGGGAGCCCGCGCTCGATCCGGCCGGACACCGGGTGGTCGTGGAGGTGACGGATGGAACGAGCTCCAACCAGGATCTCTGGATCGTGGACGACGCGCGTGGAGTCAGCTCCCGCTTCACCTACGACCCGAAGGAGGACTTCGCCGGCCTGTGGTCTCCGCAGGGAGACCGGATCGCGTTCACCTCCGGCCGCGGGGGACAGTGGGACATCTACGTCAAGGACTCCCGGGGCATGGGAGGGGCGACGGCGGTCTGGCAGGACAGCACCCGAAAGTTGCCCACCGACTGGTCGCGGGACGGCCGCACGATCCTGGTGCAGCGGCTGGGGGGGAGTTCACAGTGGGACATGTGGGCGCTCCCGGTGGGTGAAGACACGAAGCCGTTCCCCGTCCTGGCCGGCGAGTTCGCCGAGGTCCAGGGCCGGCTCTCCCCGGACGGACGCTGGATCGCGTACACCAGCAACGAGAGCGGCCAACTCCAGATCTATGTCCAGCCGTTCCCGGGACCGGGGGGGAAGTGGCAGGTCTCGAACGCCGGCGGGAGCGAGCCCCAGTGGCGGGGAGACGGTAAGGAGCTCTACTACCTGTCCACGGACAGAGCCGTGATGGCGGTTCCGGTCGATGCGACCTCGGGGTTTCACACCGGCACTCCCCGGGTGCTCTTCCACGCCGACGTTCCCGGCACCTTCATCACCCGGAACCGCTTCTGCGTTTCGGAGGACGGGCAGCGATTCCTCTTGATTTCCACCCGGATGACCCAGCTCCCGCCCATCACCGTCGTCCTCAACTGGACCGCCGAGGTGGAGAGTCAGTGACCGTCCTCCGAAAGGAAGCGCCATGCCGTTGAACCCCGGCCATCGCCTGGGCCCCTACGAGATCC
>CAYRIJ010000303.1:0-4539 GCA_964424285.1 uncultured bacterium
TCTACAAGCCGCCGGTCGGAGGCACAAGGGGTCGCGGGACCCGGTCGTTCGAACCGCCGGCGCGAGGGCCGCGGGCTCGAGTCGCCGCCGGGATCGGCGGCCCGCTACCTGGTCGCGCTGCCGGTCACGACCGGCACGAAGACCGCCACCATGAGGGCGACCTGCATCGCTTCCACGGCCTCCTTGGTGGCCTCGGCCGCCACGTTTCCGTCGATCAGCTTCTTGATGCGCTGCTTGTGCAGCTCGAGGGTCTTCTTCTCCACCGCATGCTGAAGCAACCCGGTGCGCTTGGCCAACGCGATCAACACCACCGTTCGTGGATCCACCCGGGCGACGGACCCGACGACGGCTCGGCGTATCCGGCGAACGATCTCCTGCTCGGGCCGCGGGTCGGCTTCGGGATAGATCGTCCGGTCGAAGACCAGGAGAACGTGGTCCTTCTCCTCCCGGAGCACGCCGTCCTCGACCAGCCGCCCGGCGACCCGGTGCTTGAGCCGCTTGATGCTCGCCAGCTTGAGGATCCACTCCGCCGGCTTTCTGCGCTTCTCATCCCCGGCGATCATCCCGAGACTCTCATCGAGAAGCGGCTCCCCCAGGGGAGTGGAGTTCTTCACGACCACACGCGTCTTTCGCTTCTCGCCGTCGACGCCGAGACGCCCGGCGAGCAGGAGCTCGGCCATGAGCGCTCCCCCGGCGGCCTGGTCGAAGGACGCGCCGAAGTGGACGGTCCCCTTCTCGTCGTTCAAGGCCAGGAGCAGGATCTCCTCGTGCAGGTAGAGAGGCCGGCTTCTTCTCATCTCACTCCTCTCCCGCGCCCATGAGGCGCGTTCGACCGCCCGGCGCCGCCCCCCCCGCCCGAGGAACGGAGGCGTCCCCGGTCGACGGGGCCGCCCCCGCGGGGAGCCCGGGCCGGGCGCCCAGGCATCCATCACCAGGGAAGGAGCCGCGCACCCCCTTCGGTGAACTCCTCCCAGAACGCCTCGAGGCGTCCCCGGTCGGACGGGGACACGCGATACCTCCCGGCCCCCAGGTTGACCTGAAGCTGCTCCGGCGTCCGCATCCCCGGGATCACGCCGCTCACCTCGTCGTAGGCCAGCACGTAGCCGAGCGCCTTCTCGGCGAGCACGCCGCCGTCGGCGGTGAGCCACGCCAACCGGGCAACCAACTCGGCCCGGCGCGCGATCTCCTCCGGGGTCCACCGGGAGCGGACTCCGGTGAACCGGCTCCCGGCGCCGAACCGCCCGGTGAGCCACCCGCTGTCCAGGGGGACCTTCGCGATGACGCCCGCGCCCCGTTCACTCGCCCGCGGGAACGCGCGGCGCACCTCCTGGTGGAGGATGTTGAAGCGGACCTCCAGCACCTCGCTCCGGGTGTTCGCCAGGCAGGCTTCCGCGTCGCCGGAGCCGTCGAGGCTGGCCCCGAAGTGCCGGATCTTCCCCGCGACACGCGCCGCCTCCAGGGCCTCCCACAAGGGGTCGGTCCCGGCATACATGGCCGGGGCGGGATTGTGCAACAGGAGCACGTCCAGGTGGTCGGTCCGCAGCCGGCGAAGGCTCTGGTCCAGGCTCTCCCGGAACCACCCCACCGAGAAGTCGTCGGAGCCGTCGGGCCGGTGGCCGAACTTGGTGACCAGGACCGCCCGGTCCCGCTTCCCCGACAGGGCCTCGCCCAGCAGGCGTTCGCTTCGGCCCGCGCCGTAGTTGGGCGAGGTGTCGAAAAGGGTGACGCCGCCCTCGACGGCCTCGGCGACGAGGCGCAAGGCGGCGCGATCGTCCATCGCCCCCCAGGCGGCGCCGCCGCCGAGCTGCCACCCTCCGAACCCGATCTCCGAGACCTCGATCCCGGTCCGACCCAGCTTTCGTCGACGCATGGCCTTCCTTCGCACCCGGTTCGCCCCGATGGGTTGGGCCCGGCGGTGATCGATCCGGCCGGGCGCGGCGGGTCCCGCGATCAGGCCTCGCCCAAGACCGCGGGACGGGCGCGGCGCGGCGTTTCCCCCCGCCGCTGGTGGCGGCGAAGCGCCGCCCGGATGAGTTGCCGGGTGAACCCCTCGTGGCCGGCCGGATCCCGGGCCAGGCAGAGATCGGCGCTTCCCGCATCGGCGGGCGGATAGTAGACGCCGCAGTTGGCGTTGATCTCCAGCATGTAGGGCGTGCCCTCGAGGTCCACCCTGAGATCGCACCGGCCGAAGCTCGCGCCGTTCAAGGCCAGGAAGAATCGCGCGCACTCGTCCCGCAAACGGGCGTCCAGAACCGGATCGGTGACCGGAATCGACATCATCCGGTCGTACTCCACCCACTTCATGCGCTCGTGCTTGAAGCTCTCCCCCGGGGGGAAGCGGTACTGCATGGGGGTGTAGGTGGTGGGCCGCCGGGGATCGTCGGGGTTCTCGGCCACCAGCACCGTGCACTCGGTCCCTTCGATGAACTCCTCGATGAGGGCCGAGCCATAGCGGGACATGATCTTCCTCGCCTGGCGCCGGAGGCCCGCCGGCGTCCGCACCCGCGAGAGACGGCTCAAGGCCACGCTGGAATAGCTGCTGGGGTGCTTCACGAAGAGCGGAAAGCGGAGGGTGGACGCCGCCCGCTCCACGTCGGCGTCGTCGTGCGCCATCACGTGGGCCGGGGTGGCGATGCCCTCGGCGCGGCAGGCCGCCTTCATCATCTCCCGGGTCGGCTCGTAGAACTCCGAGGTGGCGCCGGTGAACGGCACGTCGTGCGCCTCCAGGGTCTCCACCACCTCGATCCCCGGGATGTCCTGGTCGGCGGCCCCGTCGCAGAGGTTGAAGAAGACGTCGAAGCCTTCCTCGATGAGGCGGGTCACCGTCTCGACCGAGGTCTTCTTCACCAGGGTGGCCACCGTCCACTCCGCCCCGGGGAAGAACGGCCGCGGATCGCAGGGCCAGTCGTCCGACGGGAACGGGTCGGCGTCGAGATCCTGGGTGGTCAACAGACAGATGCGCATCGGGCGGGAGAGTACCGTTCGGGCGCGAGGGTGTCCACGGCATCGGGCCGAGCCGGGTAGACGGCGCGGCCGGACGGCGGTAATCAATTGGAACCACGCGGATTAATCGTCCGGCGGCGCGGTGGCGCGATCTCCCCGCGCCCGATCGGTCCGGTCCCCCTCCCGTTCGATCTTGTTCCGGTCATGTCCATCTGGGACACTCCCCGCATGGCACGCGTGGTCTTCACGTCCCACCTCAAACGCCACGTCGATGCGCCGACCTCCGCGGTCCCTGGGGACACGGTGCGGGACGTCCTGGGGGCGGTGTTCGCCGGCAACCCGAAGCTCGGACCCTACGTCCTCGACGAGCAGGGGGAGATCCGCCGGCACGTGGTGGTGTTCGTGGACGGGGAGCGGGCGGACCTGAACGACCCCGTGAGCGACTCGAGCGAGATCTACGTCATGCAGGCCCTCTCCGGAGGGTAGGGTCCCTTTCCCCCGGTCCGCCCCGCGAAGGAGAATCCCCATGAGCCAGCGCCTCTTCGTCGCCACCCGGAAGGGTCTCTTCTCCCTGAACCGCGAAAAGGGGAAACGCGGGAAGTGGAAGATCGCCCGCACCGCCTTCCTGGGCGACCCGGTCTCCATGGTGCTTTCCGACACCCGCGACCGCACCCTCTACGCCGCCCTCAACCTCGGCCATTTCGGGGCGAAGCTCCATCGCTCCCCCGACCGCGGAAGGACCTGGGAGGAATGCGCGGTCCCCACGTTCCCCAAATCCGAGGCCTCGGAAAAGGGCAAGGGATCGACCCTGAAGCAGATCTGGTGCCTGGAGCCCGGGGGAAAGGACGAACCCGGCACGCTCTGGGCCGGAACCATCCCCGGCGCGCTCTTCCGCTCCGCCGACCGGGGGACGACCTGGAAACTGAACGACGCGCTCTGGAACCTCCCGGAACGCGGACAGTGGATGGGCGGGGGCTACGACGAGTCCGGCATCCACTCGATCTGCGTGGATCCGCGCGACTCGAGCCACCTGACCCTCGGCATCTCGATCGGCGGGGTCTGGCACAGCGAGGACGGGGGAAAGAGCTGGAAGGTGCGGACCAAGGGGATGTTCGCGGAGTACATGCCCCCGGACCGTCGCGAGGATCCGGTCATGCAGGACCCCCACCGCATCGTCCAGAACCAGACCGACCCCGACGTCCTCTGGTGCCAGCACCATAACGGCGTCTTCCGCTCCGGCGACCGCGGGCGCACCTGGGAGACCATCACGGTCAAGCCCTCGGGGTTCGGCTTCGCGGTGGCCGGCCATCCCAAGGATCCCGGGACCGCGTGGCTGATCCCCGCGATCAAGGACGAGCGCCGGATCCCGGTGGGCGGGAAGATGGTGGCCGTCCGCACCCGGAACGACGGGAAGACCTTCAAGACGCTTCGGACCGGGCTCCCCCAGAAGCACGCCTACGACCTGGTCTACCGGCACGGGCTGGACGTGGATACCGAAGGCCGGATGCTGGCCATGGGCTCCACCACCGGCTCGCTCTGGATCTCCGAGGACGCGGGGGACTCCTGGAAGACGTTCTCGGCCCACCTCCCGCCGGT
>CAYRIJ010000304.1:0-4537 GCA_964424285.1 uncultured bacterium
CCCCGCTCAGCGAATACTCCAACCGAGGGATACCGCCGAGCTCCCGTCGAGAAGCCCGCGGGCGGCGTCGATCCTGAGTTTCCCTTTCATTCCCGGACCGTGAACCCGGAGCCCCGTTCCGCCGTCCACCTGCCACGGGACCCGGCCCGGGCGCCCCCGGTCCCATGGCTTGGCCCCGTCGACGAAGACCGCCCAGCCGAGACGGAAGGGACCGAGGCTGTGCGACCACACCTGCCTCTCGATCGTCCCGTGAGCGAGCGCCCGCCCGAACACCGGCCCTTCCAGAACGCCCCCGTTCAGGAGCGGATGAGCCCTGAGGAGCGGGGTACGCCCGGACCCGGTTCCCGCTCCCGACCAGAGAGCCAGTGGAGCCTCCCGGGTAGCGGCGGATACTTCCAGACCGCCCTGCCACCCCTCGCCTCTCCCGAGACCGTCCGAGCACCAGGTGAGCGAGAGGCCGCCGGCGCCGAACGGGGCGCCGTCCGCGAGGCTGATCCACCTTGCTCCCCTTACACCCAATGCCAGCCGATCCCGTGCCCATCGGGTCTCGACGCTACCCTCCAGTGAAAGATGGGATCCCCGACCCACCCACTCGTCCAGGGCGCTCCCGACCTCGAGCCGCAAATTCGGGCCGATCCAATCGGAAATGGACAGGGCGGTGCGCCGGCGCTCTTCCTGGATCGACCGGGAACGAGCCGCGCCGCCCGAACCGGCGAACCCCGGGAGGGCATAGGTCTGTCGTTCCCAGAATCCGGCCACATGCCAGATTCCGGGCCGGCCTCCGGCCCCCGGCACCGCCAGGTCCAGCGCGACGCGCGGCCGTTGCCTCTGCCACCGCCATCCGGCACTCCAGAGTTCCCCGTTCCCGGTGGGGCTCACGACGTCGAAGGTGATCTCCCGGTCCAGGAGGGCCCGGAGGCCCAGGTTTCCGGCGCCCCAGAAACCGCTGAACAGCGGAGGGCGCTCCAGCACGGACACATCCACTTGAGCCCTTCCGTCCGGCAAGGGCCGCAAGCTCAGCCGGAAATCGGACTGGGAGGGCAATTCGGCCAGACGACGCCGCGCCTGGAGGAAGGCCCGAGGCGTGAGGAGCCGCCCGGGAGGCAAGGCGAGCTGGCCGGCCACCGCGGAGTAGCGGATGCGATTCAGGCCGTCGATGTGGGTCAGGTCGATCCTGGGTTCGGACAGGTGATTCCAGGCCGTGAGCGCCCCCTCCACGTCCCCGGCCAGGAAGCGGCTTCCGGCCAGGAGCCGCCAGGAGTGGGCATCGTCCGGATCCAGAGCCAGCGCCTCTTCCGCGAGCCGGCCCGCCCCCTCCCAGTCCTCGGCGCGAAATCTCAACCCGGCCCGTTCCCGAAGCGGGGAGGCGGAGTCGGGACAAAGGGACTGAGCCGCCACGAGCTTGAGCTCCGCTTCCGCGATGTCTCCTTCCCGGGCCAGGAGAACCCCCGCGTCCACCAGGGCGCCGCATCCATCCGGGATGACGCGGGGAGGAAGGTCGACGCCTCCGGAATCCGGCCGGGCCGGCACCCGAGGCGCGGGAGGCGGCAGGACCACGAGCGCCCAGTCGTCGCTGCCCGACCAGGCGGTCTCGAACTCCCCTTCCCGAACGGTCCGGAACGGCCCCACGTTGGGGTCATGGAGGATCACCCACCCGTTGGCCCAGGCCACCAGGACCACGTAGTGGTAGGAGCCCGAACCGGTCCGGATCAGAGCGATCACCGGGCGGCCCCGGGCGAGATGACTCTCGACCTCCGCCGGGGCTCGCGGCAAGCGGAGCGCGGTCCACCCGTGGGCCTCGACCCACTTCACCAGGGCGCCGGTACGGATACCCCCCGCTCCCGGCTCCACAAGCGGGGCGAAATCCTCCGCCAGGACGCCCGACGTCCCCCAGTAGCGCAGAACCATGGCGAGTGCCGCTCCGCCACACAGCTCTCCGCTCTGGGGGACGTACGGGACGTCGAGAAGCTCGACCGTCGCCGGCGCGCGCTTCTGAACCGACCCCGCGTCGGCGTTGGCAGGAGCGAGCCAGGCCAGAGCGGCCGTGGCCACCCAGATACCGGCGGTCCGCCACGAGTTCACGATCGAAGGACTCAGTTCACGAGAAGAATCAGGATCAGCAGAATGATGATGATCGCGGTCGTGGAAAGCACGACGGTGCCGTCTCCGCCCGCAAACCCTTCATTGATTCCTCTGGCCTGAGCCGCCAGCCTTTCCAGGTCGGGTCCCGACAGGACGGCGGCGGCGGCGCTGGCCCGCTCCAGATCCAATCCGGCCGACCCGGCGATCCGGCTGACATCCTCCCGCTGCAACAGGACCTGAATCGCCAGCCGGTCGGCGTCGGCCTGGCCGACATGCTGGTCGATCGTGGCCTGGATCTCCTGGTCGCCGACAACGTTGTGTTGCGGCTCTCCCGCCAGGCAGGACCCTGCGGCGCCGACCGCAACCACCCCGGCGGTAATGAAGGCCAACGTGACCCTTTGGTACATTCTCATGAAAAGCTCCAATTTCTTGATTGGGCCGAAGCCTGGTCCGGGAGCCACCCCGGCATGGTTTCGGGCGGGGCGCCCCGGTCCTCCTTGAACCGGCGCCCTTCTGATGGATCACCATCCGGTACTGCAACCAGCGTGCCGGGACGGCCTTGCCACGTAATCCACTGGTTGGAACGCAACCCCCAACCGCGGACGCCTCATGCAACCCCACGCCGCCGGGTGAGGGTCAACCTCAAGGAGTGAACCGGCTTTGCCATCGCCGGACCTCCGGCGGCCGGACCGCCGGTCGACCGCCGGACCACCCCTTGCGCGTGCCGTTCGGGATCAGGGTTCCGCCCCGCCGCGGCATCCCGACCCGCATCACAATGATGCTCACCCCATCGTTTTGATGGACCAGGCCGGACCCCCTCGTTTCCAAGTGGTTGCCGTATTGATTCTTATGCGGTCTCCGACGCGGCACGCGAATTGCTCAGTGAATACTGCGTGCGGGGAGAATGGAGCGCGGCACGCCAAGCCTGCGATCGAGAACAGGCGGCGCTGACCTCACGGCATCCCCCCCGCGAAGGGTTCCTGAACGGGGCCCCCGGCAACGGGATTCAAGCGTTGCCTCAAAAGGAGCGATCATGAGGACGAAATCCTCTTTGGCTTTGTTGATCATCTTCAGCGTGATCGGTCTTGCGCCCCGGGCTTCCGAGGCCGGCCGACTCGGCAACTATGTCGCCCTCAAAGGCGGCATCTACTCGCCCAGCAAGTCCTTCAACCTCTCGAATGTCAACGTCGAGACCACCTTCGACAGCAATACCAGAACCGGCGTGGACGGGGAACTGGCCATCGGGCACTTCTTCCTTCCCACCTTCGCCCTCGAGCTGGGCATCGGATACTTCCGGGGCACGGGCTCTGTCGCGGGAACGGGCCCGCTCGCAACCAGTGATCAGGTCGACTTCGACGTGGTTCCGGTCCTGGTGTCGGCCAAGGTCTTCATGCCGGCGGGACCGATCGACCCCTACGGTGAGCTGGGCATCGGCGCCTACTTCACGAAGGTCGATATCAGCAACAATCTCAACACGTTCAACGGAAGCACCACCTTCGGGCTTCATACCGGAGTCGGTCTAAACGTCAACATAAACCCCGCATTCTTCGTGGGAGTTGAAGGGCGTTACGTCTGGGCCAACCCGTCGTTCGGCGATCAGAAGATCAAGCTGAACGATACCGAGTACACCCTGAACGGCTTCGAGTTGAACGGATTCACCACCACGCTCGCGCTGGGCTACAACTTCTGACGCCACCATGGGCGGTAAGGAAGGACATCCGAATGAGATCCAAATTGACGTACGGAGCTCTCCTCTTCGCGTTCGTCGCCGCCGGCTGCGCGGGCAGTGATCCTCCCCTGCAAACCGAGTCGTCCACGTCGGCCATCAGCACGGCCGAGGCGGTCGGAGCCAAGGACGTTCCCCAGGCCGCGCTCCACCTGCAGCTTGCAAGAGAAGAGCTGGCGCAGGCCAAGAGCCTGGCGGACAAGGGCGACAAGGAGAAGGCGGACTCGATGCTGCTGCGGGCCGAGGCTGACGCGGAACTGGCCGCCCTGCTCTCCAAGGAGCAGACCGAGCAAACGGCGGCCGCCGACGCCATGGCGCGGGTGCGCCAGCTTCAGAACGATAACCGATGACCACCCGGAAGGGGCATCTCATGAGAATCACCGGAGCATTGATCGCCATCGCGTGCGCAGCCTCCTTCTTCGGCTGTGCCGCCACCGTCCCCAGCGAGCTCACCAGTGCGCGTCTGGCTTACGCTCATGCCAGCGAGGGACCGGCGGCCCAGATGGCCCCCGCGGACCTGCACACGGCGGAGAAGGCGCTGGCCCAGGCCGAGGCATCCTTCTCCAAGGACGCCAAGTCGTACCGTACCCGCGACCTCGCCTATGTAGCCCAGCGGAAGGCCGAGATCGCCGAGGCGCAGGCATCCATCGCCATCGAGCAGGCGCGCACGGCGCAAGCGGACAAGGCATATCAGGCCACTCAAGGGAATCTTCTCCAGGAGAAGACCGA
>CAYRIJ010000305.1:0-4525 GCA_964424285.1 uncultured bacterium
GGGGAGCGCGCGGTCGGTGAGGTGGATCCGGCGGGGATCCATCTCCAGCCAGAACCGCGCTCCCGCCTGCTCGTAGCCCGCCTTCCGGTAGAGGGCCTGGGTGGCCGGATAGAGGGCGGAGAGCGCGATCCCGCGCTCGTGCAGCTCCGCCATGGCCGACTTCATGAGGGCCAGCGCCACGCCGGTGCCTCGGGCTTCGGGCGCGACGCCCACCGCCCCCACCCCGGTCATGGGGACGCTCCGGCCGCCGAACCACTGCCCCATGTCGATCAGCCACAGCCCGCCCACCACGCGCCCGTCCGCGCGAATCACCCGGGGGACGTCGGGGGCGAAGGTCTTCATGCGCTCCACCGCGATGTCCTGGGGAAAGGCGAAGGACTCGGAGAGGATGCCGGCCAGCGTCTCGATCTCTCCCTCGGCGGGCCGGCCGTACTCGAAGGTGCGGCTCATCGGGAGGGCCCTCCGGTGGGGCCGGCCGCCGGCTCCTTCTCGATCGCTTCGGTCCAGGACGTCCGGTCGGCGGCCAGGAGGATCTCGTCCCGGTATTCCCCCCGCTTCCACCAGCGCCCGGGAATCCGGCCCACCTCGCGGTAGCCGGAGCCATTGAGCATCCGGAGGGAGCGCTCGTTCCCGGCCATCACCGCGGCCAGGAGGAGGCGAAGGCCCAGGACCTCGAAGAGATACCGGGTGCGGACGCGGACCGCATCGGAGCCGTAGCGCTTTCCCCAGAAGTCCTTCCGGCCGATGAAGCTCCCGGTGGTCCCCACCCGGTTCCGCCAGTCGATTCCGTGGGTGCCCGAGAAGCCCAGGTGAACCCCCTCCAGGGTCTCGATGGCGAACACCACGTCGGTGGTGGCGGGTTGCGACACCCGGTCGAAGAAGGCTTCCTCTTCCAGGTGGGTCATGGGGAAGTCGCCCCGCTCCAGCCACTCGGTGACCTCGGGGTCGTTCATCCACTCGACCGCGTTCTGGAGATGTTTCTCCTTGTCGAGGGGGACGAGGCGGACCAGGTCTCCCTCCCAACCGCGTGCCATCTTGAACCTCCTTGGCCCGGCTCGCCCGCGTGGGGAGCGTGGTCGACCGTTCCGGCCGGCATGGGATCCTGGACCGGGGGAGCGGGTGAGTTTAGCGCAAGACGGCCGGCCGCGGCGCGGCCGGCGGGAGGTCCGCCGGGGGCTCAGCCCCCGCTTCGGTGGCGGGCGCGCCGGGCCAGGATCGCGGCGTGCCAGCCCACCAGGAGGAGGAGCGGCAGCTCCTCCAGGCCGTCGGCCCGGCGCTCGATCGCCACCCGGGCCGACGCCTTGAAGGGGTTCCACGCCGAGCGGAAGCGGACCAGCACGTGACCCTCCCGGTCCATGAACCCCCATTCCGGCGGCCAGAAGCGGAGCGACTTGGAGGTGAACACCCGCCCCCCGGCGAACTCCAGGGTTCCCCCGCGCCACCGGCGCGAGTACGCGGCCAGCTCGACGTCCGAGCCCTCGCGGCGCACCACCGTCCGCGACACCGGGAATCCGGCCTGGTTCAGGGTCCAGACCCCCTCCGCGGCCTCGGCCCGCGCGGCGCGGCCCAGGAATCCCTCGTACCCCAGGGTGGCCAGGATGTCGTCTCCCGCCCGCAGCTCGTACTCCCGCTTGAACACGCGGGGCTGGGTCCAGCGCAGGGCTCTTCCGATGCAGTCGCGAATCGGTTTCATTCCGGTCTCGTTTCCTCTCCGCCGGGTCCCGCCGGGACCGCGGCCATCCCGGCCAGGTCGGCCACCACGCCGGCCAGCCCGATCGTCGCGCGCGCGGTTCGATCGTAGTCGATCCGATCCGGGGTGTCCTCGGGCCGGTGGTAGCCGGGATAGCGGAAGGGCGCGGTGTCGGTGATCATGATCGCGGGATAGCCTTCCCGCCAGAAGCTCCAGTGGTCCGACCAACCGATCCCGGGGAGCCGTCCGGGGAGGGCGCCGCCTTGGCTGGGGAGCCGGCCGTGCGTCCGGAACGAGGCCGTCGCGCGGGCCACGAGGCGCCGCGAGCGGAGATTCCCCACGAAGGCGATGAAGTCCCCGCGGTCGGGGTAGAGGCGGGCCAGGGGAAAGGGGTAACGCTGGGAGCCGGGGTCGTCGCGGTAGTAGCCGATGGTCTCCACCGAGATCATGGCCGCCACCCGCTCGCGGTTCGCGCCGCAGCGGCGGGCGTAGCGGATGCTTCCGCTGGTCTCGGTCCGGCTGAAGGGATTCTCCTCGTTGGCGAAGACCACGAACCGCAGCGTCCGGGCCGGCCGCGCGCCGGCGAAGCGCCGCGCCAGCTCCAGGAGCGCCGCCACCCCCGAGCCGTTGTCGTCGGCCCCCGGGGAGCCGCGGACGGTGTCGAGGTGGGCCCCCACGACCACGATCTCGTCCGGGCGTTCCGCGCCGGGAAGCGCGACCTCCAGGTTGGAGACCGTGACCCCCTCACAGTCGAACGCGGTCTCGGTGACCGGGTAGCCGAAGCCGGCCAGCGCGGACATCACGTAGTCGGTCGCGGCCCGGAGGGCGTCCGGGGTCCAGATGTTCCGCTCGCCGATCTCCCCGGCGAGCTTCTCCACGTGAGTGCGGAGACGGGCGGCGGCGGCGCGTTCCGCGGGGTCCGAGGGGGGGAGCGGACCGCGGTGGGACCGCCCGGGAAAGCGGGTCGCCGCGCGAAGCGCCGCGGTTCCGCCGGCGGCGATCGCGGCCAGGACGACGATCGTGAAGATCCAGGTCATGGTTTCCTCGCGATCCGGGGCGAAGGCCGCAGCGCCGGGTCCATCGGCGACGCGCCGGTTCCGCTCCGGGTCAGTCGAGCGCCAGGGACGGGAGGATCCAGGTCGGGATCGGCCCCCCCTCCGGGGCCGGCCCCTCGACCCGGGTCATGCCGGTCGTGACCAGGGCGGAGTCGATCCCGAAGTCGACCGCCCCCCGGACGTCGGTGGCGAGCTGATCCCCGACCATCACCATCTCGCGGGTGCCCGAGCGCCGCAAGGCCTCGGCGAACATCGGGGCGTGCGGCTTGCCCAGGCGCGCGAAGCGGAGGTCGTCCCGCCCCGGATAGCGGTGGCGGAGCGCCTCCTCCAGGATCAGGGCCATGCTCCCCCCGGTGATCCCGAACCGCCCCGGCCCGGCCGGGTAGACCAGGTCCGGGTTGGCCAGGACCAGGCGCGCCGGCTGTCCGGCGTCGAGCCGCCGGAAGAGCAGGCTCAGCACCCGGTCCATCGCCTCCAGCATCGAGTAGCCGCCCTCGTCGCACACGATCACCGCGTCCGCGTCCATGTCGTCGAGGATCGGGACCGGCGCTCCGCCCGCCTCGGACACGTAGCTCAAGGCGTCCTCGGGGCCGAGCACCGCGCAGCGCATCCCCTCCAGGCCGTGCTCCCGGAAATACCCGGCCAGGAGCATCCCCGAGCTCACGATGCGGGCCGGATCGACGGCCAGCCCCATTCGCCGGTACCGCGCGCTCGAGGTCGCGGCGCTTCGCGAGGCGTCGTTGGTGAGGATGAGGTAGGGCTTCCCGGTGTCGTTCAGGCGGTCGACGAACGCCGCGGCCCCCGGGATCGGCCCGTCATGGGTGATGAGGACGCCGTAGGCGTCGAGGAGGAGGAACGGGTAGCGCTCGAGGAGCGCGGACGCGCCGAGGCGCGGAACCGAATCGAAGCTCACCGGGATCCTTTCGTTTCGGACCACGCCGGGAACCGGGCCCGCCGGCGCTTCATCCGAGGTCGATCTCCACCCGCTTTCCCGAGCGGACCAGGAGGAGTTCGGCCACCGGGTCGGCGTCGAGGCCCATGGCGGTTCGGACCGCCGCGACATAATCCCGAAGCTGGTCGCGGTAGGCCGAGGCCAGCCCGGCCGGGTCTCCGGCGTCGGTCTTGTAGTCGGCCACGTGGACGCGGCCGTCGAGACGATAGACGAGATCGGCGTAGCCGTGCACCGTCGTTCCCGCGTCGTCCCGGAAGAGCACCGCGGTCTCGCGGCCCAGGATTTCCGCCCGGGCCAGGCGGGCGGGGAGATCGGATTCCAGGAAGCCCATGAGGGCGGCCTCGGCGGCGGCGCGCACCGCGGCCGGATCGAGCCCGAACTCCCCGGCGGCGGCGCGGGCCGCGGCCTCGAGGTCCGGCACGATCGTTCCGGGGCGGGCGAAATCCGCGTGTTCGAGCGCGGCGTGAACCGCGCGCCCCGCCGCCCGGGCCAGGTCGCGTTCCCGGGGACGGGGAAGCTCGGTCTCCCGCGCCGCCGCGTCCGCCGCCCGGGCGCGATGGTCGGCGCTGGGGGTCCGCCACCGGCGCGTCGCCGCCTCGGCCGCGGACTTCCCCGCGGCGCGAAACGCCCGCACCGCCCCCGCCGCGTCCACCTCCACCCGGGGCGCGGGCTCGGACGGGGACCCGGCGACCAGGATCGAGCGGTGGGTCACCCGGCCACCGCAGAGAACCCCGCCGTTCTCCGCGAAGGGATCCTCCTCGTGCCCCTTGTCTATCCGGTAGCCCCACTGCTCCTGGAGCGCCTTGACCCACGGGCTGAGCTTCGAGA
>CAYRIJ010000306.1:0-4475 GCA_964424285.1 uncultured bacterium
AGGGCTTGGTCACCATGCCGCTGAAGCCGCCGGTGGGGCCGGTGATCTGGAAGGTCGCCTTGGTCTCCGGGAAGGACTCGTAGACGTCGTTCACCTCCGAGGTGAAGAGCTTGGTCTGGTCGATGGTGGAGTTCGCCGCCGCCTGGACGATCCCGAACACCACGCTCTGGTCTTCGTTCGGCGCCAGCTCCCGCTGGGAGAACATGTAGAAGGGAACGATCAGCGCGGCCACGATGGCCCACAGCACGAAGGTCACCGGACGGTACTTGAGGGAAGAGGTGAGCCGGCGAAGGTAGGCCTCCCGGATGCCGTCGAACCGCCGGTTGATCCAGCCCGCGAAACCGCGGTCGGCGTCGCCGGCCCGGAGCAGCTTCGAGCCCATCATGGGCGAGAGGGTGAGGGCCACGATCCCCGACACCAGCACCGCCCCGGCGAGGGTGAACGCGAACTCACGGAAGAGCGAGCCGGTGAGCCCCCCCTGGATGGCCACCGGCGTGTACACCGCGGCCAGGGTGATGGTCATGGCGATGATCGGCCCCACCAGCTCCCTCGCGGCCTCGGTGGCCGCGTGGAACGGGGTAGCCCCGTCTCTCAGGTGCCGCTGGATGTTCTCCACCATCACGATCGCGTCGTCCACCACCAGCCCCACCGAGAGCACCACCGCCAGCAGGGTCAGGAGGTTGATGGTGAACCCGGCCACCGCCATCAGGAACACGGTGCCGATCAGGGAGATGGGGATGGCCACCACCGGGATGATCACCGAGCGAACCGAGCCCAGGAAGAGGAAGATCACCGCGATCACGATGATCAGCGTCTCGATCAAGGTCTTCAGCACGTCGTGGATGGCGCCCTGAATATACTCCGTGGAGTCGTAGGGGATCCCGGCCTTCATCCCCGCCGGGAGCTGGGCCTCGATCTCGGGCATGGCCGCGCGGACCCGCTTGATGACCTGGAGGGTGTTGGCCGAGGGAAGGACCCAGACCCCCATGAAGGTCGCGGTCTGTCCGTTGAACCGCACGTCCTGCTCGTAGTTCTCGGCTCCCAGCACCACGTCGGCGATGTCTCCCAGCCGGACCACGGTGCCCTCGTCCTCCTTCACCACCAGGTCCCGGAACTGCTCCGCGCTCTGGAGGTCGGTGTTGGCGACGAGGTTCACCGAGACCATGGAGCCCTTGGTCTTCCCCACCGCGGCGAGGTAGTTGTTGTCGGCGAGGACGCCTCGCACCTGGGAGGGGGAGATCCCCAGGGCGGCCATCCGGTCCGGCTTGAGCCAGATCCGCATGGCGAACTTCCGGCCCCCCAGGATCTCCGCCCGCTGCACGCCGCTGATCGCGCTCAGCTTGGGCTGCACCACCCGGGTGAGGTAGTCGGTGATCTGGTTCTGGCTGAGTTCGTCGGAGGCAAAGCCGAGGTACATGGCCGCGAACTGGTTGTCCGCGGTCTCGACCTCGATGCTCGGGGCCTCCGCCTCGGGGGGGAGATCGTTGCGCACCTGGGCCACCTTGGCCTGGAGCTGGGTCAGGGCGGCGTTGGTGTCGTAGTTGAGCTTGAGGTGGGCGGTGATCGTGCTCAGGCCCTGGGCGCTGGAGGACTCGATGTAGTCGATCCCGTCGGCGCTGGCGATCACCTGCTCCAGGGGCGTGGTCACGAAGCCCCGCACCAGGTCGGCGCTGGCCCCGACGTAGGCCGTGGTCACGGTGACCACCGCGATGTCGCTGCGGGGGTACTGCCGGACGCTCAGGGACCGGATCGACTGGAGGCCGGCGATCAGGATGAGAAGGCTGACCACCACCGCCAGGACCGGGCGGCGGATGAAGAGATCGGTGAATCGCATCAGCTGTCCTCCGGCCGCGGCGCCGGGCTGTTCCCGGGCTGCACGTCGTTGTTGACGATGACCGCGGCCCCGCTCCGCAGCTTGAACACCCCGGAGGTCACGACCTCGTCCCCCGGGGCCACCCCGTCCAGGATCGCCACCTGGTCGCCCCGGGCCGCGCCGATCTTCACGAACTGCTGCCGGACGCCCCGGTAGGTGTCCCCCTTCGGACTCTTCATGTCGCCGACGATGAACACGGAGTCCCCGTAGGGGGCGTAGTTGATCGCCGAGGCGGGCAGGGCCACGTGGGTCTCCGCCGGTCCCAGGACCACCTGGGCCTCGACGAACATGCCGGGGCGAAGCTTCCCGTCGGGATTGTCGAAGGAGGCCTGGACCTGGATGTTCCGCGTGGCCTGGTCCACCACCGAGTTGACCGCGGTGATCCGCCCCACCGCTTCGGCGCCGCCCGACGAGCCGTCGGCGGTGACGCGCACCGAGGCGCCGACGTCGAGGTCGCCCACGTCCTGCTGGGGGACGGCGAAATTCACGAAGATCGGATCCAGGGCCTGGAGCGGCACCACCGGGTCGCCCCCGGTGAGGTACTGCCCCAGGTTCACCTGGCGGATGCCCAGCACGCCGGAGAACGGCGCGCGGATGGTCTTCCGCTGGATGGTGGCCTGGATCTCATCCACCCGGGCGTCCGCCTCCTGGAACGCGGCCTCGGCCTGATCGACCTCGGACTGGGCGGTGACCCCCTTCCCCTTGAGCTCGGTCATCCGGTCCAGGGTGAGGCGGGTCAGGTCGCGCTGGGCCCTCGCGGCGGCGAGCTGGGCGCGCTCCTGGCTGGTGTCCAGCTCCACCAGCACGTCGCCGGCCTTGACCGCCCGGCCGGACTCGAAGTCGATCTTCTGCACCATGCCGGGAAGATCCGCGCTCACCGTGACTCCCCGGACCGCGGCCACCGTGCCGATCGCCCGTCGGGTCGTGGGCCACTCCGCCTGGGCGGCGACGATCGTGGTCACCGCCTCGGGCGGCGGCTGCCAGGCCGCCCCCTGGGCGATGGCGGCGCGGATCTGGGTGAACTTCACGAACCCGACCACCGCGATGAACACCGTCATCGAGGTCAACATGATGATCATTCGCTTCTTCATGGCTCGGTCTCCTTCAGCTGCCGATTGTGTCGAGGTTGATGCCGCGGTCGGCGAGGAGCGACCCGGTGGCCCGGGCCACCTCGGTGCGCGCGTTCTGGTAATCCGTGAGGGCGGAGATCTCGTCCAGGCGGGCATGGGAGAGATCGTTCTGGCGGGTCAGCACCAGGAAGTTCGTGGACAGGCCCACCTGGTACCGGTCCTGCTCGGAGGAGAGCTGGACCTCCGCGGCCTGGAGGCCGGCCCGGGCCGCCTCGACCCGCTGGGTCGCGGCCTGGAGCGCGGCCACCGCGTCCAGGACCTGGGCCCGGACGAGCTTTCGCGCCCGGGCGAGATCCGCCTCGGCCTGGGTCAGGGTGCTCCGGGCGGCGGCGGCGCCGCCTCGCGCGGCGCGGTTCCCGATGGGAAAGGTCAACGCCACCCCCACCCGGGCGTCGTAGAAGTCGCCGTTCCCGAGGTTCGAGAACGAGTCCCCCACCCCCCCTTCCAGCCCGGCCAGGGTCGTCGCGTTCACCGTCCGGTCCCCGGCCAGGCCGAAGCGGTCGTAGGAGACGACCGCGTCGAGGCTCGGGAGCACCTGGTTCCGGGCATAGGCGGCCTCGACCCGCCGGCGGTCCACGACGGTCCGGGCGACCTCGATCTCCGGACGGCCGGTGAGCGCCTGCTCCACCAGGGCCACGGTGTCCACGACGGCGTCGCTCACCGACGCCTCGTCGGTGGGAACGAGCGCGTCCAGCCAGAGCGGGTCGTCGTCGGCCAGGATCAGGAGCTTGAGATCGTTCTCGGCGCGGGAGAGGGACTCGCGCGCGGCCAGAAGCTCCCCCCGCCGCCGTTCCAGCTCGGCCCGGGGTTGCGCGGACTCGGTCTCGGGAAGCAGGTTGCTCTCCACCCGGGACCGGGTGTCCTGGAGCTGCTCCTCTGCCAGCTCCACCGACTGCTGGAGCACGTCCACCTTGCGGCGCGCGGCGACCAGGCCCCAGTAGGCGCTCTCCACCCCGGCCACGGTGTCGGTGACCCCCCGGCGGAGCGCGGCGACCGCGCGCTCGCGATCGGTGGCGGCGGCGCGCCGGACGAACCGGGCCGCGTCCACCGCCCGGTCCCTGAGCAGGGGCTGGCGGACTTCCACCCCCACCTGGGTGTCGTAGGCCGGCGACAGGAGAATGAACGAGCCGTCGTTGGTGGTCCGGGCCATCCGCGCCCGAAGCGACACCGCGCCGCCGGTGGGGAGCAGCTGGCGAAGCGCGAGATCCGCCTCGGTGCCCTCGGTGGTGGGAGAGGCGCCGGACGACGTGCCGGAGAAGGTCGAGTTGGACGGATTCTTCGCCTTCTGCCATCCGCCGGTGAGTTCCAGCGTGGGGTCGTAGGCGCCCTTGGCCTGGAGCACCCCGGCCTCGGCCGCGGACACCACCGCGCGGTCGCTCCGGATGCCTTCGTTTCGCTGGAGGGCCAGGTCGACGGCCTCGGCCAGGGTCAGCGGGTGATCGGCGGCGACGGCGGGGCCGGCGACGAACGTG
>CAYRIJ010000307.1:0-4450 GCA_964424285.1 uncultured bacterium
GTCCCCAGATGAAGCTGGAGGCGGCGGAGAGGGTCTCGGTGAGCCGGGTGAACAACGACGCGCCCTCCTTCAGGTGGCGGGATCGGCCCGAGCCGCCCTCGCCGGGCGGCCGGATGCACGCGGGGCATCCTACGGGACGCCGGGGGTGCGGCCAAGGGAGAAGGGGGAGCCGCTGCGCCCGGCCGGGCGCCTTCCCCCCCAAACCGGGCGTCCCGGCCAGGGGGGGACCATCAAGCCCAGGCTGGCTCCAGGGGCACGCCCCCTGGTACTTGCCACTCGCGGCGTGAATGATTATCATTCACACCATGAGTACCTTGCCGAGAGCGGTGGGAGCCACCTTGCGCGAACGACTGAGGGTGATGCCCGCAGTGGTCGTGACCGGCGCCCGGCAAACCGGAAAGAGCACCCTGGCCGAGCATCTGGTCCCGGGAAGGCGCCAATACCGCTCGCTGGATGATCTCGACGTACTCGAGGCCGCCCAGAAGGATCCGGAGATCCTGGTGGGCGGCGGTGAGCCGGTGACGATCGACGAGATACAGCGTGCGCCCGACCTCCTGCGGGCGATCAAGCGGGCCATTGATCGGAAACGCACTCCCGGTCGCTTCCTGCTCACCGGTTCGGCCAATCTCCTCCTCATGCGGCAGGTCTCCGAATCGCTGGCCGGTCGTGCCAGCTATCTGGTCCTCTGGCCCATGACCCGCCGGGAGCAGCAGGGGAGCGGTCGTGGGGGGCTGTGGGACGAACTGCTCTCGGCACCGGATGACGACTGGCTCGATCTCCTGGCGGCGCGACCGGAGAATCCCCGGGATTGGCGCGCACTGGCCCGGGGAGGAGGTTTTCCCACGCCCGCCCTCGAGCTCGAAACGGCGGCCGAGCGCAAGGTCTGGTTCGACGGCTACGTGCGCACCTACCTCGAGCGCGATCTTCAGGATCTTGCTTCGATCTCGTCGCTTCCGGATTTTCGCCGGTTGATGCAGGCGTCGAGTCTGCGGCTCGGTCAGCTGCTGAATCAGACCGAACTGGGCAGGGATGTCGGACTTCCCCAACCCACGGTACACCGCTGGCTCAACCTGCTGGAGACCTCGTACCTGGCCGTACGGCTGCCGGCCTATGCCGTGAACCGCACCAAGCGGCTCATCAAGTCGCCCAAGCTCTATTGGGGTGATACCGGGTTGGCGCTGCACCTGGCGGGTGAGGACGAACCCGGGGGAGCACATCTCGAGAATCTGGTGCTCACCGACCTGTCCGCCTGGCGCGATGCACGGCTCGATCGAGCCGAGATCGGCTATTGGCGCACGGCGACAGGGGAAGAGGTGGACTTCGTGATCGAGGCCGGCAAGACACTCCTTCCCATCGAGGTGAAGACCACGACGCGTCCGCGACTCTCTGATGTCGTGCACTTGCGTAGCTTCCGTGCCGAGTACGGCCGTCGCTCGCGCGCGGGGCTTCTCCTGCATACCGGAACGCAGCTCGAATGGCTCGCACCCGGCGTTCTTGCCGTTCCATGGTGGCGGGTCCTGTAGCAGGTTCCGGGCGGCCCCGAGCCTCGAAAGGCGGTATAATCGGGCGGTCCGGGGCCTTGCGCCCCTTGGGCTTGGACCGGTCCACCGAGGCTCCCCGGGGGCGCTCCGGGGGGCGTTCGCCACCGAGGACACCATGACCACCTCGCGCCGTCTGGCCGCCGCGCTCTGCATCCTGGGCTTGTCCGTGATCGCTCCCGCGCGGGCGGGGGAGACCGTCGATCCCCCGATCTACATCGCCTTCCTCTGGCACATGCACCAGCCCATCTACTGGCCCTACGAGTCGGTGGTCGAGACCGACGCCAACCATCGCTACGACTACTCGGTCACCGACATCCACGACCAGCGGACCGGTCCCTACACCACCTGGCCGGAGGACGCGGTGGCGAAGGGCATGGCCGCGGGCATGCCCCACTTCGGAGCCCAGGTGAGCTTCTCCGGATCCCTGATGGAGAACCTGAACGCGCTCGAAGCGAACGGTGACGGCAACTTCTCCGGCTGGAAGGGGAACTGGAGCTGGATCAAGGGCCAGACCACCGGCCTCGGGAACCCCCGGATCGACATGGTGGGCTTCGGCTACCACCACCCGCTCATGGGGCTCCTGGATACGTTCGACATCGAGAAGCAGATCGAGGCCCACCGGAACGCCACCGTCGCGAACTTCGGCGGGTCCTATTCCAGGGGGATCTTTCCCCCCGAGGATGCGTTTTCACCCCGCATGGTTCCCGCCCTGGCCGCCGAGGGGATCGAGTGGGCGCTGGTGGACAACATCCACTTCGATCGGGCCGCCGCGGGGTATCCCTACAACACCGGCGGCAACATCGTGGAACCCAACCGGGCCGACCGGCGGAATCCCGACCCCGGCGACTGGGTCCAGTTGAACGGGCTCTGGGCCCCCACCAAGGTCTCGGGAGGATGGGGGCACCGGCCGCACGTCGTGGAGTACACCGATCCGGCCACCGGGGCGGTGTCGAGCATCGTCGCCGTCCCCGCCGACCGCTACATGGGGAACGAGGACGCCCGGGGCGGGTTCGGCGCCCTCCAGTACGACGCGGTGATGAGCCAGCTCGAACCCATGAACGACGACCCCGCCCACCCGCTCCTGGTGGTGCTCCACCACGACGGCGACAACTACGGGGGCGGCACCGACAGCTACTACGGGTCCAATTTCCAGGCCTTCGTGGACTGGCTCCAGGCCAACCCCACCCGGTTCGTCTGCACCACGGTGCAGGACTACCTCGATCGGTTTCCCCCCGACCCGAACGACGTCATTCACGTGGAGGACGGGAGCTGGAGCGGGGCCGACAACGGGGATCCCGAGTTCAAGAAGTGGCTGGGAGATCCGGCCGCCGACGGCTACAGCCCGGACCGGAACTCCTGGGCGGTGGTGACCGCGGCCGGGAACCTGGTCCGGACCGCGGACCGGATCGACCCCGCCTCGGCCGGCACCGCCAATGCCTGGAAATATCTCCTGAACGCCGAGGCCAGCGACTACTGGTACTGGGACGGCTCCCAGAACGGGATCTGGGACTCCCATCCCACCCGGGCGGCGAACCAGGCCGTTCCCTACGCCCAGACGGTGATCGCGGGGGGGACCGACCTCACCGGGCCCTCGATCTTTCTTCCCCAGCGCGAGCCCTACAACCCCGGGGGGACGGAGTGGGGGATCGCCCAGCCGTCGGACTTCGAGGTGTGGACCTACGCCTTCGACGTGAGCGGTCTCGCCTCGGTGACCCTGAAACTCCGCGGAGACCGGGACGGCGCCATCCCGCCCGCCGGCGCCGACAACGACACCTACGCGGGGGGCCCGGACGTGACGGGCTGGTCTTCGCTCCCCATGAGCGCGAGCGACATGGCCTCGCGGACCGATCCGGCGCCGCTGTTGCGCGCCGAGCGGTACGCGGCCACGGTGGCGGGGACCGCGGACACCCTCCTCGACTACTACGTGGAAGCGGTGGACGGGAACGGGAACGTGAGCCGCTCCCCGATCCGCCACGTGTGGGTCGGGGCCTCGGGAACCGGGGGCGGCGGTGGAACGGGGGTGAGCTGGACCCCGACCGCCCCCACCCCCGACGACTTCATCACCGTGACCGTGGCGGGATCGACCCTCGGGGCGAGCCTCCACTGGGGGGTGAACGGGTGGGGGCTCCCGATCCCCGCCTATCGTCCGGCCGGGACCGTGCTCTGGCAGGGGACGGGGCCGGCGGTGGAGACCCCGATGACCGCGTCGAACGGGGACCTCGTCCTCACCCTGGGGCCGTTCAACGATCCGGCGCAGACCGTCCGGACCGTGGAGTTCGTGATCCACTACGCCGACGACTCCTGGGACAACCACGGCGGATCGGACTACGTGATCGGCGTGAGCGGCGCCGGCGGCGGCGCGCCGTGGGTCCTGGACGGGGCGCTGGACGCCGGCGCGGATCTGGCGGCGTCGAACGGCGGACACGATCTCTACGTCGGGTGGAACGGGACCGATCTCTACGTGGCCACCCAGGCCGCGGGCGGAACCGCCGAGGATGCCTTCCTGTTCGTGGCCGGAGCGCCGGGGGCCATGGGGTCGGCGCCCTGGGCCAAGAGCGGCCAGGTGGCGGCCTGGTCGGCGTACCTGGGAAACGAGAGCGCGAGCAACTGGTCGGGATGGTTCGATCAGACCGGGGCCGGGGCCCAGAGCGCGGGAGCCTGGCTCGAGGGGACGTTGAACCTGGCCGGGGAGTTCGGAAGCGTCCCGGCGGCGGTCCATGTGGCCGCGGCCCGGTACGGAACCGGCGACGGGGGGACCCTGACCGGCCAGGTCCCGGCGGGTAACGGGGACGCGAACCTGGATGCGAGCGAGTACGCGCTCTATCCGCTCGCCGCCACGACGGCGGTCGGACCGGGCGCGGGCCCGGCGGGGCCGACCCTGCGCGCCGCGCCCAACCCCTTCGGGGCGT
>CAYRIJ010000308.1:0-4450 GCA_964424285.1 uncultured bacterium
CCCTCAGGAACCGGATCTGCCGATCGAAATTGCCGTAAACACCCATGAAGTAGGTGGTCCTCGTAAATGGAGCTTCGGGATTCCGCTTTTCCATGCTCAGGTCCAGGAGCCGCAGCCCGGCCGATTTCCGAAGTTGCTCCAGGGTGGCCAGGGGCTCGGTGTGGCGATAGGCCGCCCGCCAGTCCCCGTCAGGGGGCACCCCTTGGTTCACGTAGTCCAGAACCTCCTGGGCCTGGGCGGCCTGATTCCGGGCCGAACGCAGGCTCTTCTCCGCCGCCTCGCGACGGCCGGCCAGCCGGTCCAGCTCCCCCTGGGCGGGCTGGAGCCAGAACAGGTCCACCCCCAGCGCCGCCACCAGGAGCCCCAGGGCCAGGGCCAGCTCGCCGCGGCCCCCCCCCCGCTTCCGGGGGCTCACTGGTTCCCACCCTGCTTCGGCTCGGCCGCCCGGACGATCACGTGAAAGGTCTGATCCGACTGGCTCGGGGCGGTACCCAGGTCCACCTGGGGAAACCGGGCGGTGACCGCCGCGCTCTCCCGTAGGGCCTGCATGAACCCCAGGACTGGGGTAAGATCGGTTCCCCCGCCGCTGATCCGTCCCTCCAGGTTCAACCCGTTCAAGCCGCTCTGAAGCCCCCCGGCCCCGGCCTCGACCCTGGTCAGGATCAGGCTCCGGGGGAGCGCTCCCGACACCGCCAGGAGCACCCCGGACCAGTCCACCCGGGCCACCCGGGTCTGGACCAGGCTCCGGGCCACGGCCACGTCCGCGGCCTCCGGCACCGGCCGGGCCGCCGCCTCCACCTCCTCCACCGCCCGGGTCTCGCTCTGGACCCGTTCCCGGAGCTGAAAACCCGACACGATCAGAAAACCGATGAGGAGGACCTCGACCCCCGCGACCACCCCGAACAGGGCCCCGCGGAGGAGGTGCCGGCGGAGACTCCCCGCCCGTTCCTCCCGCTCCGGATACAAGTTGACGCGATACTTCACCCGCACCTCACCACCGCGCCAGGCCCACCGCGCTCACCAGCCGCGCTCGCTCGGTGGGCGTGGGACCTTCCCCGGCCACGGCGAGGTCCCCGAGGGGATCGACATGCACGGTCTCGACTCCCAAGGCGGAGGCGATCCGCTCGCCCAGGCCGCTGATCAGGCTTCCCCCGCCGCAGAGGTAGATCTTCGAGACCGTGTTGATCCTCTGGCGAAGGCTCATGAACCGGACGGTCTCCTCGATCTCACGGATGAGCCCGGCCAGCGACTCCTCCAGCACGGACTGAACCTGTCGCCCTTCCTCTCCCTTCAATTCGGTGAGCATCTGCTCGGCCGTGGTCCGGTCGAAGCTCAGCTCCTTCTCGATCCGCCCGGTCAGGACGTTGCAGGTGCACTCCAGGCTCCGGACGTAGAGGCCGCGCACCGGGTGCACCGCGGCCAGAATGCTGTTGACCGCCCCCAGATCCAGGACCACCACCGCCGCGTCCGCCTCCGGATCCGGGGGGTACGCCTCCAGGACCGCGTTCACCGCGGGGAGGGGATCGGCCTCCACCACCCCGGGGTCGATGCCCACCGCGTCCAAAATCTTGAGCGCCCGGTCCCGCCGGGCCCGGGGGGCGGCAACCAGGAGCACTTCCTGCCCGCCCGCATTCTCCTTGTCCTTCCCGTCCGCCGGGACCGGGGACCGGCCCAGGATCTGGAAATCCAGACAGGGATCCTGGAGGCTCTCCAGGGGAAGGTGTTTCTTGGCCTCGAACGGCAGCGCGGCCCGGAGTTCCTCGGGGCTGAGCGCGGGGAGGGACACCTGGCGCAGGTGGACGTCCCGCCCGCTCACCGAGGTCACGACCCGGCCCAGGCGCCGGGACTTGAGCCCCAGCTCCCGCATCAGTTCGGCCAGGGCCCGCGCCCGGCCCTCCACGTTTTCCCCATCATCTCCGGTGACCGCCCGGAGCCCCCAATGGGTGAGGACCGGTCCGTTCCCGTTTTGCTCCAGGCGGACCAGCTTCACCGTATGGTGCCCCAGGTCGATCCCGGTGGCTGTACGTCGCGACAGCAAGAACCCTCCTTCTTGGCTGCGCCTGAATCCGAATCGAGCCGCATATTAACCGGTTTACGGGTTGGGCGCTACCTCCCGCCAGTCCAGGACCACCATCTCACCCGTGGTCCCGGCATTCGTCCACCAGTCGGTGCCGAAGGGCAGCTTCTGGATGAAGCCGTCGTTATAGGTCAGGGTCGGGCCACCGCGGGTGGTTAGGTCCCGGAGGACGATCAGGGCCCCGGTGATCGACATGTTCCCGTTGATGAGGGGCACGTCCCGGGTCACGTAGAGAAGCGCCGGATTGGCCGCGGTCCCGACGGTGACCTGGGCGGCGTTCTGGTCGAAATCGAAGAGCACCATCGCGACCCCGTTGTCGGGCTCGAAGGTAGCCTTGGTCTTGCAGCGCAGCGTCCCCCCCCGCCACTTCATCCAGTTGAGGCGATCATCGTCGGTCGCCCCGAAGAAGCGGGTGTTGATGATGGTCGTCTTGATCGACTGGCCTCCGGTCATCTGGATCTGGATGTCGGCGACACTGGCCGGGATACTGGCGATGATCGCCCCGAAGTTCACCACCACCGAGGTGTTCCCGGCGGCGGTGTCGAGCTTGAACACCCCGTTCACCGGATCGAAGTAGTGGGCCACGTCGCCGCTCTTGAAGTCGTAACTGAACAACGCGCCGCCCCCGCCGACGATCCCGACCAGGGAATCGCCGAGCGCGGTCTGGATCTCGACCCCGTTCCGGTCGAAGATCTTGGCGTCGATGGGCTCTCCCGGCCCCCGGATGTTGTTCCCCACCACGTAGTAGTACGTCGAGTTGGGGTAGTGGCCGGGCTCGGTGTAGATCTTGGGGGGCTTCAAGTAGAACCCCTCGGTGTAGGTGCCGCCGCACTTCAGGTGGACGTCGTCCTTGCCGAAATCCGCGTCGCCGTTGGCGTGGATGTCGCCGTCCAGGCAGATATTCCCCTTGGCGTCGATGTCCCGCATGACGATCATCTGCTTCGCGATCCCGAAGTTGGGCACGGTCACCCAGGTATCGATGGCCCGCTTCGCGTTTCGAACCGTTCCCTCGGAGTGCACCTTCAGGATGTCCAGCGGGATGCCCTTGATCGTGTAGGTCGGGCTTCCGTTCCAGGTGGCGTCGGTGACGGTCACCGAATAGGCGCCGTTCCCCTCCGCAACATCGGTGAGGGGACCGCGCCAGGCCAGGTCCTTGGCGAACTCGGCCCGGGCCCGCTCTACCCCGGCATCGGCCAGGAAGAACGCCTCGGAGGAGTTCTGGCGATAGAGCGCCCCGTGGGTCTCGTAGCCGGCCACCGCGAAGTAGGCCAGCCCCACCAGGGTGACGATGAAGACGAACACGGTCACGGTGAAGAGCGCCAGCCCGCGCTGGTCGCCCAGCCGCCCGGTGTTCCCAAGAGTCATCTGGGTCTTCCTCATGACGCGTTCCCCCCTTCCAGGGAGCCCAACCTCAGGGATTGGACGGATCGATCAGCGTGTAGCGTCGGTTTCGGATCGAGGCCTTGCTCTCGACCTTCACCTTGTCGAAGCCCTTGCTCTGGAGCTCCAGGACGATGTTCACGGTGGTGGTGTCGCTGTTGATGCCAAACGCCAGCCCCGTACAGGCGTAGTCCGTGAGCGGGCTTCCGTTCTGGGTGGCCTTGGTCCCGGCGCCCCCCCAGTCGTAGACCGCGAACTGGGTTCCGAAGGTGTCGTAGCAGACCAGCCGGGACGGCGTACCCGAGCTGTAGCCCAGCCACCGGGACCGCCGGACGTCCCGGGCGATCTGTTCCACCGCCCGGGTGGCCTCGCCCTGCATGATCACCTTGTCGTTCCCCAGGCGGAACGAGGTGTTGCTCTGGAGAACGATCACCCCCGCGGCCAGGACCACGATGAGGGACAGCGTCCCCGCGATCATGAGCTCGATGGTGGTGAAACCGGTGTCCAGGCGCCGGTGCGCGGCCCTCACAGCCGCCTCCTTCCCATGAGAGTGGTCACGGTGACCGAGCGGGAGGTCTTGTTCCCCTGGTTGTAGTCCACCGCGAAGGTCCAGGTCACGTTCACGTCGATGGTGGCCAGGTTCTCATCCACAGCGCTGTTGTAACCCACGGTGAGGGCCGCCTTGTAGGACTTCCCGTCCACCGCGAAGGTGGTGTCGTTGGCGGTGGTGCCGTTGTCGGCCTGGCGGCTCACCAGGTAGGTGACGTCCCCGCGGCGCATGGCCTCGGTCCAGTCCTGGGCCACCGCGGTGGCCTTCCGGCGGTCCTCCTCGTAGTCCACCTGGACCCGGCCGCGCACGAAGAACTGCATGAGGCCGTACATGACCAGGATCACGATCAAGGAGGCCACCATGACCTCGATGAGCGAGAACCCGCTCTGGCCGGCATGCGGTCCCGTACGGAACCGGCGGTTGGCGAGCAAGGCAAGACGGTG
>CAYRIJ010000309.1:0-2380 GCA_964424285.1 uncultured bacterium
TCCTTCTCGACATCCAGTACTCCGATACCTGGGCCGATCCCGGCCACCAGGCCAAGCCGGCGGCGTGGAAGGACCTGGACTTCGAGGGACTTCGGAACAGCGTTCGTTCCTATACCGCCACCGCGGTCGGCGCCTTGCGCATGGCCAACGCCCTTCCTGAAGTCGTGCAGATCGGAAACGAAGTCACCGGCGGGTTCCTCTGGGACGACGGGCGGGTGGACGGCGCCCGCGGGAACGACCAGCAGTGGCGCCGCTTCGCCGCGCTCCTGAACGCGGCCATCGCCGGGGTGCATGACCCGCTGGACCGGAACGACCACGTCCAGATCATGATCCACATCGACCGGGGCGGGGATCCGGCCGGGGCCCGGGCCTTCTTCGACCGCCTCCAGGACGAGAAGGTCCCCTTCGACGTGATCGGCCTTTCCTACTATCCCTGGTGGCAGGGGTCGATGGACGATTTGTCCCGGACCATGGCCGCTCTCGCCGAGCGGTACGGGAAGCCGATCGTGGTGGCCGAGACCGCCTACCCATGGACCCTGTCCTGGTTCGACGACGTGCACAACGTGGTGGGAGAGCCGGACCAGATTCTTCCCGCCTACGAGCCCACCCCCGAGGGGCAGGCCGCGTTCCTCCGCGACCTCCTGAAGGCGGTCGCCGCGGTTCCCGGGGGCCTCGGCCGGGGGGTCGTCTACTGGTCCCCCGAGGACGTCTCCGTTCCCGATGTCGGCTCGAGCTGGGAGAACCTGACCCTCTTCGACTACAACGGCGAGATCCTCCCCGCGGCCGGCGCGTTCAAGGAGTTCCGCGCGGCGCGGCCCTAGGCGCCGCGGCCCACCCGCCCACCACCGAGGAGGCGTCATGGCTCCCGAAAGCGATCCCGTCCTCGACACCGCCCGCCGCTTCGCCGAGGCTCTCGACCGCGAGGATTACGTCGCGGCGGCGGCCCTACTCACCCCCGACACCCGGTACCGGATCGGCGACGACGAGTTCGTGGGCGCCGAGGCCATCGTCGCCTCGTACCGCGAGAACGGCGAGTGGGCGCTGGCCACCCTGGACGCGGTGAGCTACGAGAGCCGCGTGGAGGCCGCGGGCCCCGGGCGCGCGGCGATCACCTTCGTGGACCACCTGGAGCACGCCCTCCGCCGGCACACCCACACCTGCCGCCAGGAGATCGCGGTGGGCCCGGACGGACGGATCACCGGGATCGAGCACCACGATCTTCCCGGCGAGCGGGAGCGCCTCGACGCGTTCTTCCGCGAAACCGGGGTCAAGCGGTCCGGCGAGACGGCCTGATTACGGAGGACCCGGCACCCACGAGCGGGGCCGCGCGATTCCCGCGGAGGATCCCATGCCCGATTCCCTCAGCCAGCTCATCCCCGACATCCAGGCCGCGATCGGCCCGGTGATCCTCATCTCCGGGGTGGGGCTCCTCCTCCTCACCATGACCAACCGGTACGGCCGGATCATCGACCGCTGCCGTCACCTCGCGGCGGAGGCCCCCGCCGCCCACGGCGCCGGCCGGGCGAAGAAGCTCACCCAGCTCACCATCCTCTCCCGGCGGCTCCGCATCATGCGGTCCTCCATCTTCCTGGCCACGCTCTGCGTGCTCTTCGTGAGCCTCCTCATCATCGTTCTCTTCCTGGCCTCGATGCTGAGGACCCAGGCGACCTGGCTGGTGGTGTCGTTCTTCGTGGCCGCGCTGATCTGCCTGATCCTCTCCCTGATCGCCTTCATGCGGGACATCCACATCTCCCTGGTGGCGGTGGAGCTGGAGCTGCGGCAGGAGGACGCCGGCTCGGAGTGACTCCGGGCGCCCGCACCGCCCGCCGAGGCCTCGGCGGGCGCGCACCGGGGCCGGGGCCGCCGCCGGCCGGCCGAGAAGACCCTACCCGGCTACCCGCACCAGCAACGCCTTCAGCGAATCGTAGTTGGCGGGGACGGAGAGGTCGTGCTCGGTGAGGTTGTAGACCGCGGCGACGCGGTTCTCGGGGTCGAGCACCACGACGTCCCGGTAGGTCACCTTCCAGTCGCTCCAGACGTGCTCGGAGTCGGTGTCCTGGAGCCAGGGGATGGTCCTTCCGGACACGATGAGGGAGTTTCCCGACTCCTGCCCGGCTTCGTTGATCCCCAGGATCCGGATCGGGTGTGCGGTGTTGACGCTGTCGATCTCGCCCTGCATCCGGTTCAGGAAGCCGAACTGGCTCCGGCAGTAGCCTCAGGTCGAGTGTCCGAAGTACCAGGCCGAGACGTCGCCCAGCTCGTCGCGGGGGGAGACCGTGGAGTCGTGGGTGGCGGAGTTGGGGTTGACGTCGGTGAGGGCGAAGTCGGGGACCTCGTCCCCGACCGGCACCTTGGGGCGTGACGGGTTGTCGTTGTTGCA
>CAYRIJ010000309.1:2480-4430 GCA_964424285.1 uncultured bacterium
CATGCCCCACTCGCCCCGGTGTGTCCCCGGGACGGGCCCCCTGCGCCCGCCCCTGCTCGTCGTTTTCTGCGTGCTCGCGGTTCTGGGGGTGGACGGCCGTGCCGCGCCCCCGGCCGCCGCCGCTCCCCCGCCCGAGGCCCCGAAGCGCTACGAGGCCCACCGCCTCACCTCGCCGGTAAGGATCGACGGGGTCCTCGACGAAGCCGCCTGGCAGCGCCCCGGCAACGAGGGCCTGATCCAGAACGAGCCGGTTAACGGCGGCCCTCCGGCCCAGAAGAGCGTGTGGTGGATCGGCTACGACGAGGACGCGATCTACGCCGCCTTCCGGTTCTACGATGCGGCCCCCGAGAGCATCGACACCTCGATCGCCCGCCGGGACGGCGACCTCAACACCGACATGGCGCTCCTGGAGCTGGACCCCTACAACGACGACCGGAACGGGTACCTCTTCCTGGTCGGGGCGGGGGGCTACGTCTACGACTCGGCCATGTTCAACGACGGCTCCGAGGACCCGTCCTGGGACGCGGTGTGGGAGTCGGCGGCGCGGGTGGACTCGCTGGGATGGACGGCGGAGATGCGCATCCCCCTGAACCAGATCCGCTTCCCCAACACCGAGGACCAGGTGTGGGGGATCAACGTCAGCCGCCGGACCAAGCGCACCCACGGGCGGGACGACCTCTTCCTGCGTCCCCGGAACGAGTCCGGCCACATCAGCCGGTTCCCGGACCTGGCCGGGCTCCACGGGATCCGGAACCGCACCGACCGCGAGGCGATCCTCTACGGGGTGGGCAAGGGCGAGTACCTCCAGCACCCCGCCGGGGACCCCTTCAACGACGGTTCGGCCTACCGCTACGAGGTGGGCGGCGACCTCAAGTACGGCCTCACCAGCAACCTCAACCTGAACGCCACCCTGAACCCCGACTTCGGCCAGGTGGAGGTGGACCCGGCGGTGGTCAACCTCTCCGACGTCGAGACCTACTACGACGAGAAGCGGCCGTTCTTCGTGGAGGACGGCAGCATCTTCGGCTTCGGGAACAACGGCACCTCCAGCAACTGGAACTTCAACTGGAGCGATCCCCAGCTCTTCTATTCGCGGCGGATCGGCCGGAACCCGCAGCTCGGTCCCACGGGGAGGCCCGAGTACACCGACCGGCCCGACGGCACCACCATTCTCGGCGCGGCCAAGGCCACCGGGAAGGTCGGCGCGGCGGAGATCGGCGCCCTGGCCGCGCTCACCGACCGGGAGCGATTCCGGCTTTCCGACGGAACCCGCGAATGGAGCCAGCTCGCCGAACCCATGACCGGGTACACCGCCCTCCGGGTGAACCGGAACGCCCACGACCGCCGCTCCGCGGTGGGGGCCATGGTCACCGCGGTCCGAAGGGACCTGAGCGACAGCCTGAGCCGGGCCACCCTGGTGCGCGGGGCCTATGCCGGGGGCGTCGACGGCTGGACGAAGTTCGGCCGCAACGACGCCTGGGCGGTCCGAGGCTACCTGGCCGGGAGCCTCGTGGAGGGCGATGCGGCCGCCCTGGCCGGCGAACAGACCAGCTCGCAACGCTACTACCAGCGTCCCGACGCGTCCCATCTTCACTACGACCCGTCGCGAACGTCGCTCGCCGGATGGATCTCCCGGGTCCTGGTGAACCGCGAGAAGGGGAACCTCATGTTCAACGCTTCCCTCGGCGCGTCCTCTCCCGGCTTCGAGATCAACGACCTGGGGTACAACTCCCGGAGCGACCTCATCAACACCAGCGTGGTGGCGGGGCACCAGTGGACCGAGCCGGACCGGTTCTTCCGGGACAAGTGGATTGCCATGACCACCTACTGGACGTGGGATTTCGGGGGAACCCGGAACGGCGGCGGCCTGGGGCCCTTCTTCGGCGCCGACTTCGCGAACTACTGGTCGATGGACGGCCACCTGTTCCTGAACCCCCGGGCGGACAACAC
>CAYRIJ010000310.1:0-4419 GCA_964424285.1 uncultured bacterium
GCCATCCCCGCCGCCCCCGCCCGCTTGAGGGCCGGCGCGTCCCCGGGTCGCACCCCCCCGATGGCCACCACCGGGATCCGGGTCGAGGCCGCGATGGCGGCGATGCCCTCGATCCCGACCACCGGGGCCCCGACCTTGGTGCCGCTGGGATGCAGCGCCCCGGTCCCCAGGTAGTTCGCCCCCGCCGCCTCGGCCGCCTCCACCCGGTCCGCCGTCCGCGCGGAGACCCCCAGGAGGAGGCCCCCCAACACCTGCCGCGCGGCGAGGGGAGGGAGGTCGTCCGGGCCCACGTGGGCCCCGTCCGCCCCGGCGGCCCGGGCGACGTCGGGACGGTCGTCGACCAGGAGGGGGATTCCGGACTCCCGGCAGACGGGAAGCAGGGAGAGCACCGCCTCGACCAGGGCCCCGGCCGTCGCGCCCTTCCCCCGGACCTGGATGAGGCCGGCGCCGCCCCGGACGGCGGCCTGCACCCGCTCGGGATCCGGAGGAACCCCCGCCTCCCCCAGGTCGGCGATCACCATGAGCCGGAGCGCGCGCGGGTCCATCGCCCCGGTCACTTGGGGGTCCGGACCAGGAGGAACACCCCCAGTCCGATGAACACGAGGTTCCCGAGCCAGGCGGCGAGGAGCGGGGGGAGGGTGCCGTTGTTGCCCAGCACCTGGCCGGCGCGAATGAGGCTCCAATAGGCGAAGGCGATGCCCAGGGAGATTCCGAAGCCCAGGGCGATCCCGCCCCGGCGGATCTGCACCGCCAGGCTGGAGCCGATCAGGATCACCACCAGGCTCACCAGGGGGAAGGCGAAACGGAGCTGGATCTCGGTCTGGTAGCGCTCGACCGTGCTCCCGCTCTGGCGGACCCGTTCCGCGTACCGGCGAAGCTGGGTGAAGGACATCTGCTCCGGGCGGGTTTCCTCCTTGGCGAAGTCTGCCGGGAGTTCCGGAAAATCGGTCCGCAGGGTGTCGAAGGGGACCGCGCGCTCCAGCCCCGCGGCGTCGAAGGTCCGCTCCATCCCGTCCACCATCACCCATCTTCCGTTCCTCCAGATCCCGGAGCGGGCGTCGATCCGACGGGTCATGCGGTCCCCGTCGAACTCCTGGACGGTGGGGTCGACCATGGCCTTGCGGGGGATGTCGTAGCGGCGGATCACGAAGAGACGGTTGTTCCGGCCCAGGTAGGTCACGTTGTTGCGGCTCCCCAGGCTCAGAAGGCTCCTCCCCTTGATCTCGTGCTCCATGATCTCGGAGGCCCGCCGGTTGGCCTCGGGCATGAAGCCCTCGCCCAATCCGAAGGTGGCGGCCGAAAGGAGGAACCCCAGGACGTAGAGGGGAAGCAGGAGGCGGTAGAGAGACATCCCCGCCGACTTCAGCACCGTGATCTCCTGGAAGCGGGTCATGGACCCCAGGCAGAGGAAGGTGGCCAGGAGGGGGGCGACCGGCCCCACCAGGATCGCCTTGTAGGGGAGCGAATAGAGGTAGTAACGGAGGATCTGGCCGACGCTGGCGTCGTAGTCGAGGAAGGTGTCGATCTTCTCCATGGCGTCGAAGAGGATCACGAAGGCCACGAACCCGATCATGGCCAGGGAGTAGTAGCGGATGAACTCCCGGAGGACGTAGCGGTCGATCACCCCGAAGGGATGAAGGCGGCGGGCGGCGGAGGAACTCATTCAGCGCATTCCCCGGGAGGTCCCCCATCCCACCACGGAGACCGCGAGGTAGACCCCGAGGGCCCCGAAGATCAGGTTGGGAAGCCACATGGCCAGGAAGGGGGAGAGGAAGCCCCGGTCGGCGAGCTGTTCGCCGGCGATGAGAAAGAGGTAGTAGGTGATGAAGAAGGCCACCGCGATGGCCATGTTGGCGAACCCGCCCTTGCGGGTCCGGATGCCCAGGGGGCCGCCCACCAGCACGAACACCACGCAAGCCACCGGAATCGAGAACTTCTTGTGGATCTCCACCTTGAAGGAGTCGATCCGCCGGTCGAGGCTCTGGAGGTCGAGCCGGTCGGCCATGAGAGTCTCCTTGGCCTCGGTCATGGCCCGGCTGGTGTCCGGGGGGGAGGGATGGGCGCCGCGCAGGGCGCCGATCGCCGCGCCGACGAGGGCCTCCAGGCCGTGGGGAGGGGCCGCCTTCCGCTCGAAGGCCGCGTAGGACGCGTAGCCCGCCTGCCGGGCCTTGGCGTCGAGCCGGGCCAGCCGCTCCCCCCGCTGGGCCCGCAGACGATCGATCTCCCGCTCCATCATGCCGATGTTCATCTCCCGCTCGCCCCGGCTCTGACGGTCCAGCTTCTGGAGCTCGACCCCCGGGTTGTGGAGAAAGATGGTGTCCTCCTTGAACTCCCCGAGCCGGTACTTACCCTCGCCCGCTTCGCCGGGGACCTCGTGGATCTCCCCGTCCCGGAGGTCGAGCCTCAACGTGGCCCCGTGATCGATGTACTTCATCGTCCCCGACTTGGCGAGAATGGTGGTGGGGATCCTCCCCTGGCTGTAGTCGTAAATGGTAATGTCGCTCATCTGACCGGTCCGGTCGTCGATGTCCTTGACCAGGATACTGTAGTTGTCGAAGGCGCTGACGAAGACGCCCGGCTCGATCCGCGCCGCCGGCCGCTTGCGGTGGATGGCCAGGCTCAGGTTCGCGAACCGGTGATTGGTCTCGGGCAGGACGTAGTTGTTGAACAGGGTGAGGAACCCGGCCAGGACCACCGCGGCCAGCAGGGGGCCCCGGAGCACCCGGCCGAGGTTCACCCCGAGGGCGCGCATGGCGGTGATCTCGTTGTCCTGGGCCAGGCGTCCGAAGGTCATCAGGGCGGCCACCAGCACCCCGCACGGGAAGGAGAGGGCGAAGATCCACCCCAGGGCCAGGAGGAAGAGTTCCAGGACCGCGAGGGGGGGGATCCCCTTGGACAGGATGAGATCCAGGTAGTCGAAGAGGAAATCGATCACGAACAGGAACGTGACCAGCCCCAACCCCAGGAAGAAGGGGAGGATCGACTCCCGGAGGGCGTAGCGTTCCAGGCGAAGCACCGGACTCTTGAAACTCAATGCGCCTTCTTGGGGTTACAGGCTTTTGAGGCCGGGAGGGCGGTGGATTCCACCCCCCGGATGCGGCAGTCTAGGTCATGCGCACGCGACCCACAAGAGAGCCGTCTCTCCGGGGCCGCGTTTTCCGCTGGCGTCAACTCTCTACCTCTCATAGGATTACCCGCTCCGGACACGTCCTGGGAGGATCGATCGGCACGTGGTTAAGGCTCTGTCGGCGACAGCGGTGCTTCTGGTGGCTCTCGCCGCCGTTCCCCTGGAAACGACACCTGTCGTAATGGCCCAGGGGACGTCGTTCAAGGACCCGCCGCCGCCCGCCCCCACCTACCGGGGCCCCACCGCCCTGTTCGACCCCGACGACCCCTTCCAGAGTCTCCAGTGGACCCTGGGGATCACCCTTCCCCCGCGGAACCGGCTCGGCTCGGCCCGACTCGGCCTCACTCCCCGGGTGGATTACGACACCGAGCGGCACCGCGTTCTCCTTACCTACCAGGCGGGGGGGACCGACATTCTCCTTCCCCTGGCCATGACCCCCGGCGATTACGCGGACCGGGCCTTTCGAACCCAGCTCCGGCGCGCCTGGATCGAGAGCAACCGCCGGGTGCTGTCGGAGAACCAGAGCGCGCAGCAGCGGGGCCTGGTGAACCTCTCCCTCCCGTTCGAGCTTCCCTTCACCGAGAAGATCTTCGGCGAGGGGGCCCCCAACCTCCGGGTTTCGGGGAGCGAGCAGATCACCTTCTCCGGGACCTCGAGCTGGGTGGTGGGACAGGTGACCGGGGAGCGAGGCGGCGGATCCCTGTTTCCGAAGCTCGACATGCGGCAGCGCCTGAACGTCAACCTCCAGGGCACGATCGGGAGCAAGCTCTTCATCGACGTGGCCCAGAACAGCGAGGCCCTCACCCCGCTGGAGAACTCGATCAAGATCCGCTACAAGGGGGGTGAGGACGAGATCGTCAAGTCGGTGGAGCTGGGAAACACGAACCTGAGCCTTCCGGCGACCCAGTTCGTCTCCTTCTCCACCCGTCAGGAGGGCCTGTTCGGGGTCAAGGCCACCGCCGAGGTGGGGGACATCGGGCTGACCGCCATCGCCAGCCGTCAGGAGGGGGAGAGCGGCCAGACCACGATCACCGGCGGTGCCAAGGAGCAGACCAAGGAGATCAAGGACTACGAGTTCCTGCCCGCCCGCTACTTCTTTCTGAGCGACCCGGACTCCCTCCCCATCCCCTCGATTCCCGCCGGGGCCATCCACGTCTATCTCGACGACCAGAACGCGCAGAATGACGCGGAGCAGGGGGCGCTGACCGCCAACGCCTGGCTGGACCCCGCCCAAAGGACCCCCACCGGGGCGCCCTACGAGGGCACCTTCCAGCTCCTCCGAGCCGAGGACG
>CAYRIJ010000311.1:0-4406 GCA_964424285.1 uncultured bacterium
CGCCGAGGCCTCGGCGGGCGCTTCCGCCCACGGACGGAGAGAGGCCAGGCCGGCCACGGCGAGCACCGCCGCCGCCCACGCCATCCTTCGCGAGCCGCGGGTCGAAGCCCGGTGGGAACGGGTCTCATCGAGGAGGGCGGACAGGCGGCCGCCGAGCTGGGAACGCGGCGCCATGGCCATGGCCGCGCCGGCCACCCCGCGGAACGTTCGCGCCACCTCCAGAAGCTCCTCGGCGTAGTCGCTGGGGCGGACGCCCGCGGCCAGCACCATGTCGTCGGAAGCCAGCTCGCGCTCGACCCGGAGCCGGCGGGCCGCCGCCCAGGCCAGGGGGTTGAACCAGTGGACGACGCAGGCCGCCTGGGCCAGAAGCTGGCACAGGGGGTCGCGTCGCCGGACATGGGCCAGCTCGTGAAGGAGAACGTGGCGGCGGCGGCGCGCGGACCAGACCGCGGCGCCGGCCGGGAGGAGCACGGTGGGGCGGAAGACGCCCCAGGTCATGGGCATGGCGTCGGCGGCGCCCACCACGATCCGCACCCGGCGGCCAACCCCGAGTTCCGCGGCCATCCGGCGCGCCTCCCGGGCCAGATCGTTCCCGGCCAGCGGGGTCGCCCCCCGCGCCCCCGACCATACCCGGAGGTAACCCGCGGCGAAGCGGGCGGCCAGGAGCAGGGCGCCGAGCCCCCACAGGGCGAGGGCGAGGTCGAACCACGGGAAGGACCCCGCCCCCGAAAGGTCGATCGCGGTCTTCGGGTCACGGCCGGCGGACCCGTGCCCGGAGCCGGAAACCGCGGACAAGGGCGCCTCCTGCCGGAAGATCACCCCGCCGCCGGGGGCGGGGACGGCGGGCAAGCCCCCGGCCGGCGTGGAGGTCTCGACCGGCGCCGGGGCCTCGGCGGGCGATGCGGTCGCCGCGGGGCGGTCCAGCGCGAGGGGGATCGCCCGGGGGAGCGGCACCCCCGGCACGACCGCCGCCAGAGCGGGAAGCGCCAGAACCGCGGCCAGGCTTGCCGTCCACACCGTATGACGGGTGGCGGCGGCCGACCGGCGGAGCGCCCACGCGACGGCGGACCCGGCGGCGAGGACCACCAGCGCCTTCAGGGCCGCATCGAGGATCAGGAGCTTCAGGACGGGCGCGCCGGCCAGGGCCTCCAGCGCCTTCATGAAGTCGTGCATGTCAGCGTCCTTTCCCGCGCGCTTCCCGGATGAGCGCGCTCAGCCGGGCCAGCTCCTCGTCGGTCAGGTCCTTCTGGGAGAGGTCGAGGAGCGCGGCCACCGCGTCCCCCGGCGAATCGTCGAAGAAGGTGCGGAGCATCCGGCGGAGGGCCGATCGGCGGGCCCGGTCCCGGGGCAGGGTGGGCTCGTAGACGTAGCGCGGGCCGTCCTGGCGGTGCCGGAGGTGGCCCTTCTCCTCGAGGACCCGGAGCATGGCCCGAACCGCCGAGTAGCCCGGAGCCTGGGGGAGGGCGGCCTGGACCTCGGCCACCGTGGCGCGCCCCTCCCGGTAGACGATGTCCATGATCTGCCGCTCGCGGCGGCTCAGTTCGGGGAGCGGTCTTGGATTCACGGCGCCTCCCTGGGGAATCGGGCTTCTTCGGCCCACGTCCCGCGGCGGGTCCACCCGGCCGCGATGCTGTGAAACCAGCATCATGCTGCAAAAATAGCACGCCGGACATCCGGGTCAAGGGAAAATTCGCGGGGCCGGCCGGAGACCGCCGCCTTGCCCGACCGCGCCTCCCCCACTATGGTTTGAGGGGCCCCATCGGATCTCCGGCCCGTCCCTCTCCGAAATCCGTTTGGTGTCTTCTTCATGAGAGGAGTCCTTCGATGTTGTTGCCCCTTGTCTCCGGAGAGATCGTGGATCAACTCGTGCCGGTCGTCGCCAAGTGGGGCGTGCGCGTGGCGGGCGCCCTGGCGGTGCTCCTGGTGGGCTGGCTGGTGGCCAAGGCCATCCGCGGCGGGGTCCGCCGGGCCCTGGAACGCACCCGGGTGGACGCCACGCTGATTCCCTTCATCTCCAAGATCGTCTACTACGGGTTCCTCACCTTCGTGGGCCTGGCCGTGCTGGGGATCTTCGGGATCCAGACCGCCTCGATCATCGCCGTCATCGGCGCCGCCGCCTTCGCGGTGGGTCTGGCGCTGCAGGGGACGCTCTCCAACTTCTCGGCCGGGGTCATGATCCTCATCTTCCGCCCCTTCAAGGTGGGCGACTACGTGGAGGCGGGGGGAAGCGCGGGATCGGTGGTGGAGATCGACATCTTCAACACCGTCCTCAACACCCCGGACAACGTCCGGGTGATCATCCAGAACTCCTCGGTCTACGGAAGCACGATCAAGAACTACGCCACCAACGACACCCGGCGCGTGGACATGGTCATGGGGATCGCCTACACCGACGACATCGGAACCGCGGTCGAGACCATCACCCGGGTGGTGAAGGCCGACGAACGGGTCCTGGCCGAGCCCGCCCTCACCGTGGCGGTCTCCGAACTGGCCGATTCCTCGGTGAACCTGGTGGTCCGTCCGTGGTGCAACAAGGGGGACTACTGGCCGCTCAAGTTCGACCTGACCCGGAAGCTCAAGGAGGAGCTGGAAGCGGCGGGATGCAACATTCCCTTCCCCCAGCGCGACGTGCACCTGTTCACCGAGGCCGCCAAGACGGGGTCCTGATCCCGCATCGTTGGACCGACCGTCGCGGCGCGCGGTTGCAGATCGTTTTTGGTGGCCGGGCAAGGGCAAGGGCGGGCTTGCCGTCCGTCGCGGGCCCGCGCCTCCGGTCGCGGGAGGCTCGACCGAAGGGCTGTGCCCGAACCGCCTCCGGGTTTAGGATGATCGCGCATCCCCGGAGGCCATGGACATGCGCGCCCTGAACCTGATCGCCTTCCTCGTCGTCCTCGGGGTCTTTCCCTGGGCGCCGTCGTTCCTGCGCGCCGGCGACGAACAAGACCTGAAGTCGGTGGAGACACGGCTGGCCGGGAGCCCGAACGATCCCGTTCTCCTCTTCGAGGCCGGGCGGCTCTACCTGGAGGCCGGCGAGTTCCGGAAGTCGCGGGAGATGCTCCTGCGGGCGACGCGGGCGGACTCCACCCAGGCCCACGCCTTCTCCCTGCTCGGTCTCACCTACGCGGCGGAGCTCAAGGAGGGCTACGACGGGACGATCGCCGAGGACACCGACCGGCGCGCGAACCTCGTCCGGTCCATGGTCGGCGCCATGTCCCGCGCGGTGGCGCTCGCCCCCGGCGACCCCGAAATCCGCCTCACCCGGGGGATCGCCTGCGTGGAGTCCCCGGTCTTCGCCGGGTTCCTGGATCGCTTCGACGGCGACATGGCCCGCACCATCACCCGGGAGATCACCCAGAAGGCGTACCGGGGGTACCTCCAGGACGCGGAGGACGATCTCCAGGCGGTGCTGAACAGCGAGGCCCCCGAGGAGATGAAGGCCGAGGCGTACTACTTCCTGGGGCTTCTCCACAAGAACCTGGGCCTTCAGTACTGGCAGACCCTGACCAAGGATCACGCCTCCACCGACGCTTCGCGCCGGGCCTGGGACGCCATGCGCCCCGGGGGGGCGGAGGTCGAGCGGGTTTCGTTGACCCAGGATCAGGTCCGGGTGCGCTTCCAGCTCGGGTTCGAGAACGACGTCGCCCCCCAGACCGCGGTCTGGGTGGAGGACGCATCCGAGGCCTTCGTGAAGACCCTCTACGTCTCGGACTTCTCCGGCCACGTGGGGGGCTCGGAGATCGTGCTTCCGGTCTGGGCCTCGGCCTCGGAGTTCCGGGCCGACGCCGCCACCGGGGCCAGCATCGCCACCGGGACCCACACCCTGGCCTGGGATCTCACCGGGAGCGGCGGCGCCCGGGTCGGGAACGGCACCTACACGGTCAAGGTGGAGGTCCGCCACTGGCCGAGCATGCACTACCAGCTCGCGGCGGCGAAGATCGAGGTCGGCGGCGGGAAGGGGAAGACGGTCACCGTCCGGGAGGGAAACCTCGTGCCCCTCCTGGAGCTCGCCTACCTCCCGGCCGGGGGGTGACGCCGGGGCGGGAACATCTCGTCCATGGAAGACGGTGCCGGCCCCGCGGCTTCCCCGGCCACGCGTCCGGGGCCCCACCGCGGCGGATTCACACCCCCCGGCGCGTCGGTTCCCAGATGTGTTTGTGGATCTGGGGCTGGAACCGCACCGGCAGGCGATCCTCCAGGATCCACGAGGCCAGCTCGGCGTACTCCAGCTCGCCGAAGACCGGAGAGAAGAGCACCTCGAACCGGCCGGCGAGATTCCGGCCCCGCACGGTCTCCCGCGCCCATTCGTAGTCGAGGCGGTCGGCGATCACGAACTTCACCTCGCCCCCCGGCGGCAGCCGGTCCAGGTTCTCCCAGTGGACCTTGGCCGCCTCGCCGCTGCCGGGGCA
>CAYRIJ010000312.1:0-4399 GCA_964424285.1 uncultured bacterium
GCTTCCGGGTGGCGATCGAGGACAACGGCCCCGGCATCGTCAAGGCCCAGGTGCCGCGCATCTTCGGCCAGCTCCTCTACGGGTCGAAGTTCCACCGGCTCCGCCAGTCCCGGGGCCAGCAGGGGATCGGGATCTCCGCCGCCGGCATGTACGGCCAGATCACCACCGGCCGCCCGGTGGTGATCACCAGCCGCATCGCCGCCAACAAGCCCGCCCATCACTTCGAGATCCAGATCGACACCCGGAAGAACGCCCCGGTGGTGGCGGTGGACCGGGAGGTGGACTGGAACGGCGTGCCGCACGGGACCCGGGTGGAGATCGAGCTCGAGGCCACCTACCGGAAGGGCCCCCGGTCGGTGGACGCGTATCTCCAGCAGACCGGCCTGGCCAACCCGCACCTCCGCCTGGAGTACCGGCCCCCCAAGGACGATCCGGTGGTCTACGCGCGCGCCGCCGACGAGCTCCCCAAGGAGCCGATGGAGATCAAGCCCCATCCCCACGGGATCGAGCTGGGGATGCTCATGAAGATGCTGGCCGAGACCAAGTCCAGGAACGTGAAGGGCTTTCTCACCTCCGAGTTCTCGCGGGTGAGCGCCCGGGTGGCGTCGGACATCCTGGGCAAGGCGAAGATCCGCGAGAACGCCTCGCCCCGGGCCGTGCACCGGAACGACGTCGAGGCGCTGTTCAAGGCGGTGAACCAGACCCGGATCATGGCCCCGCCCACCAACTGCCTGTCCCCGATCGGGGAGGAACTGCTCATCGCCGGGCTCAAGACCGAGGTCCAGGCCGCGTTCTACACCGCCAGCACCCGGAGCCCCGCGGTCTACCGCGGGAACCCGTTCCAGGTGGAGGTGGCCCTGGCCTACGGCGGCAAGCTCGCCGCCGACGAGCCGATCACCCTCTACCGCTACGCCAATCGCGTGCCGCTCCTCTACCAGCAGGGAGCCTGCGCGGTGACCAAGGCGGTGATCGGCACCTCGTGGCGGAGCTACGGGGTGCAGCAGTCGAAGGGATCGATCCCCATCGGCCCGATCGTGCTCATGGTGCACATCGCGTCGGCCTGGGTCCCCTTCACCAGCGAGTCCAAGGAAGCCATCGCCCATTACCCGGAGATCCTGAAGGAGATCAAGCTGGCCATCCAGGAATGCGGGCGGCGGCTGGGCACCTTCATCCGCCGCGGCCAGCGGGAGCGGGAGGCGGAGCGGAAGCGCTCCTACATCGAGAAGTACATTCCCCACATCGGGATCGCCCTGAAGGAGATCCTGGATCTCTCCGACAAGGAGGAGTCCCGGGTGGTGGAGACCCTGAAGGACACCCTGGAGAAGTCGCGGAAGATGGAATAGGGGGCGCGCGGCGCGTCGCCCGACCGGGCCGGGCTCCGGCGCGCGCGGGTCGAGGCCTCGGAGGCGGCGGACCGAAGCGCGGAAAGGGAGAGTGACGTCATGGGAGCGGTGAAATCGAACCCCATCCCGACCGCGCGCCTGAGCGACGCGGACCTCACCTACTGGCGCGGGCAGTTTCCGATCCTCTCCACCACCACCTACCTGGTGACCCATTCCCTGGGGGCGATGCCCTGGGGGGCCCGGGAGGCTCTGAACCGCTACACCGAGGCCTGGGCGTCGCGCGGGGTGCGGGCGTGGGAGGAGGGCTGGTGGGATCTGGCCTCCGAGGTGGGGGACGAGCTGGCTCCGCTCATCGGCGCCCCGGTGGGGACGGTGAGCCTCCACCAGAACGTGGCCGTGGCCCTGGCGGTGGCGCTCTCCTGCTTCGAGTTCGAGGGCGACCGCCGGAAGGTGGTCTACGCCGACGTGGAGTTTCCCTCCGTCCAGTACCAGCTCCGCGAGCTGGGGCGGATCGGGGGGGAGCCGGTCCGGGTGGAATCCCCGGAGCGCGCCTATCCCTACGAGGCCATGGTCGCGGCCATCGACGAGCGGACGAAGCTCGCGGTGGTCTCGGCGGTGGTCTACCACTCGGCCGAACTGGTGGATCTCGCTCCCCTGGCCGAGCGGTGCCGGGCGACCGGGACGCTCCTGGTGGTCGACGCCTACCAGGCCGGGGGGACGGTGCCGTTGAACCTGGTCGGATCCGGGGTGGACCTCGCGGTGGGGGGCTCGGTCAAGTACCTCCTCGGCGGGCCCGGAGTGGGCTATCTCTTCGTCCGGCCGGGGCTGGCCAACGAGCTTCGTCCCCGGCTCACCGGCTGGATGGCTCACCGGCGCCCGTTCGCGTTCGAGGCCGGGGATCAGGATTTCCGGGGGGAGGGATCGTGGCGGTTCCTGGGCGGGACCCCGCACGTCCCCGCCCTCTACGCCGCCCGCGCCGGTTACGACGTGATCGCCAAGGTCGGCCTGCCCGCCATCCGGGCGCGGTCCCTGGAGCTCACCGGGTACCTGATCGAGTCGGCGCGGAGCCTCGGCTGGCGGGTGGTGACCCCGTCGGAGCCCGGGCGGCGCGGCGGTTCGGTGACCCTGGACCTCCCCGAGGCCGACTCGGTGGTGCGCCGCCTGGCCGAGCGGGGGATCCTGGTGGACGCCCGGCCCCGGGCCGGGGTGCGGGTCGGGCCGCACTTCTACACCACCCGGGAGGAAGTGCGCCGGTTCGTGGATGCGGCGGCGGCGATCCTGAAGGGGAACTGAGCATGGGGCGCATCATCGACATCAGCCCGCCGGTCTCGACCGCGATCTCGGTCTGGCCGGGGGACACGGACTTCCGGGTGGAGTGGGTGTCGCGGCTGGAGGAGGGCGCGTCCGCGAACGTGGCCTCGATCACCACCACGCCCCACGTGGGGGCCCACGCCGACGGCCCCCTTCACTTCCGGCACGACGGGCCGGGGATCGGGGAGGTCGACCTCGCGCCTTACCTGGGGCTCTGCCGGGTGGTGGACGTGACCGGGTCGGCGGTGATCGACGAGGAGGCGGTCTTCGGGGTGGATCTCGGCGGCCGGGAGCGGCTCCTGTTCAAGACCGGCACCTTCCCGGACTACCGGAGCTGGAACGACGGCTTCGCGTACTTCGACCCGGCGCTTCTCCGGCGGCTGGGAAAGACGGGGGTGGTGCTGGTGGGGATCGACACCCCGTCGGTGGACCCCTTCGAATCCAAGGAGCTTCCGGCCCATAATGCGCTCTTGAGCCTCGGCATGCGGAACCTGGAGGGACTGGATCTGTCGCTGGCGGAGGCGGGGGACTACGAGCTGATCGCGCTCCCGCTCCGCATGACCGAGGTGGACAGCTCGCCGGTCCGGGCGGTGCTCCGGACCCTGGACTGACCTGGAGGATTAGGTGGCCAAGAAGAAGACGACCAAGAAGAAAGCGGCGCGGCGGGCGCCGGCGAACGGCGCGATCAAGGACACGGTGGGGCTCATCACCAAGGAGGCCCGGGACATCGAAACCAAGATCCTGAGCCGCGGGAAGCCCGCCCTCCACCTTCCGCTTCGGGCCCTGGCCAACGTGAAGTACTCGGTCAAGAAGGGCCACTTCGAGATGAAGGGGAAGTCCAAGGAGCGGACCCTGACCGTGAACACGGTCAAGACCTTCGCCCAGACGCTCCGGATGATGTCCCTCTCCAAGGAGCTGGTGGAGCAGGACGACATCGCCTCGAAGCGGGAGGCCTACTACGTGAGCAAGAACTGGGGGGACGCCCGGTTCGTGGAGCAGCCGGAGTCGGACACGGTGATGGACGACCTGGAGGCTCTGTTCTCGGTGAACCGGGAGCAGCTCGGCTTCATCCCGGAGGAGAAGGGCGGCGACGTGGCCGGCCAGCTGGTGGTGGTGGACCGGGACCGGGACACCGGGGCCATCCTCAGGATCGACTGCACCCGGTTCGGGAGCGGGGCCTACTCCATTCCGATCTCGGTGGAGCACCTGGGATTCGAGACCAAGGCGTCCTTCATCCTGGTGATCGAGACCTCGGCCATGTTCCAGCGCCTGGTGAAGCACAACTACTGGAAGACCGCCAACTGCATCCTGGTGTCCATGGGGGGGGTGCCCACGCGGGCCTGCCGCCGGTTCATCCGCCGCCTGGCCGACGAGAAGAAGATCCCGGTCTACGTCTTCGTGGACGGCGACCCCTACGGGTTCATGAACATCTACCGGACCCTGAAGGTCGGCTCGGGGAACGCCGCGCACCTGAACGAGTACTTCTGCGTTCCCCAGGCCCGGTTCCTGGGGGTGACCCCGGCGGACATCACCGACTACGAGCTTCCCACCCATCCCCTGACCGAGATCGACGTCAAGCGCGCGCGGGACGCGATCAAGAACGACCCCTTCGTCCAGCACCACCGCGACTGGCAGCGGGCGCTGGAGAAGCTCATCTCGATGGGGGTCCGCGCCGAGCAGCAGGCCCTGGCCAAGCACGGGCTGAACTACGTGATCGAGACCTACCTGCCGGAGAAGCTGGCCCA
>CAYRIJ010000313.1:0-3162 GCA_964424285.1 uncultured bacterium
GCCTGGGCATGCCGGGGGGAAATCGTGTGCCACCGGCCCCGGGTTGTCAACCGCGTCCCCGCCGGGGGGCGGGGGGGGCGCGATCAGATCGATTTCATGACGTCGCGGCGCTTGGCGGCGATCCGCAGTTGAAACCGATCGGGGTCCCGGAACGCCGGTGAGGCGGATCAGGAAACGCGACAAATCCCATGAAATACTTTGTTATTTATATCGATTCATGCTAGATAGCAAGATCGGGCGGGGGTAGACTCGGGGTGAGCCGCCTCCCCCCATGCGAGCCACCGGAGGAGTCGTTCCATGCCGTGCTCGCAGCGATACCGCGTTCTCCCCGTCGTCCCGGCCGTCGTCCTCTTCGCGCTCTTCGCGCTTCCCGTCCAGTCGCCGGGAAGACCCATGAACTGGGGGCACATCCCGGGGGTGGACTCGACCACCACGCCCCGGTGGCCGGACTCCACCAAGATCAAGGTCTACATCCCGGAGTACCCGGACTCGACCGGGAAGGCCGCCTGTGTCCGTCAGGGAATCGAACGCTGGAAGGATCAACTGGCCAAGCGGGGGATCACCCTGGAATTCCACGTCGGCGAGACGCCTCCGGCGTACCCGGCCGACAACACCGTCGGTCTGACCTGGGTGCCCAACGGGACCCTCGGCGGACCCGACGGGCGGGGCGACTGCAAGGAAGACCCGAGCAAGAGCCCTCCCACCCTCAAGGCGGGAAAGATCCAGATCGAGAGCGACGCGCTCGACTGCACCTACCTCAAGAACCTGGCCATGCACGAGTTCGGACACGTCCTCGGCTTCGCCGACGACCCCGACACGCCGCCGGGGCCTCCCCCCCACAACGCCATGGACCCCACCGTCCCCGACTACGAGGACGTGACCTTCAGCGGGCGGGACAGCCTGGAGTGGGACACGCTCTACAACGTCGTGGGCGGGGCGCCGCTCCGGGGAGAGATCATCGACGGAGTGGTCTCGGATCCGGGGATGGGCTTCGTCTACACCTACGAGGTGCTGTGGACGGACGGTGCGGAGATCCCCATCTTCGATCTCCACCTCGGGGCGTTTCCCGCCGAGGTTCTGGTCCTCTCCATGCCGCCGGGGTGGGAGGTCGACTACCCGCCGGGCTATCTCTGCGGATTCCCCGGGGTCCCGGCCGACCCGACCACCCGGAAGCTCCACTTCCGCTCGACCGGGGCGGGGCTTTCCGGCGCCAACCCCGCGGGCACCTTCGTGCTGGCCAGCGTGTGGCCGCCCGGCCCGGGTTGGGGTCACGCGATGCTCGACAACGACGGCGACGGCGCCTTCGACCCGGTGCCCCTCACCGTCCCCATCGGACCCGCGACCGGTGTCCCCCCGGAGGGCTGGGAACGCGTGGCCACGCTCCGGGTTCTCCCTCCATCGCCCAACCCCTTCCGGGACGCCGCGGTCATCAGGTTCCGGCTCGATCGGCCGGCCTCCCGCGGGGAGGTGACGATCTTCGACGCCTCCGGCCGTCGGGTGCGCACCCTGGGCCTGGGGAGGCTCGAGGCCGGGGAGCGGACGGCGACCTGGGACGGCCGCGACGGCCGCGCCCGGCCGGTCCCGGGCGGGGTCTATTTCTACCGGGTGGTCGCCGACGGCCGCGAGGGTGGAGGGAGATTGGTGCGGACCCCCTGAGCGGGGCGGGCGTCAGATCCGATAGAAGAGGATGAAGATCCCGTCGGGCGTTCGGCCGCGGCAGTAGCAGCCGCCGTCCTCGGTCTCCCGGCGCTCTTCCAGAACGCCGCCGCCCGCCTCGAATTTCCGGAGCGCATCGTCCAGATCGGGGGCGGCCACCGCCAGGCCCCAGGGGATTCCCAGAGAGCCCTCGACCAGGGTGATCCGCTGGTCGGTGCGACGATCCTCCAGGGTCACCCAGTCCTTGCCGGTCTCCACGGGAGCGAATCCCAGGGCGTCCTGCCAGAAACGGAGGCTGGTCTTGAGGGAGTCGACCTGCACCATGACATCGGTATAGCGGGTTTCGGCTGAGACCACGGCATCCCCCCGGCCGCGCCACGGCGCGGCGGAACGGGCGGGTCCACTTCGCGCGGCGGATCCGCTCTCGATCTACTTGGCGCCGGGGTCGGGAGCCATGATGCCGAAGATGTTCCCTTCGGTGTCGGTGCAGTACGCCAGCCAGCCCACCCCGGGGATCGACATTTTCGGGACGACGACCTTCCCTCCCTCGGATTCGATCTTCTTCGTGTACCGGTCCACATCGGGGACGTCAATGGTGTTGTACACGTTTCCCCGGGGGTCGCGGCGTCTCATGATGCCCCCGTTGATGCCGGGTCGATCGTCGGGACCGGTCCGCACGAGCCAGTAGGGTTCGGGCCCGTCCCAGCGGGTGGCCTCCCACCCGAACACATTGCCGTAGAATTTGCCCGCCCGTTCGGGGTCGTCGGCGTGGATCTCGAAATGAACCACTCGTGGCATGAGAATTTCCTCCGGTGTCCATCCGGGACGTTGGGGGCGTTCCCGAGGGCCGGGATCAGTTAATTGGAAATTACAGTGAGCCAAATGCAATGACAAGTCAACATAAAGGCAAGATGACCGACGGCTTCTCCGGCTTCCGGATCGACTCCCCGGTGAACGGATCCCGGCGCGAGCCGCCGGCGGCCGGACGGGATTCCCCTTCGAGCCCTCAGGCCGGCTCCTCCGGCTCCATGGGAGCGTACCCGGGGCAGGCCAGGACCGGAAGCGACGGGTATTTGGAAAACCTTGGATCGGTGGCCGAGAGCGAGCAGAGGATGAACGTGGATCCCCTCCCCGAGACGATCCGGCGGGCGTGCCGGCACGTGCGGCACAGCCCGGCTTCCGGCTCCCGGGATGGGGGGGCGGCGCGCGGGGTCATGCCCCAAGCATAGCGCGATCGCGCCGAGGCCTCGGAGGGCGCGAGCCACGCAATCCAGGCGGGCAATCCCCCGCGGGATGGGAGAGAATCGCCCCCATGCGCCGAACCCTGATCGCGGTGGTCCTCCTCCTTCTACCCGTCCCCGTCCGCGCGTCCCTCGGGGACCTGACCGCGGTTCACGCCGCGGGCCGCACCGTGGTGCTCCAGGCGGGCCCGGCCGGGGTCCGTCTCGTCTTCTACCGGCCGGACCTGGTGCGGGTGGACTTCCTTCCCGGGCCGGCATCCGCGGT
>CAYRIJ010000313.1:3262-4390 GCA_964424285.1 uncultured bacterium
TGGATCCGGGCGAGCGGTTCTACGGCACCGGCGAACGCGGGATGGCCCTCGATCTCCGGGGCCGGGCCTTCGACACCGCCAACCGGAAGTTCTACGGCTACGGCGATCCACCGCCCACCATGAACCTGAACGTGCCGTTTCTGGCCCGGCCCGCCCGTTGCGGGATCTACTTCGACAGCTCGTGGCCGGGGCGGTTCGACCTGGGGGCGAGCGACCCGGACCGCTTCGGGTACACCGCGACCGGCGGAGAGCTTTCGTTCTTCGTCATCGCCCGGACCACCGTCCCCGGCCAGATCGAGGGGCTGACCTGGCTCACCGGGCGCCAGCCCATGCCCCCACGCTGGGCGCTGGGCTACCTGCAATCGAAATTCGGCTACCGGAACGAGGCCGAGGTCCGCGCGGTGGCCCGGGGCTTCCGGGATCGCGGGATTCCCTGCGACGGGATCATCCTCGATCTCTACTGGCAGGGGCCGGTGAGCGAGATGGGGAACCTGAGCTGGGACCGCGCCGCCTGGCCGGACCCCTTCGGGATGATGCGCGATCTGCGGGCGGACGGCTTCCGCACCATCGCCATCACCGATCCGTACCTGACCCGGGAGTCGGCCCGGTTCGCGACCGCGCTCGAGCGCGACGCCTTCGCCCGGACGGCGACGGGAACGCCCTACCTGCTCCAGGACTTCTGGGCCTGCGGCTGCCCCGCCGGGCTGGTGGACCTCACCGACCCCGCGGTCCAGAGCTGGTGGTGGAGCCTTCACCCCTCGTTCATGGGGGACGAGATGGCCGGGCTCTGGACCGATCTCGGCGAGCCGGAGCGCCACCCCGACGGCATGGTTCACCACCTGGGCCCCGCCGCCGAGGTCCACAACCTGTTCAACCTCCTCTGGGCGGGGACCGTGTTCGAGGGGTTCCGCTCCTTCCACCCGGACCGGCGTTTCGTGAACCTCACCCGGTCCGGGTTCGCGGGCATCCAGCGCTACGCGGTCTTCCCCTGGACCGGCGACGTGCAGAAGTCGTTCGCGGGGCTGGCCGGCCAGATCCCCCTCCTTCTCAACACCGGGATGTCGGGGATCGGGTACCTGGGATCGGACACCGGGGGGTTCTGCTGCGGCGCCACCACCCCCGAGCTGT
>CAYRIJ010000314.1:0-4381 GCA_964424285.1 uncultured bacterium
AACCACGTCTAGTGTTCCGATTCAGAAGTCATGCACACAATCTGGCGGCGGTTCGGGAGGCGGGCGGCGGAGCCGGGGCTCACCCGGTTCCCAGAAGATCCTCGGCCTTGGCCGCCCAGACGAAATCGCTCTCGGTCAACCCGTCGATCTTGTGGGTCCAGACCGAGAGCTTCACCTTGCCCCAGGCCAGGAAGATGTCGCCATGGTGCCCCTGCTCCTCGCACATCTCCCCGACCCGTTTCACGAACTCGAAGGCGTCGCGGAAGCCCCGGAACGCGTACTCCTTTTCCAGGTGGTGATCGTCCACGAGCCGCCAGTCGTGGTCGAGCTCCTCCAGGAGTTTCCGGAGCGGGTCGCCGGCGAGCGGCGGCACTCCGCCCCGGCAGGGGATGCAGGTCTTGGCGGACAGTCCGGCCATGGCGGTGACCTCCTCGGTGTCTCGGGTGAAGCCTTCCAGTATAGGGCATGGCGGGTGGCCGCCCGCCGAGGCCCCGGCGGGCGCGCACCGGGCCCGGGGGAGGCGCGAACCGGCGAAGCGGGAGCCGGATCCGGGCCGCGTCCCCCCCGGAAACCGGGGCCAAACCGCCGGGAAGTCGCCCGCTTCCTCCCCCACAAATCGATGGCCTGAAAGCATCTAACCCCCTATAATTCAGCGGAGTGTGGAGGAGGACATTGAGGCCTCCGTTTTCCAGAGGACACAATCCGCGGGCCCGGACGGACACGCCGGGCCCGAGTTGAACCGAAGCCCGTCGTCGCGGACCCCCGGGGACCGCCGCGCCCCGCCCACGAGCTTCTAAAATATTGGTAGTTAAGGAGATGGCATGGCAGAAGACGCCGGAAAGCGCGTGATCCCGGCCGCCATCGAGGACGAAATGCGCACCGCGTATCTCGACTACTCGATGTCGGTCATCGTCAACCGGGCACTTCCCGACGTGAGGGACGGCCTGAAGCCGGTCCAGCGGCGGATCCTGGTGGCGATGAACGATCTGAACCTGGCGCCGGACCGCCCCTATCGGAAGAGCGCCAAGATCACCGGGGACGTGAACGGGAACTACCATCCCCACGGCACCACCGCGATCTACGACGCCATGGTCCGGCTGGCCCAGGAGTTCTCCCTCCGCTATCCCCTCGTGGACGGCCAGGGAAACTTCGGGAGCATCGACGGCGACTCCGCCGCGGCGGAGCGGTACACCGAGGCGCGGCTGTCCGCGACGGGCATGGAAATGCTCTCGGAAATCGAACGCGCCACCGTCGATTTTCGCCCCAACTATGAAAACGTCCGGGAAGAGCCGGTGGTGCTCCCCGGCCGCCTGCCCAACCTGCTTCTGAACGGCGCCACCGGCATCGCGGTGGGGATGGCCACCAACGTCCCGCCCCACAACCTGAACGAGATATGCGACGCGGTGAGCGAGATCATCGACAACCCCGACGTGAGCGACGACGAGCTGCTGCAGATCGTCCCCGGCCCCGACTTCCCCACCGGCGGGATCATCATGGGCCGCGAGGGGATCCGGAACGCCTACACCACCGGGAGGGGGCTCCTTTCGGTGCGGGCCCGCGCCACCATCGACCTCATGGACAACGGCCGCGAAGTCATCATCGTGACCGAGATCCCCTACATGGTGAACAAGTCCGCGCTCCTGGAGAAGATTGCGGACCTGGTGCGCTCCGGGGCGATCAGCGGGGTTTCCGATCTCCGCGACGAGTCGGACCGGAACGGCATGCGCATCGTGGTCGAGCTCAAGCGCGACGCGGCCAGCCAGGTCATCCTGAACCAGCTCTTCAAGCATACCCAGATGCAGCAGACCTTCGGGGCCAACCTGTTGGCCCTGGTCCGGGGCCGCCCCGAGACCATGACCCTGCGCCAGATGCTCCAGCACTTCGTCGACCACCGGCGCGACGTGATCGTCCGCCGCACCCGCTACGACCTGGACCAGGCCGAGAAGCGGGCCCACATCCTCGAGGGGCTCCGGATCGCGCTGGACAACATCGACGAGATCGTCAAGCTCATCCGGGCGAGCAAGGACACCGCCGAGGCCAAGGACGGCCTCATGACCCGCTTCTCGCTCTCCGAGGTGCAGGCCCAGGCCATCCTCGACATGCGGCTGGCCCGCCTCACCGGGCTGGAGCGGGACAAGATCGAGGCCGAGTACGCCGAGTTGCAGCGCATGATCGCCGAGTACAAGGCGATCCTGGCCAGCGAGCGCCGGGTGCTGGAACTCATCCAGGGCGAGATGATGGAGCTGAAGGCGAAGTACGGGGACGCCCGCCGGACGGAGATCCGGGCCGCCGAGGGCGAGTTCTCGGTGGAGGACCTGATCGCCGAGGAGGACATGGTCATCTCGATCAGCCACCTGGGCTACATCAAGCGCCTGCCGGTGAACACCTACCGCCGGCAGCGCCGCGGCGGGCGCGGGGTGACCGGCCAGTCCACCCGGGAGGACGACTTCATCGAGCACCTGTTCATCGCCTCCACCCACGCCTACGTGCTGGTGTTCACCAACACCGGCCGCGTGTACTGGCTCAAGGTGCACGAGATCCCCCAGGCGGGGCGAACCGCCAAGGGGAAGGCCATCGTGAACCTGGTCATGCTGCGCCCCGGCGAGAGGATCGCCTCGGTGGCCGCGGTCAAGGACTTCGACGCCAAGCACCATCTCTTCTTCGCCACCAAGCTGGGCCAGGTGAAGAAGACCGAGCTTCCCGCCTACGCCAACGTGCGCCGGGACGGGATCATCGCCATCGGCCTGGCCGAGGGCGACGAGATCATCGACGTCGCGCTGACCGACGGGTCGCGCGAGGTGGTGCTGGCCAAGCGTCAGGGCCGGGCCATCCGGTTCGGCGAGGATCTGGTGCGACAGATGGGACGCACCGCCCGCGGCGTCCGGGGGGTGACCCTGGACTCCGCCGAGGACGCGGTGATCGGGATGATCGTTCTTCAGCGCGAGAGTTCGGAGATCCTGGCGGTGACCGAGAACGGGTACGGCAAGCGGAGCCCGGTCGAGGATTACCGGGTTACCGGACGCGGCGGCAAGGGAATCATCACCATCAAGCCGTCCAAGCGGAACGGGCCCCTGGTGGCCATCCGCGAGGTGAAGGGCGAGGACGAGTTGATGATCACCACCCGGAACGGCATCGTGATCCGTCTTCCCCTCAAGGATGTATCGGTGCTGGGACGGAACACCCAGGGAGTGCGGCTCATCAATCTCGAGGACGGGGACACCGTGGCCGACGTGGCCCGCATCATGCCTGAGGAGGGGGACGGGGAGAACGGCGTCACCGCGATCGCGGCGGACGAAGAGGCGCCGGGGGAGGAGACGGGCGGGGAAGAGAGCGACGGGTGACCGCGGGTCGGCCCGCCGATGAGATCCGCATCTCCGACTCGACGGTTCGCCGGCTCTCCGGTTACTACCGGATCCTGGGAGAGCTCCGGGAGGGCGGAGAAACCACCGTGTCCTCGTTCGGCCTGGCCCGCCGGGCGGGAGTCACCCCGGCGCAGGTCCGCAAGGACCTCTCCTTTTTCGGCCACTTCGGAAAGCGCGGGACCGGGTACGGCGTGCTCCAGCTCCAGACCGAGATCCGCTCCATCCTCGGGCTCGACCGGGAGTGGAGGGTCTGCCTGGTGGGCGCCGGGAACCTCGCCCACGCCCTGGTCGCCTACAAGGAGTTCGCGCGCGAGGGGTTCGAGATCGCGGCGGTGTTCGACAACGACCCCGAGAAGATCGGCCAGGCCTGGAACGGTCTCCGGGTGGAGTCGGTGGAGAACTTCAGCCGCGATGCCGGTGAAAGGAAGATAGAGATCGGCATCATCACCACGCCGGCTTCCGCGGCCCAGGAGACGGCCGACCTGATGGTGCGCTCGGGACTCCGCGGCATCCTGAACTTCGCCCCCCGCAAGCTCTTCGTGCCGGATCACGTGAACCTGCGGAACGTGAACCTGGCCATCGAGCTGGAGAGCCTCTCCTTCGCGCTGAAGTGATCCCCGGGGGGGCCGGGAGGGGGGAGGATCGGCGATGACCCACCAACCCTACGACGAGGTCCTGCGGACGGCGGTGGCGGTCTACCTCGCCCTCCTTCCCGTCATGCAGTGGCTGGCCTTTCGCGGACTCTACGCCCGGGGCGCCATCGAGAGCGTGCGCCTCTCCCGGAACGTCCGCGACCACGTTCTCGCGGTCCTGCTCCGGGCCGGGCTCCTGAGCCTGGTCCTGGCCGTCCCGGTCTTCGGGTTATGGGCGGTGACGGTGTGGTCGCGTCTCGAGTGGGATGTCCTGGTGGGAGGGGAGATCATCCTGGCCTTCGTGATCCTTTCCCTGGGCTTCACCTCGGCCTCGGTCCGCTTCGGCCTGAACCTCATGGCCCGGGTCCGGCCCAAGGCCGCTCCCCG
>CAYRIJ010000315.1:0-4346 GCA_964424285.1 uncultured bacterium
CGGCCCCGATGATGGCGAGGTTGGAGGGAACGAGGAGCGCGCCGCCCACTCCCTGCAGGGCGCGGGCGGCGATCAAGGTGGGGGCCCGGTGGGAAATTCCGCAGAACACCGAGGCCAGGGTGAAGAGGATGATGCCGGTCACGAAGACCCGGCGGCGGCCGTAGAAGTCGCCGGCCGAGCCGCCGATCAGCATGAGCGCGGCCAGCCCCAGCGTGTAGGCATTCACCACCCACAGGGTGGTGGAGAGGGAGGCGGCCAGATCTTCCTGGATGACCGGTAGCGCGACGCCGAGGGCGGTGCCGTCGATGGAGACCATGCTCGATCCGAGAATGGTGGCGGCGAGGACCCACGACCTGGAGCGGCGGGGACAGGCTCCTGCCTCCGGCTGGGTCGAGAGGGCGATTCCACGGGCACACGGATCGGTTCGGATCAACCGGGCAACCTCCCGATGCGAAGGGTCGTCAGATTCGCGGCCGGCGCGGCGCCGGCCTGATCCGTCGGAATCCCGAGTGAATCCCGGATCGTGCGCGAGCCGAAGAGGCGGGGCTCACCGAGAACGAGCCCGAGGGACGGACCACGGCGGTCAGCGGTCGTTCCCGGGTCCGCGCTCGAACCGGTCGAGCTGCTCTTCCAGCGACCGGGTCCGGTCGGTGACCGTGCTTCCGGTGTGCAGCGTGGACCTTCTCTCGATGAGCATCAGGTGGCACTCCTCGTCGGCGACCGGGTTGTGGAGGATCCCCTTCGGGACCACGTAGAGTTCCCCCTCCCGGAGATCGACCGGACCGGATTCCATTTCGATGCGGAGCCGGCCCTTCAGGACGAAGAACAGCTCGTCCTCATGGTCGTGGCTGTGCCAGGCGAGCTCCCCGTGGACCTTCGCCACCTTCACGTACGAGTCGTCGATCTCGGCGATGACCTTGGGTGACCACAGTTCGGTCAGCGATGCGGCAAGGTCCTTCGGGGACGTGCGATTCGCCACCGCGAATCCTCCATGCGCCTGCTTCAACGGTCACGGCTTCGGCTACCCGCAAGTCCGGACCGTCCTCCGTCTACAAGGGGGATTCGACCGGCCCGCGGGTCTCGACGGCCCGCCCTTCGATTGCGTGGTCGATCGATCCAACGTCCTTATAGCCGAGGGTGCGATGGAAGGCAAGCGCGCGATCGTTGCCCGCCGGATCGAAATCCCGGGGGGACGCCGGAAGGGAGCCGGGGCGGCTCCATCGGCCCGACCGGAGGTCAGCTCGCACCGGGGGGCCGGCGGCGGCGGATGGACTGGACGGCTTCGTCCAGCGCCTGGAGAAAGCGGGACCGGTCGGCCTTCCGGAGGGGCGGCGGCCCCCCCATGATCTCCCCCGCGCCGCGGAGGTCGGCCAGGAGGTCGCGGGTCGCCACGACCTCGCCGATGTTCGCGTCCGTGAACGGCTTGCCGGTCGGACCGATGACGAGGGCCCCTTCCTTGAGCGCGCGGCTGGCGAGCGGGATGTCGGCGGTGATCACGATGTCGTCGGGCTGAACCTCCGCGACGATCCAGTCGTCGGCCTCGTCGAAGCCGCCGCCCACCACCTCGAGAGCGATCCATGGTTCATCCGGGGTCCGCATCCAGGAGTTGGCCACCAGGGTGACGTCAAGGCCATAGCGGCGGGCGACGCGAAACACCTCCTCCTTCACCGGACATGCATCGGCGTCGACGAAGATGTGCAGCAATCGAGTTCCTCCGGCGCGCGGGAAGACGGCCTAGGCCGGGAGTGAATCCTTCAAGAGCCGGTTCCCCAGCGCGTACACCAGGGTATGGTGAACGATCGAAAGACCGGCCAGCGCCACGGCAAACGAGCGCTGTCCCGCCACGTAGAGGGCCGCGGCCGCGAGGCCGGTGACGAGAAGCTCCTGGAGGAGTCGAAGCGGTTCGGCCGCCCGGCCGGCCTGGTGGAAATCGACCAGGCCCCAAAAACCGAAGACAAGGGTGGGCGCGGCGATCGCCAGGGCGACCCGGGAGGCCGTCGTCGCGCCGGTACGATAGCCCCAGTAGCCGGTGGCCAGAACGATCGCCAACTCCATCACCGCCCGGAGGGCCAGGTTGATCTGTGAAAGTCGGTGCCGCATGGGTCGGGTCCGGTGTAACGAGTGGGATGAACGCGGCGCCCGGGTCGGGCGCGGAACCGGGGAGGGCTGCGCCTCCCGAGGTCCGTACGGTAGCACGAGCCCGGGCCCGCGCAAACCGGGGGCGTCCCACGTGGGGCCGCTCCCGTCCGATCCCGGGCCGCTCCCCGGGGGGATCCGTCCCGTGGGAGCCCAGCACGACCTCTCCGGGGCGGCGCGAAGGGCGCATCCAGGGCCCATGATCCGCACCGGGCGGTTTCGACCCGTTCAGCCCACCATCCTGGCACCCCGCTGGACCAGAAGCTCCCGCAACACCGAGCGATGGCAGTGGTCCTCGTTCTCGCAGTAGCAGCCGACGGAGAAGTTGCATTGATGGGATAGCGCGGCCAGGAGCTCGAGCGTATGGACGCTCTCCGGGGTCGCCATCTCCGCCCGGTACTTGCGGGCGAAGGCGGCCCATTGCCGGGGGGTGGTGGCCGCGTGCCCGAGCTTCATGACCGGGACGCTCGGGGCGAGGTTGGGAAACCACACGTCGTACCAGTTCTGGGACGAGAACTCGGTCCTGGGCACGCCGCGGGGCGGGCGGCGCACGGTTCCGATGCGTATCCCTTCATTTTTCGCTCTGGGGCTACCGAGTCTGACGACGCGGACGGACATGAAGCCTCCGTTTCACGATCCCCGGCGGGCGGCTATTCGGACGACGCAAGCTTCTCGATCCACATCCTCTCGAGGACGGCCAGATCCTCGGTCGGGTCGTAATCCGGCTCGTCACGAGGCTCCAACCGATCCAGCGTCTCGAACTCGAAGACGGCCGCGCCGAACTCGTTCCATTCCCTCTGAAGCTCCCGGTCGGGATGCGAGCCGTTGTTCAACTGGAACCGCTGGCGGTTCAGCATGCCCGGGAGATCGGTGGTCGATCCGATCAGCGCCCGTCCCGTCGACGTGTTTCGAATCCGGTAAACCCCTGCGGGCCGGGGAGTGTCCATGTAATCCCGAACGCGCGCCTTCCGATCGATCTTGCTCATCAGCGGTCTCCAGTTAGGGCGTTGGCGGCACCGAACCCCGGGTCCGGGCTTCAGGCGGAGCCTGACGGTACGCATCCCCGGCGAGGTCCGTCAGCGAAGTCTAGCACCGAAGCCGCCGCGGTCGGAGTGCGATTGGAAGATCACTAGCGACCGGTCTCGTTTGCGAGCGCCGAAGTCGACCGGCACCCGACGATCGCGGGGGCCTCGTGAACGAGGTCGTCGTTCTCCAGAGCCGCCACCATGAACAGGGCGAAGTCCACCCGGCGAGTGAGATTGCTCTTGAGGATGGGATCGCCCACGTGCCGGCTCCACACGGGGAGGCCCTGGCTTTCTCCCTCTTCGAGGTCGCTTCCACGCACGACCGTCCACCTCGTATCGCTGGCGAAGATCCGGCGGCACGCCTCAACCTGATCGTCCAATTCCACCACCCGGAAGAACCGCGCGATCGGACCGGCGATCTTCAGCAACATCCTCAGTTTCCAGGTGTAGACGTCCTTGCCATCCAGGCTGATGTGCCATCCGCAGGAGAACACGAGGCGGGCGCCGGGCTCGGCAAAATCCATGACGGCCTGGGCCGTACCCGAGGAGTACTGCTGGACGCCCCAGGGAGCCAGCACGGTAAGCACTCCGTCGCACCCCGCCACCGCCTGTTTGATGACCGCGCGGTCATTCGTCTTGCCGGGAAGCACGGTGATATGCCCCTTGAACGGGTCGAGCTTCCCCACGCTGCGTTCCCGGCAAACGCCGACCACCTCGTAGCCCCGGTCCAGCGCATGCTGCACCATGTAGCGACCAAGTTTCCCGGATGCGCCCACAATGCAGACCTTCGCCATCTTCCGTTCCTCTTCGCGGTAAGGCATCAGACCGAACCTCCAGAGTTGAAGGGCCCTCCGGCTCGGCGCCGGGGATCCTCAACGATCCCCGGCCGATTAGTCCTTTCCGAACCGCGCCGTTTCGAGGCCGAGCGAATCCTCGATGTCGTAGAGGCCCATGAACTGCGGATTGGACAACTCGACCTGGCGCACGGAAATGCCCGATGGAAAGTGGATGGGGGTGCCGACGGCCCGTCTCGTATAGACCACCAGGGTGTCGTCGGCCAGCTTGTAGAAGAAGGGGTTCGACCACGGAAAGACATAGTCCGTCAACGAATCGGCCTCTTCGCTCCGGCCGTTCGCGGTGATCCACCACTCTTGATGGTCTCCAAGGAGCCCGTACGCGATGCCT
>CAYRIJ010000316.1:0-4340 GCA_964424285.1 uncultured bacterium
AGTTCCGCCGGCAGTACGGGCAGAGATCGCCTTCCAGGAAAATGCTGTCGTCGTCGCCCAGCTGCTCGTTGAGCTGGGCGAGGAACTTCCCCCGGACCTCGGTCGGAATCAGGTGCAGGGGCTCCTCGTGAATGGGGCAGGGGGCCAGGGTCTCGGCGCCGCTCTCGGTCTTCTCGATCCACTGGAAGGTGTAGAGCCGTCCCTCCGAGGTCTTGGAGTAGTGCTGCAGCCCCTTCTTCAGCAGGCGGACGATGGTGCTCTTGGAGGAGCCGACCGGCCCGTGAAGCAGGATCACCCGGCGCTCGGTCCCGTAGCGGCGGGCGGCGGACTTGAACACGTTCACCATCTTCATGATGGGGATGTCCAGACCGTAGACCGCATCCTGGCCCGCGTTGTCGGGATCGTCGAAGAACCGGTAGTGGGTGACCCGCTTCTTGGAGTCGATGTACTCGTCGGTCCCGTACGACATGATCATGTCGTAGAGCCGCTGGTACGCGGTGCGGGTGACCCTCGGTTCCTGGGTGACGATGTCCACGTACTCCTGGAAGGTGCCCTCCCAGTTCAGTTCGCGGAAGGACTCCACGTCCTGGAGCTGGCCGACCAGGGCCTCGACATCGATCTTGTGTGCCATTCGCCATCACTCCTTTAGGGAAGCCCGCTGGGGGCCGCGCCCGCCGGGCCTACGATCCGGGCGGGCGGCTTGGGTACACCCCACGGTAATCCTGACGTTGCAAAGTGCAACTTCCGTGCCACGCGTGGGCGGAGAGGGGGGAACTCCGGGCGGAGGGAGGTCGTGGGAAGGTGCAGAGAGAGCTGTTGCCCGGCACCGGGTCGTCCGGTGCCCGGAACCCGCGAGGGGATCCCGGCGATCCCCGGTCCGCGCTCGCCGATCCGGTGCGGGAATCGGACCTGAAACCGGACCATCCGGTACCGGGTGCGACTCCAGTCGGCCAAGTTCTTGGCACTTCGGCGTCCGCGGGCCGCGGGAGCTGACTGCCGCCTCGCCCCTCCCAACCGCTCCGCTCACATGATTTTACACCCCGGAAGGGGATTTGATTCCCCGATCCGCCGTCCACCGCTCTCGATTCCCGGTCCCACATCAGCCGGGGGGCCACTTGAACTGCCGGCCTCCCAGCACGTGCATGTGCAGGTGGAAGACCGATTGGCCCGCCCCTTCCCGGCAGTTCACCACCAGGCGATAGCCTTCGTCGGCGACGTCGTGATCCCGGGCGATCTTGGCCGCGGTCAGAAAAAGCCGGGAGAGAAGGTCGGCATGCTCCTCACGGAGATCGTTGACCGTGGCCACGTGCAGTTTGGGGATGATGAGCACGTGGACCGGGGCCTGGGGGTTGACGTCGCGAAAGGCCATCACCGCGTCGTCCTCGAAGACCACTCCGGCGTCCACCTCGCGGCGCGCGATCCGGCAGAAGAGACACGGCTCGCTCATTGCCCTCCTCGTTCCCGTCACGGCGCCGGATGCCCCGACCACGGGTGGGAGACCGGGGAACGGCGCCCGAAGTTCCGGATGTCGGCAAGGTAGCACCGCGTTCGGGCAACGTCAAATGCGCGGGGGATCGGCGGGGGGAGCGAGGCGTTTGCCGCGGCGGTCCGAGACTAGAATCCGAGCGGACGGCTCATCTTCAGCATCATCTCGAAGCCCTTGCTCTTCGGCTCCATGACGAAGTGGAGCGAAGTGCCGTCGCGGCCGGTGTACTCCATGGAATCGAGCAGGGAGTCCACCGAGCGGATCACGTGATCCGCGGTGAGGAGGATCGCCCCGGCGTAGGAGATCTTGTAGGCCAGCCGGGAGTAGTCGAACCGGGAGTCGCGGGTGGACTCCACCGGGAAGAGATCGGGCTGGCGGCCGGGCGAACCGAGGACGCTGAGCGGGGATAACCGGGCGGAGAGGGCGGGGCGGTCCAGGGTGGAGAGCGGCAGGCCGGCATGCGGTGTGGCTGCGTAAGATGCTGCCACGCAGCATGTTACGCCAAAGACGGCCAGTATGGAGGCGAGCAACTTTTTCATCCAGCTCCCTGGTTCAGCCCGAACTTCCCACCACGGCAGTATAGCAGACAAACCCGTTGTCCGCAGAAAGGTTATCGGCCGGGGTCTTCCCCGGTCGCGCTTTCCTTATACACTTCCAGGGTATCCCTGAGTTCCCGGGAAAGGGGATGGGGCCGGCCGTCCCGTCCCACCGGGACGTGGGTGGTCCAGCCGGTGGCCAGGAGCTGCCCGGCGCGCTCCACCCGGTACTCGAAGGTCACCAGCCGGGAGCGGAGCGACCGGATCCAGGCCACGACCTCCACCGCCTCGTCGTAGCGGGCGGGGAGGAGGTAGCGCACGTGCGCCTCGGCGATGGGGAGGAACCACCCCTCCGCCTCCAGGCGGGAATAGGGGACCCCCGCCGCGCGCATGAAGTCCCCGCGCATGACCTCGAACCAGACCAGGTAGTTGGCGTAGTAGACCATGCCCATCTGGTCGGTCTCGGCGTAGCGGACACGGAACGCGGTGCGGACGCGTTTGCCTTCCCGGGTCACGCGCTCCGGCCAGGCCGGGTCGGAAGGATCCGGTTCGCGTATACTCAACGACTTTCTCCGGGGAAACGAAGGATCATGGACAGAACGCAACGACTCTATCACGCGGATCCCGAGCTTCGCACGTTCGAGGCGTCGGTCGTCGATCTCCGCCCCGGCCCGGAGGGGACCTGGGACGCGGCGCTGGACCGGACCGCGTTCTACCCCACCGGAGGCGGCCAGCCCCACGACCGGGGCATGCTGGGGGGGATCCCGGTGACCGAGGTGTTCGAGGAGGGGGAGCGGGTGATCCACCGGCTCGCCGCCCGCCCGCCGATGGGCCCGCTCCGCGGCGAGGTGGACTGGGCGCGGCGGATCGACCATCGCCAGCAGCACACCGGGCAGCACATCCTGAGCCGGGCCTTCGTGGACCTGTTCGGGGCGGACACGGTGGGGTTCCACCTGGGGGCCGAGCGCTGCACCATCGATCTGAACCGGGAGGACCTGGACGAGGCGGCGCTGGAGCGGGCGGAGGCCCGGGCCAACGAAATCGTGACCGCCGACCTCGCGGTGACCGCGACTTGGTACGATGACCCGTCGGCGCTCCCGTCCACCGTGCGGAAGGAAGCGCCGGTGGCCGGGGACATCCGGGTGGTGGCGGTGGGAGACTTCGACGCCACCCCCTGCTGCGGCACCCACTGCCCCCGCTCCGGGCAGGTGGGGCCGATCAAGGCGCTCCGCACCGAGCGGAAGAAGGGGGGCATCCGGGTGGAGTTCGTCTGCGGGGGACGAGCGCTCGTGGATTATGCGCGGCGCCACCGGGCGCTTCGCGGCGCCGCCCTGGCGCTGACCACCGAGGAGTTCGACGTCCCCGAGCGGGTGGCCGCGCTCCTCGCCGAGCTCAAGGACGCGCGCTCGCGGCTGGAAAAGACGGAGACGGAGCTTCGCGAAAAGCTGGTGGCGGAGTGGGCGGCGGAGCCCCCCGCGGGCCGATTCGTCCGGGACCTGGGCCCGGGCCGGGGGGCGTGGCTGGCCGGCGCGGCGTCGGAGCTGGCCGGGCGGCGCGGGGAACCGGTGCTCCTGGCCTCGGCCGAGGCGGACGGGGTCAAGGTGGCCCTGGCCGTTCCCGCGGACTCCGGGCTCGACGCGGGGGGGATGGCGCGGCCGCTCCTGGCCGCGGCGGGCGGGCGGGGCGGCGGGTCCAGGCGGGTGGCCCAGGGCCGGGTGCCCGCCGGCGCCGAGGCCTCGTTGTTCGAACACTTCACCGCGGCGGGACCGGATGCCGCCCAGGGAGATCGCGCATGAACGCCGCCCGCAAGGGGGTTCGCCGGTGAGCGGGACCCTTTACCTCACCAAGAAGATCGGGATCTGCGCCGCCCACCGGCTCCATAACCCGGCATGGTCCGACGAGAAGAACCTCGCGGTGTTCGGGAAGTGCGCGACCCCGGGGGGACACGGGCACAACTACGTGCTGGAGGTGACGGTGCGGGGCCGGGTGCATCCGGACACCGGCATGGTGATCGATCTCAAGGACATGAAGGAGATCATCCGGCGGGAGTTCTGGGAGAAGTGCGACCATCGCGACTTCAACCACGACGTGGCGTTCATGAAGGGGCGGATCCCCACCGCGGAGAACATCGCCGTCGCGGCCTGGGAGGTCCTGGAGCCGGCCTTCGGGAAGGGCATCCTCTATCGCCTGCGGTTGCACGAAACGGAGCGGAACGTGGTGGAGTACTTCGGCCCGGAGGACGGAGACGATCCGGGCGGCGGCGGAGGCGCGGACGAACGGGAAAGGAATCGGGCATGACCACGCGAAAGAATCATCAC
>CAYRIJ010000317.1:0-4324 GCA_964424285.1 uncultured bacterium
GTTTTCATGGAACCGTTTCCATGAAACCCGTGTATTCGAGTCGTGATTCGACGGCGGCGCGGGCTTGCGCCGGGGAGGCGGGACTCGTCCCGGCCTCCGGCCGCGAATCCCTGGGTCAGGAAATCGATCGGGCGGCGGTCTCCCCCGGGCGGCCTCGCCCGCCCCCTCAGGACAACCGGTGGAGGCCGCTCCCCGATGCAACAACGCTGGTTCGCGATTCTGTTGGTAGGTCTCATGGCGCCGGCCGTCCCGGCGCGGGCCGAGAACGCATCCCCCTCCGGGAAGACCCCGGTGGCGCCCCACTTCAAGCTCCCCACCGACCGGGGCACGGTCGACTCCGACTCGCTCCGCGGCCACGTGGTCCTCGTGGACTTCTGGGCCTCCTGGTGCGGGCCGTGCGAGCAGTCGTTTCCGTGGTTGCGGGCGATGGACGCGCGGTTCGCGGGGAAGGGGCTCCGCATCGTGGCCATCAACCTCGACAAGAAGCACGAGGCGGCCGAGGGGTTTCTCCAGAGGCACGTGGCCCCGTTCACCGTGGCCTTCGATCCTCTGGGAAAGACCGCCGAGGCGTTCCAGGTGCCGGGCATGCCCACCAGCTTCCTGATCGATCCCGAGGGAAAGATCCTCTACTCCCACGTCGGGTTCGATCCCAAGAAGACCGGGGACCTGGAAGCGCTCATCGCGAAGGAGTGCCCATGAAACGCGGGGTGAGGATCGTCATCTGGGCGGGGTTGCTCGGCCTTTCCGGCGCCCTCTTCGCGGGCTGCGCCGCGATGCGGGTGCATCCCTGGGACCGCGACCTCCTGGCCCAGCCCCAGATGAGCTTCGACCCGGTTCCCATGCTGGGCGCCATCGACGAGCACATCTACTTCAGCACCGAGGGGTCGACCGGCGGGCAGGAGGTCGGCGGGGGCGGTTGCGGATGCAACTAGGCTCGTCCGGCGTCCGCGGCCGGCTGAGCGCGGCGGCGTGCCTGCTCCTGGCCTCGGGGGCGGGAACCGCCCGCGCCGCCACCCCCATCAAGTGGCAGTTCGAGGGCTCCGGGCTCCTCTACGGGGAACAGCAGCGGGCGAACGTGGTCGAGCCGACGGGCCGGATCACCCGGCTCTTCGCCGACGGCCAGACCCTCTCGGCCACCCTGGGCATCGACGCCATCACCGGCGCCTCGCCCACCGGGGCCATCCCCACCACCACCATCCAGACCACCACCACCCCGTCGGGGAACATCCGGACCATCCCGGTGGGGACGGTGCCCACCAACAAGTTCAAGGACGCCCGCGCGGTGCTCGACCTGGCCTGGACCAAGCCGTTCGGGGACCGCTTCACCACCACGCTCGGGACCCACCTCTCCCGGGAGAAGGACTACCAGTCGCTGGGGGCGAACGGGAAGATCTCGCTCAACCTGACCCACCGCCTGACCACGATCACGGTGGGGGGCGGCTACAACCGGGACGGGGTCTTTCCCACCGGGGGGACCCGGGCGCCGCTCTCCGACGGCACGGTCATCATCGGGGTCGGCAGCAACCCCAAGTACGTGAGCACCGTGCTCCTCGGCGCCTCGCGCGTTCTCACCCGGCGCTGGATGGTGGGGCTGGACGCCACCCGGACCTACGAGCGGGGGTACCTGACCGAGCCCTACAAGGTGATCAGCCGGGTGGATTCGCTGAGCGGGGACCCGATCGGGGTGCTGACCGAAAAGCGCCCCTCGACCCGGGACCGCCGGGACGTGCTGGCCAGCTCGGTCTATCACTTCGAGACCGACGTCCTCTACGCCTCCGACCGCTACTACTGGGACGACTGGGGGATCCGCTCCAACACCGTCGATCTCCGGTACCGCCACGAGCTGGAGCAGCATCGCTACGTCGAGCCGCACGTGCGCTACTACATCCAGACCCGGGCCAACTTCTTCCGCTACTTCCTCGCGGACGGGGCCGCGACCCCGGATTTCGCGTCCTCCGACTCCCGGCTGGGTCCGCTTCAGTCGGTGACCCTGGGCGCCACCTACGGGTTCAGGATCCCCGGCCAGCCGGGGGAATGGCGGGTCCGCGCCGAGTACCTGCGCCAGTGGGGCAAGGCGCATCCGGAGGAATCCTTCGGGAGCCAGCGGATGACCAACATGTCGCCGCCGGTCAACATCGGATCCCTGGCCGTCGTCTACTCCCTGAAGTTCTGAGCCGCCTGCATGCCCGGAAGCACCAAGCCCCCCAACCCCCGGCATGCAGGCGGCGCTCCGCCGTCCCGGGTCGACGACTACTACGCCGGCGGCTTCACCGCCATGGCCAGCCCCTGCCAGATCCTGGTGGACACCGACGATCCGGCGGAAGCCGAAGCGCTGGTCCGGGTCGCCGAAGCGGAGGCGCTCCGGATCGAGCGGAAGTTCAGCCGCTACCGGGACGACAACGTCGTCCACCGGATCAACCATTCGGGGGGGCGGCCGGTCGTGGTGGACGAAGAGGCCGCGCTGCTGCTGGACTACGGCGCCACCTGCTTCGAGGTCTCGGACGGGATGTTCGACCTCACCTCGGGGGTGCTCCGGCGCCTGTGGACCTTCGACGGCGGCGACCGCGTCCCCTCCAAGCGCGCGGTGCGCGAGATGCTGGACCTGGTGGGCTGGGACCGGGTGGAGTGGGACGGGAGCGCCCTCACCCTTCCCGCGGGGATGGAGATCGACTTCGGGGGGATCGGGAAGGAGTACGCGGTGGACCGGGCGGCCGGGCTCCTGGCCGGGCGCACCGGCCGGGCGTTCCTGGTCAACTTCGGCGGCGATCTGTTCGCCAGCGGCGAGCGGCGGGGAGGACGGCCCTGGGGGATCGGGGTCGACGATCCCTCGCGGACCGGCGAAGGCACCCTCTCCCGCATCGACCTCGTCCGGGGCGGCATCGCCACCACCGGCGACGCCCGTCGCTACGTGATGTGGCGGGGCCGGCGGCTGAGCCACATCCTGAACCCCAAGACCGGTTGGCCGGTGGTGGAGGCGCCCCGGGCGGTCACGGTGCTGGCCGGGACCTGCCTCGAGGCGGGGACGCTCTCCACCCTGGCCTACCTCCGGGGCCCCGGCGCGCGCGGGTTCCTGGAGGAACAGGGGGTGCGGTTCTGGGTGGTTTGATTTCCCTTCACCGGTGACCTAGAATGGGGCGTATTGCACGGGTGCAGTGGGGGATGAAGACCATGTTGCCTTCCCGATACCGGCTGCTCGTCCTGATCGCCCCGGCCCTGGGGCTTTTTTCTTGCAGTTTTCCTTCCGACGCGCCCATCTGGGACACGCGCTGGGTTCTCCCCACCGACCGCACCACGGTCGAGGTCTCGGAGTTCCTCCCCGACGGGGTCACGGTGACGCCGGACGGGCGGAACTTCTCGGTGGCCGTCGATCCCTTCGATTTCTCCGAGACCCTGGGGGACGTCTGCCCGGCCTGCGGCGCGTTCAACGGCCAGACGGTGCCCAAGCCGGCCTTCGAGAGCACCATCGAGGGAACCGGCACCCTGCCCCAGGACGTCGTCTCGGCGAACGTCGCGGCGCTGGAGGTCCAGGTCCGGATCACCAACGACTTCGGGTTCGACCCGATCCGGCCGAAGGCGGGGGTGTACGGGAGCCTGGGGCTCCGGCTCTACGGCGGGCCGGCCGGGACGACCCTCCTCGATGAGATCGTGATCGACGGCGCGGCCCAGGCGTTTCCCTCCGGGACGAGCCTCGACCGGACGGTGTCGGTCACCGGCGCGACGGTGGGGTCCACCTTCCGGGTGGAGCTGGCCATCGACTCCCCGGCCGGGGACCCGGTGACCGTGGACACCGGCGCCGGGGTCGGGGTTCACGTGACCCCGGAGACGGTGCTGATCTCCTCCGCGGTGGTGGAGGTGGCCGGACGCGAGGTCACGGTGGAGCCGGTGGAGCTGAACCTGGGGGACGTGGAGAGCGATCTGGTGGACCGGATCCAGTCCGGGGCGCTGGAGTTCCTGGTGGAGAACCCCGTCGGCGTCCCGCTGGATTTCCAGCTCCGGATCACCGGGGACTTCCCGGACATCGTGAAGCAGGCGAGCCTCTCGGGGGCGGCGAGCTCCACCACCCGGGTCGCCTTCACCCAGGACGAGCTGCAGACCTTTCTCGGCAAGGACGGGGTCATGCTCACCGGTGCGGGGACGGTGCCGGCGAACACGCCGGCGGCCACCGTGGCCCCCCAGGACACCCTGAAGATCAACACCCGGCTCGACGCCGTGCTCCGGATCGGGGAGTAGGGGAGGGGCCATGCGATCTGTGCGCGGTCTTCCGATGATGGTTCTGGCCGGGGCGGTCGCGGTATGCGGGACGGCGCGGGCCCAGCTTCCGAGC
>CAYRIJ010000318.1:0-4316 GCA_964424285.1 uncultured bacterium
TGGTGGCGACGGGCTCGCGACCGCCGGGGCCGGATCAGTTCGCGGCCAGGGCCTGCCCCTTGTAGTCGGTGCGGCGGACCAGGCCGCCCTTTTCGTGGACCACCACGATGCCCTCGTTCAGGTGAGCCAGAACCCGCGCCGCGCTCTCCGCGGCATCCTTGGCGCCGTAGTAGGCAAACGGACGCTCCGCCTCTTCGCGCTGAATGTGCCAGGTTCCGTTGGCTCCCAACCCCACGTGATATTCCCTCACCGCCATGCCGAACCGCTCCTTTCCGGAGGATCATCCGGGGGGCGGCGCGCCGCCGCTCTCGCCCGGAGGAAAAAACCTTGCCGCGGCGGGCCCGGACCGACCGGGCCCCGCGGGACTCCCCGCCCCAGCGAGGAAGCCAAGGAGTATAGACGATCCGGGGGGGCGGCTTCAGGAAAAGGGCGGGACCGCGGGCCCCCGCGGCCCCGGTGCGCGCCGGCCCGAGCCCCCGGACCGCGCGAATCCCCATACCCCGTCCGGGGTGGGGGAAATTCCCCGACGCCACGGGAGGGGGCCGCATCCAGTAACTCCTTGCTGGATAGTCTGTTGTCGGTTGGCCGCGGCGCCCTCGCCTCGCCCCCTCCATCCCGCCGCCGCCCCCGCCCCCACCCCGTCCAGCCCCCCCGGCTTGACCGCAGCCGACAAAATATGTCAAGTTTATCGACAGAGCTCGGGTCGGACCGCGGGCGCCGTTTTCATTGGGCGCCGGTGGGATCCGGGTCCGGGCTTCGCGGAGGTCATCGTCCCACGCCGGAACGCCCCGGCCCGGGATCGACCCCCGTCCTGTGGAAAGGAATCAGCCCCATGAAAGCGATCGTCCTCCTGGGAATCATCCTCATCCTGCTCGGCGGGGTGGGGATCGTCTGGGGCGGCATCACCTACACCAAGGACCGGGACAGCGCGGATCTGGGCCCGGTTCACGTGAACGTGAGCCGCAAGGAGACCCTCCCCATCCATCCCGCGATCGGCGCCGTGGTGCTGGTCGGGGGCATCGCCCTGGTGGCGGTGGGGATGAGACGCGGGAAGCCGGCCTGAGCCGCCGCCCCTGACCGGATTCCCACCCCTCAATCAATCACGAAAGGAGTCGCCCATGCTGTACTGGGCCCTGGTCTTCTTCGTCATCGCCCTCATCGCCGCCGTCTTTGGCTTCACCGGGATCGCGGCCGGAGCCGCGGCCATCGCCAAGATCCTCTTCTTCGTCTTCCTGGTGGTCTTCGTGATCAGCCTGATCGCGGGGGTCGCCCGCCGGCCCCGCGCGTAGGCGCCCGGATCGAGGCGAGGGCATGAGAGAGGGCGCCCGGTTTCAACGCCGGGCGCCCCTTCTTTCGAAATTTCAGTGCGTTCGACAGGCCGTTCGCGGCCGTCGCCGGGCTACTTCTTGGCCTGCTTGGCCTTTCCGACCTTCTCGACCTTCTTCTGAAGCGCCTCGACCTCTTCGGTCTTCCCCGCCTCGGCGGCCTTGGCCGCCTCCAGGACCTCGCCGGGCGAGACCAGCCCGGTGGACACGCGGCGTCCGGCGATCCGGGCGCGCTTCCCCTTCCGGTCCTTCATGTAGGTGAGCTGGGCGCGGCGGACCCGGCCCTCGCGAACCCGCTCGATCAGGAGGACGTTCGGGGAGTGCAGCGGGAAGAGGCGCTCCACCGCGACGCCGCCGGAGATCTTGCGGACCGCGAAGGTCTCGCGGATGCCGCCGCCCCGGCGCCCGATCACCGTGCCCTGGAAGACCTGGGTGCGCACCTTCTCCCCTTCCACCACCTTCACGTGCACGCGAACGGTGTCGCCGACGTTGAACTGGGGAATCTCGGTCTTGGTGTTCTCGCGCTCGACTCTGAGAAGTGCTTTCATGATCGTACCCTTTGTTTATCCGAGACCCCGGTGGTCGAGATCCGGTCGCGCCTAGTCCTTCCCGGTCTCCCGGCGGCGACCCGCCAGGAACTTCCGGTCTCTCTCGCTCAGTTCCGCCTTCGCCAGCAGCTCCGGCCGGCGCTCCGCGGTGGCCTGAAGGCGCCGCTCCCGCCGCCACTGGGCGATGTTCGCGTGATGTCCCGAGAGCAGCACCTCGGGCACCTTCAGTCCCTCGAAATCCTCGGGCCGGGTGTAGTCCGGATAGCCGAGGAGCCCGTCCTCGTGCGAATCCTCCACCCCCGACTGCGCGTCTCCCAGCACCCCCGGAAGCAACCGGGCCGCGGCCTCGATCATGACCGCCGCCGCCAGCTCGCCCCCGGCCAGGACGAAGTCCCCCAGGGAGACCTCGTCCGCCTCCAGGAGATCGACCACGCGCTCGTCGACCCCCTTGTACCGGCCGCAGACCAGGGTCAGCGCCCCGGCGCGGCTCCACTCGCGGGCGGTGGCCTGGTCGAAGAGCCTCCCCTTCGCGCTCATGATCACCGCGCGCCCCCGCTCGCCGGGCCCGAGGCTCCGCCAAGCGCGGACCACCGGCTCCGCCTTCATCACCATCCCCGCGCCTCCTCCGTAGGGGGCGTCGTCGGTGGTGCGATGGACGTCCTCGGTGAAGTCCCGTATGTCGATCGATCGAAGGTCCAGCGCCCCCTGCTCGCGGGCGATCCGCACCATGCCCTCGGAGAGGGCGGCCTCCACCAGCCGGGGAAACACGGTGAGCACGTTGATCCTGAGGCTCACCGGCTGTCCCCTTCCGGGATCAGCCCCGGGGGCACATCCACCCGGATGCTCCCCGCTTCCAGATCCACCCCGGTGACGAAGGGCTCCACCGCGGGGATCAGGATCTCCCCGCGCGGTCCCTTGACCACCAGCACATCGTTGGCCCCGGTCTCCATCACATCGTCCACCCGTCCCAGGGGCTCGTCGTCCGTCGTCCTCACCTCGAGGCCGATGAGTTGAAATTGGTAGTAGGTGCCCTCGGCCAGGGGCGCCAGCCGCTCCTCGCCGACCCGGAGGATCAGCCCCCGGAGCACCTCGGCCTCGTCCCGGGTCGCCACCCCCTCGAAGGCCACGATCCAGCCTCCCTTGTGGGGCCGCGCCCGCTCCACGGTCAAAGTCATGTCGTGCCCGCCCCGCTCGGCGTGGAGTTCCGAGCCGCGGTCCATGATCCTGGGATCGTCGCCGTAGCGCCGAAGCACCACCTCGCCGCGGATCCCATGCGCGCCGAGGATCCGGCCCACGGATATCTGGCGGGGCATCGTCGCTACTCGACCACCTCCACCATCACCCGCTTTCCGGAGCGGTTGGCGGCGGCGGCGACCAGGGTGCGGACCGAGCGGATCGTCCGCCCGTGCTTTCCGATGACCTTGCCGAGGTCCTCGGAGCGAACCTTGACCTCGTACACCTGGGCCTTGTCGCCCGCCACCTCGCGGATCTCCACCGATTCGGGGTGATCCACCAGGTTCCGCACCATATAGGCGATGAGGTCCTTCATGAAACTAGGCCTCGGGCTTCTCCGGCTCGGCGTCCGCCTCGGGCTTCTCGGGCTGGGCAGCCATCTCGGCCGTCTCCGGCTCCGCGGTTGCCTCGGGCTCCGCGGTCGCCTCGGGCTCCGCGGTCGCCTCGGGCTCCGCAGTTGCCTCGGGCTCCGCGGTCGCCTCGACCGCCGGGGACGCCTCCGGCTCGACGGTGTCCGCGGCCGGCGCCTCGGCCCCGACCTCGGTCACCGGGGCCTCGACGGTCTCCTCGGCGACGGCCACCGCGCTCTCGGGCGCTTCGGTCTCGGCGGCCCCGCGATCCCTCTTCGCCGGGCGGCGCTTCAGGTCCTCGGCGGTGGCCGGCTCGAACGTGTCCGTCTGACGCCGCGAGGCATGGGTGTTGTTCTCATGCTTCAGGAGCGTGCGGACCGTGTCCGAGAGCTGGGCGCCCTTGGACGTCCACGCCTGGACCTTTTCCCGGTCGATGTTCACCACCACCGGGTTCTCCAGCGGGTTGTAGTAGCCGATCTCCTCCACCGCCCGGCTGTCGCGCGCGCGACGGGAGTCGATGACCACGACGCGGTAGAAGGGATGGTTTCTCCCTCCCGCGCGCTTCAGTCGGATTGCTAGCACGTTGTGATTCTCCTCCTCTGTCATTGACCGGGCAGCCCCGGAACGCTCGTCGGCCCCGGAGCGTAAACACTTCGAGAAGTGGTCGTGATGATTCGCCGGCCGGGCGATTCGGCCGCCATTCGAGGGCGAACGCCCCCGCGCCCGCCGTCAGGGAAAACGGCGAGGAAGCTTACCACAGGAGGCGCCGCCGCCGAAAGCGCCCCGGCGGCGGGGCCGGCACGCCGGGGGGCGGCCGGGACACTCCCGGGCGGCCTCCGGGGGAGCGGCGGGGCGCGCCT
>CAYRIJ010000319.1:0-4312 GCA_964424285.1 uncultured bacterium
CGGTCCGGGCCAAGATCGACCAGGCCCAGGAGGGACTGAACGCCGCCCCGGGAGCGCTGGCCGCGGCGCCGCTCCTGCTTCAGACCGGACACCACGACGACGCCGAGGACATGGTGCCGAAGCTCCTCGCGATGGGCCGCGACGGCCGGGTGGCCGCGGCGAGGATCCTCTTCGCGGTGGTGGACTTCGAGCACCTTGCGCCCTTGATCGACACCCTTCGCACCGAGTATCCCGACGATCCCGAGGCCCGGCGCCTGGTCTACCGGTGGTGGTTCACGGTGGACGATCTGGCCTCGGTGGATGCGGCCATCCAGGCGCGGTTGGACGCCGGGGCCATGAACGAAGCGGACCGCCTGGCCGCCGCCCTGCTCCGCTCCAATCTCCTGGACTACGACGGCGCGCAGAAAGGCTACGAGGAGGCCCTGGCCGCGGCCGCCGGCCCCGCGGACAGCGCGCGCGCCTATCAGGGCCTGGGGGAGACCGCCTACAAGAAGCGCGACTTCGACGGGTCGCTGGCGCATCTGACGAAAGCCCTCGCGCTTTCCGTCCCCGCCCCCGACCTCCTGGGGAGCCTGGCCGTGACCCTGATTCGCCTGGGGCGAACCGACGAGGCCATCGACGCCGACGAGCTGGCGGTCCGGATCGCGCCCTACGACGAGATGGCCCACTACATGCTCGGCAACGGCTACGCCCGGAAGAACTACAGCCAGCTCTTCGCCGCCTACCCGGGGGCGTTCGCCACCGGACCCGGGAAGGAGACCCTGGCCCGGGCCGACTCCCTCCTGGCCGCGGGCCGGCCGGCGGATGCGCTCCGCGCCTACCTGGCCCTCCGGCACGCCTACCCGGACTGGGTGGACGTCATGGTCCGTCTGGGATCGCTGGAGTGGGACCGGGGGAACTACAAGACGGCGGGAAGCTGGTTCGTGAAGGCGCTGGGGGTCTGTCCCGAATACGGCCGCGCCCATAACGGCCTGGCCAAGGCGCTGGAGGCGGAGCGCCTGGCGGTGGAGGTCCACCTTCCCGACTACGAAAAGGCCTTCGCCGCGGCCCCCATGCCCGACGTCCCGGGGATCGAGAGCTTCGTGGAGAACTGGAACGCGTTGAGCCCCCGCCACCAGAAGCGGGTCGCGCTCTCCATCGCGCCCTGGAAGCGGTATGTCCCGGTCCTGATCGAGTCCGGGGCCACCTACTACATCAAGCCGCTCTTCGAGCTGCTCTCGGAGACCCCGGGGCAGGAGACCCTGCGGGATCAGCGCATCAGCTACGACTCGCGCCTCTGGGACGATGTCCGGGGCTGCGGCGGCTACCACACCGTGACCGGGGTGGAGGACGTGGAACGCACCATCCACGACCGCTACAACACCGTGCTCCACGAGCTCACCCACCAGGTCCACGGCGTGCTCCCGGCCGAGCGCAAGCGCCAGATCCAGGAACTCTACCGGGAGACCAAGGAGCGGGACGAGAAGACCGGAGACGCGTTCCTGAGTCGCTACGCCTCGGGGAGCGTGTGGGAGTACTTCGCCGAGGGGGCCAACTCCCTGGAGTCGCCGCGCCGGGACCAATACGATACCCGGGAAATCGTGCGCGAACGCCTGGAAAAAATGGACCCGGCGCTCATGGCCCTGGTCCGGGAACTCATGACCACCGCCGACGTGGAGAGCTGCTACGCGGTGGGCTACGCCAACCGGGGGGACGACGCCCTGGAGCGGGGCCGCCCCGACGAGGCCATCGCCTCCTACCGGAAGGCGCTGGCGCGGAGCCCGGGAGAGGAGTCGGCCACCGGATCGCTGGTCTACGCGCTCACCGTCGCGGACCGCGCCCAGGAGGCGTCGGCGACGGCGGACAAGGCCGCGGCCGACGATCCGGAGAGCGCGTCCCTGGCCGTCCGCCGGGCCGACGCCATGCGACACGCGGGAAGCGATCTGAAGGCGACCATCGCCGCGCTGGCCGCCGCCCGGCCCGGGGTCCGGAAGGAGGAGCGATACCTGGTGGACCTCGCCCTCGGCGGCTACCGCTGGGCGGCGGGGGACGCCCCCGGCGCCCTGGCCGCCTACGACAGCGTGCTCGCCTATCAGAGCGACAGCCCCGAAGGGCTCTGGGGAACCGCCACCGCCCGCGCCCTGGCCGGGGAGTGGGACGCGGCGTGGAAACGGTACGACGAGGCGGTGCGGCTCCGGACCGGGGTGGTGCCCCTCCGCGACGACTACGCCCGGGACCTGCTCCGGGCGGGGGAGACCGATCGGGCCGAGGAGCAGGTGAAGGCCGCGCTCCTCCTCGATCCCGAGGACCCCACCACGCTCGCCCTCGAAGCCTGGGTGGCCCTGGCCCGCGGCGACGCCGGGCGGGCGGCGGCCGCCGCCGACTCCGCGCTGGGCTTCGGACCCTGGTGCGACCTGGCCGCGATCGTCAAGGCCCGGGCCCAGATCGCCCAGGGGAAAGTCGCCGAGGCCTCGAAGACTCTGGCGCCGATCCGCGGGCGTGTCGAACGCGGCGCCCCCCCCGAATACGTGTACCGGGAGAAGTGGGGACGTTACGACGAGGTGCACGCCCTCCCGGCGGTGGAGCGGCAGCTCATCCCGGAAGCGAAGTAGGCGATGCTCGAGGAGACGCCGCCGATCCCCGCCGATCGCACGGTCTACGGCGCCAACGGCGCCTGCGCGACCTCGCATCCGCTGGCCGCGGAAGCGGGGTTGCACATCCTCCGCGAAGGGGGCTCGGCGGCCGACGCCGCGGTGGCCATGGCCGCCGCGCTGACCGTGGTCGAGCCCACCTCGAACGGCATCGGGTCCGACGCCTTCGCCCTGGTGTGGGCGGAGGGAAAGCTCCACGGCCTGAACGGGAGCGGCCGCGCCCCCGCGCTCCTCACCGCGGACGGCGTACGCTCCGCGGGCCATCACGCCATGCCCGCCCGCGGCTGGCTCCCGGTCACCGTTCCGGGAGCGCCCGCGGCCTGGCAGGAGGTTCACGCGCGCTTCGGGCGGCTCGACTTCGAGGACGTGCTCCGCCCCGCGGTGGACCTGGCCTATCGCGGCGCCCCGGTCCCGCCGGTGGTGTCGTATTTCTGGAAACGGGCCGCGGAGGTGTACGCGCGGTTGGAGGGCCCGGAGTTCGCCGCCTGGCCCGAGACCTTCACCCGGGACGGCCGCGCCCCCGAGCCCGGGGAGCGGTTGAGGCTGCCGCACCACGCGCGCACCCTGGCCCGGATCGCCCGCTCCGGGGCGGAGGATTTCTACCGGGGGCGCCTCGCCGGGGAAATCGACCGGTTCTCCCGGGAGACCGGGGGCCTCCTCCGGGCCGAGGACCTGGCCGCCCACCGGAGCGCCTGGGTGGAACCGATCGGCGCGCGGTACCGCGACGTGGAACTCTGGGAGATCCCCCCCAACGGACAGGGGATCGTGGCGCTCTCCGCCCTGCGGATCCTGGACGGGCTGGAGCCGGGGGACTCCTGGGCCGACCCGCGCGGCGTGCACGCCTCCATCGAGGCGGTGAAGCTGGCCTTCGCCGACGCCCGGGTCCACGTGGGCGATCCGGATCGGATGCGGGTGGAGTTCCAGGCGTTCCTGGAGGACGGCTACGCGGCCTCGAGGCGGGCGCTCATCGGACCCCGGGCCGAGGCGCGCACCACCGGGATCCCCCCCGACCACGGGACCGTGTACCTGGCCGCGGCCGATCGGGACGGGATGATGGTGAGCTGGATCCAGTCCAACTACATGGGGTTCGGCTCGGGGGTGGTGGTGCCGCGGACCGGGATCGCGCTCCAGAACCGGGGCGCGGGGTTCTCCCTGGAACCCGGCCACGTGAACGAGGCCGCGGGGGGGATGCGACCGTTCCATACCATCATTCCCGGCTTCCTGACCCGGGGAGGCGAGCCCTGGGGACCGATGGGGGTGATGGGAGGGCACATGCAGCCCCAGGGGCACGTGCAGGTGGTGCGGGACCTTGTGGATTTCGCCCTTCCCCCCCAGAGCGCCCTGGACCTTCCGCGCTGGATGTGGAACGACGGGCTCGGGGTCGAGGCCGAGTCGGCCTGGCCCCGGGAGACCACCGACGCCCTCCGGGCGTGGGGCCACGACCTCTCGCGGACCGGCGATCCCTCGCCCTTCGGCCGCGGGCAGATCATCCTTCGCGACCCCCACGGGGTCTACGGCGCGGGGAGCGACCGGCGCGCCGACGGGCGGCCCCTGGCGTTCTGACCGGGCGGCCGGCGCGGTGGCGCTGTTCGAGGCCCGGCGGCCGGCCCCGGGGCGCCGGGACCGGCCCGCTCGGGAGGTGACGCGGCCCCTTGACGGGGCAACCCGGGGGGCGGATTACT
>CAYRIJ010000320.1:0-4311 GCA_964424285.1 uncultured bacterium
AGGATCTTCAGAAGATGTGCGAGGAGGGGCGCTTCCGCGAGGATCTCTACTACCGTCTCAAGGTGGTGCCGATGCGGGTGCCCCCGCTCCGGGAACGGCGGGAGGACATCATCATCCTGGCCAAGCACTTCCTGTACACGTTCTCCAAGCAGTTCAACAAGAGCTTCCAGGGGTTCGGCCCCGAAGCGGAGCAGGCATTGCTGGCCTACCCCTGGCCGGGGAACATCCGCGAGCTCAAGAACCTGATGGAGCGGACGGTGCTCCTGGAAAACGGGAACCGGGTCGAGGGAGAGATGCTGAAGCTGGGAAGCGGCCGCACCACCCGGGAGATCGACTCTCCGGTGGCCCGGCTGGAGCAGCTCCTGGACGATCCCGGAATCCCCCCGGACGGGATCCCCTTCGAGGAACTCCTGGCCGAGATCGAGCAGGCCCTGATCGTCAAGGCGTCGGACGCCACCGCGTGGAACCAGAGCCGGACCGCGGACATCCTGCACCTGAAGCGGGACAAGCTGCGCTACCGGATGAAGCTCTACGGGCTGAACCGGCCGGGGCGGCGCCAGGTGGCCTGAACCCCGGCGGACCGGCACCGGCGGTGACCGGGGCCGGGAGCGGAGGTCCCGGGGACCGGCGGGGCCCGTCCCCGCCGCCTCTTGCCCCGTGGGCCCGGTTCCTCTAGCCTTTCCGCCATGCGACGTTTCCTCCTTTCGGGGGCGCTCCTCCTGGCCGGCTGCGCCTACACCTTCAACCCCTCGCTCCCTTCCTACATCAAGACCCTCCAGATCCCGGTGTCCGACAACCAGACCCTCGAGGTGGAGCTGTCCGACGAGCTCTCCTCCGCGCTCAGCGACCGGTTCGTGGCCGACGGCCATCTCCACGTGGTGCAGGGCGACGCGGACGCGATCCTGGAATCCGATGTGACCGGCTACGAGAACCGGGTGTTCGGGTTCAACGCCCAGCAGCAGGCCCAGGAGTACATCGTGGTGATGACGGTGAAGATGACGCTGCGGGACCGGGTGAAGAACAAGGAACTCTGGTCCGAGGACAAGGTGCGGGGGACCGCGTCGTATTTCCCGGGGGCCAGCGGTCAGACCGTGAGTTCCGAGGAGGCGGCCCGCCGGCTCGCCATCAAGCAGATCGTGGATTTCGCGATCTCCCGCAGCGTGGAGGGCTGGTGATGGCCCGGGAACCCGACTCGCTGGCGGTGCGCCGGGCGGTGGATCGGGGGGAGATCCCCCCGGTGTGGCTGTGGTCGGGACCCGAGGACTTCCTGAAGGACGAGCTCTTCCAGCGGCTCGCCGACCGGGTGGCCGGGGAGGGCATGGGCGCGCTCAACGTGAGCCGGTACCGGGCCGGCGACGACGCTCTGGACGCCATCCTGGCCGCCTGCCGCACCATCCCCATGCTTTCTTCACGACGGGCGGTTCTCCTCAAGGACCTGGAGGCTCTCGGGAAGTCCGAACGCGAGGCCCTGGCGGCCTACGCCGCCGCCCCCTGCCCGGAGACGGTCCTGGTGCTTTCCGGCGACCGCCATCCCGCCGACTCCTTCCACAAGACCCTGGCCGCGGCCGGGGCGGTCCAGGCGGTGTTCTGGGCCCCCTACGAGTCGGACATCCGGAAGTGGGTTCAGATCCGTTTCCGCGACCACGGAAAGCGTTGCGACCCGGAGACCGCCCAGGAGCTGATCGAGCTCTGCGGCGGCGGGGGGGGGCGGCGGGTTCCCCTCCGCGAGGTGGCCCCGGAGATCGAGAAGGTCGCTCTGACGGTGGGGGAGCGGGAGACGGTGACCCCCGACGATCTCACCGTGATCGCGCGGAAGGCGGACGAGAAGCTCCTCTACGCGATCACCGAGCGGGTCACCGCCCGCGACCTCCCCGGCGCGTTGCGATCCCTGGACGGCGCCCTGCTCTTCAAGGACAACACCGAGGTCCGGATCGTGGCCAACCTCATGTACACCCTGGTGAACATCGCCAAGGTGCGCGACTTCCTCGGCGCGGGGCTGAAACCCGGAGAGGCGCAAAAAGCGGCGGGGATCTGGCCCAAGGCCTGGCCGGACATCGAGCGCGCGGCCCGCCGGTACGATCGCCCCGCCCTGACCCGGGGCCTCGACGCCCTGGCTCGCGCCGACCGGATCCTGAAGTCGAGCCCCCGAAACCCTCGAATCGTACTCGAAGAGACGCTTATAACTATCTGTGCGCCTTAAAGGTACACTGGAGCGTCATCGCGACCGACGGAGCGTGCCCGGCGGGTCTCAAGCGCGACGCGAGACGTCGGCCAGGAGGGCTTCCAGCCGGTTCAGGTGCTCCTCCCAGCCGTAGCCGCGCGCGGTGTCCCGGGCCCGGCGCGCCATCTCCCGGCGGGCGGGCTCGTCGGCCAACAACCGCTCGATGGCCCCGGCCAGGGCCGCCGGATCGTCGGGAGGGACCAGCGCCCCGGTCTCCCCGTCCCGGACCAGGGTCCGCACCGCGCCGACGTCGCTGGCCACCACCGGGAGGCCTCGTTCCATGGCCTCCAGGACCGCGTTGGGAAACCCCTCCCACCGCGAGGGGAAGACCAGGGCCCTGGCCCCGGCGATCTCCGCGGCCACGCGTTGCTCGGGAACCCGGCCCACGAAGGTCACCGGGAGCCCGCGGGCCTCCGCCTCCAAACGGGGGCGCAGGTCCCCGTCCCCGATCACCCGGAGCGGCGGGGGAGCGGGCATCCGCCGGAGCGCCTCGATCAGCACCTCCGGACCCTTCTGGTGGGTCAGCCGTCCCAGAAAGACCAGGCCGTCCCGCCCCTCGTAGTCCGGCTCCTCCCCGAGCTGGATGCCGTTGGGGAGAACCTCCGTCCGCGCGGCCACCGCGCGGGCGAACGGCTCGCCGAACCGGCCCCGGGCCGCGTCGAGGATGGGGTCCCGGATGGCCCGGTCCTGGAACAGGAGGCGCGAGGAACGGGCGAGCACCCGCCGGGCCAGGAGGCGGGTCCACGGCCGCCGAAACAGGAACCCCTCGGATTCGCAGCGCACCCAGGTCACCACCGGCGCGCCGCGGCTCGGGGCCAGGGTGGCCAGGAACCCGTTGATCACCATCTGGTAGGCCAGGATCACGTCGTGGTCCGGGCCCCCGGTCCGGCGCCAGTCCCGGAGGAAGCCCGCCACGTGGGATGCGAACCGGATGCCGGAAGGACCCGCGGCCCGGGAACGCACCCAGGTGACGTTGCCCTCGCGGAGGAGCGGGGGCGAGGAGACGGGAAGCCGTCGCGCATAGACCGTGACCCGGTGTCCGCGCTCTCCGAGGCGGCGGGCGGTGTCGACGGCCTGGTGCTCGGCCCCGCCGATCGGATGCGGGGGAAGGCTGGATGTGAGGATGGCGATCCGCACGCGGGCTCCGGGAAGTCGTGGCCGGTCGGAAGCGGGCGACAAAAGTCCGGCAAGTATAGCCGATGCCGGGGCCGCGCGGGAATCGGGGCCCGGCTGGAGGCGGTACCCGGGATTTGCTAGACTCTCCCGTTTCCATTCGCCCCGAACCGCGGGACGATTCACGCCGGGGGCGTTCCCCGGCAGGGAGCCGAATTTGAGATCAGCATGGCTTGCCGGCGCGCTCGCCGTATCGCTGGGCGCGGTCCTCCCGTCCGCCGGAGCCTCGGCGGGCGATTCGGGGCGCGCGGTCCGGTGGCTGGGCGACTACCAGATGGGACTGGAGGACGCGCTCCTCACCCGCCGTCCCGTGGTCCTCACCTTCTACACCGATTGGTGCGGCTGGTGCCGGAAGCTCGAACGCACCACCTTCACCGATCCACGCTTCCTGGATCTCTCCGAGAGCTTCGTGCCGGTACGGGTGAACGGGGACAAGGAGCGGAGCCTGGCCGCCCTCTTCCGGGTCCGCGCGTACCCCACCACGGTGATCCTCAGCCGGCGGGGGACGGAGGTCGGGCGGATCGTGGGCTACCAGCCCCCCGAGCCCTTCGTGGCCGCCGTCACCCAGGCGATGGGGCGGGCCGAGCCCCTCCAGGAGGTCCGCGCCGCCGCCGCCGCCGCCCCCGACGATCCCCGGGAGGCCTACGCCCTGGGGGACGTGCTCCTGGCCCTGGGCCGCTACGACGAGGCCCGGGCCGCCCTGGCCCGGGCGCGCGACCTGGACCCCGGCGACGCCGGCGGGGTGCGGGCCGACGCGGAGCTGGACCTGGCGGTCTCCCGGGTCTACGCGGGGGAGGACAGCGCCGCGCTTCCTCTCTTCGCCGCGTTCCTCGCCGCCCATCCCGCGTCCGACCGGCGCGATCAGGCGCTCTTCTTCTACGGGGTGTCCCTGATCCGGACCGGAAACCGCGCGGAGG
>CAYRIJ010000321.1:0-4307 GCA_964424285.1 uncultured bacterium
GTCCGGTGGACGATCCGAGCGAGCGCTGAGCGCCGAGACGAAGGGGCACCGGCCCGAAGGCCCCGCCGCGCGACGCCCGATGGCCGAACGCCCGTGGCGGGATCTTCACGGAACTTTATTGCGACCACTGTTCACCCGGGTGAACACGGCCATCGCCTCTTTGCGAACACCGTGCACCCGGGCGCGCCGGCCCGGGCGTTCCGCGGTCGCGCTCTACCCGAACCCCAGCTCCAACCGGGCGGCCTCGGTCATGCGGCTCATGTCCCACGGGGGATCCCAGACGATGTCCACCCGGACGTCGTCCACCCCGGGAAGCCGGCTGATCTTATCCTCGGCTTCGCCGCGCAGCACGTCCCCCATGCCGCAACCGGGGGCGGTCATGGTCATGGCGATCTCGACCGACGCCCCGTGTCCGGCGGGGAGCACCTTGCATTCGTAGATGAGCCCGAGGTCCACCACGTTGACCGGGATCTCCGGGTCGAAGATGGTGCGGAGCTCGTCCCAGATGGCCTTCTCCACCGCGGCCGCGTCCACCGCGACGGGGGAGCCGCCGTCGGCGGGCTCCGCGGTCCTCGCCGGCGCCGCGGCCGCCGGGGCCGCGGTCGGCGCCTTCCCCAGCGCGTCGGCGTCCCGGCCGTCCACCCGGGCCATGTAGCCCTGGGGGGTGATCACGGTATAGGAACCGCCCAGGGACTGGGTGATGGTGACGGTAACCCCTTCCGGGATGAGGATCCGGTTCCCGGCGGGGATCACCACCGCTTCCACGTCCCGGGCGATCTCCACGTCTTCGGATTGTCTCATGATCGATGGTCCTTCTCCGTCCGGTGCCCGCGTCCCGCGACGCTCGAGGCCGCGCTCGGGGGCGCGTACCCGGGGCGGGCCGGCTACTCCGTGGAGGCCGTCTCGTCCTTCTGGCGCAGGGCGGAGGCCACGGTGTGCCAGCTCAGGGTGGCGCACTTGACCCGGGAGGGAAACTGGTTCACCCCGGCGACCGCGGCCATCTCGCCCATGGCCAGGAGGTCCTCCTCGGACTGGGGCTTCCCGGTCACCATCTTCTGGAACTGCTCGAACATCGCCTCCGCCTCGGCCCGGGTCTTTCCCTTCAGCACCGTGGTCATGACCGAGGCCGACGCCTGGGAGATCGCGCACCCCGAGCCCTTGAAACCCACCTCGGCGATCCGGTCGCCTTCCATCCTGAGGTACACGGTGAGCTTGTCTCCGCAGAGGGGGTTGTAGCCCTCGGCGACGTGGTTGGCGCCTTCGGGCTCTCCCTGGTTCCGGGGGTTCTTGTTGTGGTCCAGGATGACTTCCTGGTAGAGATCCGATAGATCCGACATCTAGAACCTCGCTTCCAGGAACGCGGCCAGCTTCTCCCGAACCGGCTCGATTCCTACCCGGTCCAGCATCTCCCCCGCGAATCCCTGAATCATGATCCGGCGGGCCTCACCGCGCTCGATCCCCCGGGAGCATAGATAGAAGAGCGCTTCCTCGTCGATCTGGCCGATCGTCGCCCCGTGGCGGGCCTTGACGTCGTCGGCGAAGATCTCGAGTTCGGGGTTGGTGTTGACCAGCGCCTCGTTCGAGAGCAGAAGGTTGTTGTTGGTCTGGGAGGCGTCGATCCGCTGCGCACCCTCGCGGATGAGGACCCGGCCGTTGAACACCCCGGTGGCCTTCCCGTCCAGGACCCCCTTGTAGAGCTGGCGGCTGGCGGTGTGGGGGCTCTTGTGGTCCACATAGGTGTGGTGATCCACGTGCTGGCGTCCCGCCACCGCGTAGAGTCCGTTCAACGTGCACTCCGAGCCCTCGCCGTACATCATGGCGTCGATGTCGGTCCGCACCAGCCGCCCTCCGAACGAAAGGGAGTGGCTGGTGAACCGGGCGTTCCGTCCCAGGCGCGCGGCGAGGGTCCCGATGTGGATGGACTCGAGCCCCTCCCGCTGGAGCTTCAGGTGGTCCAGGGATGCGTTCTCCCCCACCAGGATCTCGGTCACCGGGTCGGTGAAGGTCGCCGTGTCATCGGGCCCCACGAACTCCTCGATCACCCGGGCCCGGGAACCCGGGGCCAGTTCGATCATCACCCGGGGGTGGACGGCCCGCGGCTCCCCGCCGCCGGCGGTCACGAAGAGGAGATGGATCGGCGCCTCGACCGCGGTGTCCCGCGGAATCCGGAGGATCGCGCCGTCGGTCACGAAGGCGGTGTTGAGGGCGGCGAAGGGGTGGCGTTCGAGGTCCACCACGGCGCCCAGCGATCCGGGCGCGAGGGCGTCGCGATCCTCGAGCAGCGCGGCCAAACCGGAAGCGACCGCGCCCGGGGCGGAGAGACTCCCCCGGGAAAGCGCGGGGGAAAACGAGCCGTTCACGAAGGCCAGCCGGACCCCGCCCGTGTCGGCCAGGACCAGGGCTTCGGCCTCCCGCGCGGACGGCGCCGCCCCGCCGGGTCCCGGGCTCCAACGGAATTCCTGCTTCCGGAGCGGCTTCAGGTTGGTGAAACGCCAGGCCTCGACGCGGGTATCGGGGATCCCGACCTCGCGGAACCGCGCCGTCCCGCGCCGGCGTAGCTCGGCCAGCCACGGCGGGCCCCCGGTGGACGGCGCGCCGGCCAGGAGCCCTTCCACCGCCGGATCCAGCTCGGCCAATGCCCGGGTCGTCATCTTCCGGAGGCTCCCGCGGTGCGCGCGATCTCGTCCTCGATCCAGCCGTAGCCCCGCTCTTCCAGCTCCAGGGCCAGCTCCTTCCCCCCGGTCTTCACGATCTGACCGTTCACCAGGACGTGGACCCGGTCGGGGACCACGTAGCCCAGGAGCCGCTGGTAGTGGGTCACCAGCACGATGGCCCGGTCCTCGCGGCGATGCAGGTTGATCCCTCTGGCCACGACCTTCAGGGCGTCGATGTCCAGGCCGGAGTCGGTCTCGTCCAGGATGGCCAGGGTCGGATCCAGGAGCCCGAGCTGGAGGATCTCGTTCCGCTTCTTCTCGCCTCCCGAAAACCCGTCGTTGACGAAGCGGGTGAGGAGCGATTCGTCCAGCTCCACCAGCTTCGCCTTCTCCTTGAGGAGGCCCAGGAACTCCACCGCCCCGATTTCCGGCTCCCCGCGGTACTTGCGAACCGAGTTGAGCGCGGAGCGGAGAAAGTACCGGTTGCTGACCCCGGGGATCTCCACCGGATACTGGAACCCCAGGAACATGCCCTCCCCCGCCCGCTCCTCGGGCTCCATGGCCAGGAGATCGCGCCCGCGGTAGAGAACTTCCCCCGCGGTCACCTCCAGTCCGGGAGCGCCGGCCAGCACCTTGGCCAAGGTGCTCTTCCCGGAGCCGTTCGGCCCCATGATGGCGTGGACCTCCCCCGCGTTCACGGTGAGGTCGATCCCGCGGAGGATGTCCTTCTCCTCGGCGCGGGCGTGCAGGTTCCTTACCACGAGCATCGGTGCTTCCTCGGTCATTCCATCCGTCCCTTCAACGTCGATCGACCCGGGGGAGGCGGTCCCGGCCGGACCCCGCGCCCGGCGCCGTTCGCGCCGAGGCCTCGGCGGTCGCGCACCTAGCCCACCGCCCCTTCCAGGCTCAGTTCCAGGAGCTTCTGCGCTTCCACCGCGAACTCCATCGGAAGCTCCTTGAAGACCTCCTTGCAGAAGCCGTTCACGATCATGTTCACCGCGTCCTCGGTCGAGAGGCCGCGCTGGCGGCAGTAGAAGAGCTGGTCCTCCCCCACCTTCGAGGTCGAGGCCTCGTGCTCGATCTGCGCGGTCGGCTCGTTCACCTGGAGGTAGGGAAAGGTGTGGGCTCCGCAGCGGTCGCCGATCAGGAGCGAGTCGCACTGGGAGTAGTTCCGCGCCCCCGCCGCCCCCTTGTGCACCTTGACCTGGCCCCGGTAGGTGTTCTGGCCGCGGCCGGCGGAGATCCCCTTGGAGATGATGGTGCTGGAGGTGTTCTTCCCCACGTGGATCATCTTGGTCCCGGTGTCCGCCTGCTGGCGGTTGTTGGTGAGGGCCACCGAGTAGAACTCGCCCCGGGAGTTGTCCCCGAGGAGCACGCATCCCGGATACTTCCAGGTGATGGCGGACCCGGTCTCGACCTGGGTCCAGGAGATGTGGGAGTTCCGTCCCTTGCAGAGCCCCCGCTTGGTCACGAAGTTGTAGATGCCGCCCTTCCCCTCGGCGTCGCCGGGGTACCAGTTCTGGACCGTGGAGTACTTGATGCGGGCGTCGTCCAGGGCCACCAGCTCCACCACCGCGGCGTGGAGCTGGTTCTCGTCCCGCATGGGGGCGGTGCAGCCCTCCAGGTAGCTCACGTAGGCGCCTTCCTCGGCGA
>CAYRIJ010000322.1:0-4297 GCA_964424285.1 uncultured bacterium
CATCGCGCGGACGACCGCGGATCCGGAGGTGCGTCATGACGACGAAGCGTAAGGTGCAGCGGGCTTTATGCCCACCGCAAAATGGGCCGAGGCCCGGACGAAGCCGCGCCGAAGGTGAAAAATGATCCATGTTGTCATGTTTGGCAATCGGGGTAAGCTTAGGGGGTGCGCCGGCCCGGTTCGAAGCGTACGCTCAAGCGCCCATGCGGAAGGAATAGACCGAGACGATGTTCGACGTTGCGAAGCTCAGAGCCGACTTCCCCGCCCTGGCCCAGAGAGTCCACGGGAAGCCCCTGGTGTATCTGGACAGCGCCGCCACCTCGCAGAAGCCCCGCCCGGTGATCGATGCCCTCCGGAAGTTCTACGAAGAGGACAATTCCAACGTGCACCGGGGGATCCATACCCTGGCCGAGCGGGCCACCGCGGCCTTCGAGGAGGCCCGGGCCAAGGTGGCGCGCATGATCGGGGCTCCGGCCCCGGAGAACGTCGTCTGGACCCGCGGAGCCACCGAGGCGGTGAACCTGGTGGCCTACGCCTGGGCGCGGCGCACCCTGGGCGCGGGGGACGAGATCCTCCTCACCCCCATGGAGCACCACTCCAACCTCGTTCCCTGGCAGATGGCCGCCGCCGACACCGGCGCCCGGCTCCGGTTCATCCCCATGCGGGACGACTTCACCCTGGACGTGGACCGGCTGGACGAGCTGGTGACCCCGCGCACCCGCATGGTGGCCTTCACCCACGTCTCCAACGTCCTCGGCACCATCAACCCGGCGGCCCGGATCGTCGCCGCCGCCCGGGCGGTAGGGGCCAGGGTGCTGGTGGACGCCGCCCAGTCCGTTCCCCACATGCCGGTGGACGTGAAGGAGTTCGACCCCGACTTCATGGTCTTCAGCGGGCACAAGATGCTCGGCCCCACCGGGATCGGTGTCCTCTACGGTCGGATGGACGCGCTCGAGGCCATGGCGCCCTTCCACGGCGGGGGTGAGATGATCCTGGAGGTCCAGCTCGAGCGATCCACCTTCCAGGACGTCCCCTACAAGTTCGAGGCGGGAACCCCCCCGATCGCCCAGGCGGTCGGCCTGGGGGCCGCGGTGGACTACCTCCAGGCGGTGGGGATGGAGAACGTGCACGCCCACGAGTCGGCCCTGGCCGCCTACGCCATCGAGACCCTGGAGAAGGTGGACGGCCTCACCGTGTACGGCCCCCGGACGAACCGGGGCGGCGAGGTCTCCTTCAGCCTGAAGGGGATCCACCCCCACGACCTGGCCACCATCGTGGACACCGAGGGGGTGGCGATCCGGGCCGGGCACCACTGCGCCCAGCCCCTCATGCGCCGGCTGGGGGTGGGCTCCACCGCCCGGGCCTCGTTCTACCTCTACAACACCCGGGACGAGATCGACGCCCTGGTCCGGGCGATCGAGAAGGCGCGCTCGATCTTCGGCGGCGCTCGCCAGACCGTCTGATCGTCCGGCCGCCCGATCGTCTCACCGTCCGAGCGGCCCGCCGGGCTCATCCGGTCCGGGGTCGCGGAAGGATGCGGGTCCCTGACCGGCGGCTACGCCTTCTCCAGCGCCCGCACCAGGCGCTCCCGGGCCTCGGTCATGGGCGCCTGGAGCTTGGAGGGGTCGGGGAGCATCTTCACCAGCATCCCCGGATCCAGCATCGAGACCACCGCGTTCCCGTGATCGTCCTCGGTCACCACCACGTTACAGGGGAGGAGGAGCCCCACCCCCATCTCCGCGACGAGCGCCTGGTGGGCGATGGGGGGATTGCACGCCCCGAGAATCACGTAGTTCCGGAACTCCCGGTCGAGTTTCTTCTTGAGCGTCGCCTTGACGTCGATCTCGGTCAGGATGCCGAAGCCTTCCTCGGCGAGCGCGCTCACGATCCGCTCCCGGGCGGCCTCGAAGGTCGTCCCCTTGAAGGTGCGGGTAATGCCGAAGTCCACGTCCATCATGATCCACCACCTCCGATTCTCTTCCGGTTAATGGGTTCTCGCCGGGCCCGGGACGAGGATACTCCGGGCCGGGCCGCCGGTGAAGGGACGCGGATCGGGCCCGGCGGTCACGGGCGGCGGTCGGGGTCCGCGGGCCGGGTGTCGGCGGCGATGGTCGAGGGGTCTTGAAACCGGTGGCGATGGTCCGGCGGGCCCGCCGGACCGGTGGTGGGGGACGCGCCCCCCTGCTAGTCTTGATCGCTCAAAGACCGGCGCGGCCCCCGGTGGCCGCGCGCCCGAGGCCGGGGAGGGAACCCGGGAATCATGAATCGAACCGCTCTCCGCGCATTTCGCGAAATTCTCCTGATCGCCGTGCTTCTGGGTCCGGCCGGGCTCGCCGCGTGCGGCAACCAGAAGGAGCGGGGCGGGACGATAGACGACGCCGCCAGCCGGGACCCGTCCCTCCTGGGCGCCCGGAGCGACTACGCGTTCTACTGCATTGCCTGTCACGGGCGGGACGGCCGCGGGAAGAAGAACCTCTTCCCGCCGCTTCGGGGTTCGAAGTGGCTGAACGGGGATCCCGGCATTCCCATCCGGGTCGTGCTCCACGGTCTCCGGGGCGAGATCGTGGTGGAAGGCGAGCGCTACATGAACCAGATGCCGCCGCTCGGCCTCCGGCTGGACGACGCCAAGGCGGCGGGGATCCTGACCTACGTCCGGGCCTCGTGGGGGAATGTCGCGCCCCCGGTGACCGCGGCCGAGGTGGCGGCGGTCCGCGAGGCCACCTCGGGAAGGACCAAGCCCTTCACCCCCGACGAACTCAAGGCTCTGGCATCCCCGGAGCCGTGACCGGCGGCTTGACCAGGGCCGTATCGGGCGGGCCGGTGGGATGTCGAGGCGCGTGAGCGGCGCGGGGTGGCCGGCGGGATGACGGGCCACGCCGACGGTGTGAGGGGCGGCACACGCCGACGGCGCAAGTTGGCCGGCGGGACGACGAGGCGCGTCAGCGCCGCGGGCCGGCGTCCTGACCCACGGCTCACTCCGGGCGGAGGAGCCGGCCGAGCTGTCTCATGAGCTTGAGCGTCATGGACGAGGCCGGGTAGCCGGCGATCTCCTCCGCGCCGACCCACGCCCGCTCGTTCTTCCGGGAGCGCGGAAGGGGATCCACGCGAAGCGCGAAGGCCCGGACGGTGATGCGCCGGTGAGTGATCGAGTGCCGCACCTGGGCCAGCTCCGCGCCCACCCGAAGGGTGCGGCCGAACGTCCCGTCCAGGTGCGCGGCGAGGGCGGCGCGGGGATCGGCGGCCGGCTCCAGGTCGATCCCCGGGAACTCCCAGGTCCCGTCGAGGAGCTTCTCGTCCCGCCGCCGGACCAACAGCACCCGTTCGCCTTTCCGGAGCACGGCCACCACCCGCTCCACCGGCACCGGTTTCGGCGAGGCTTCCTTTCGCGGGTAGCGTTCGGGGTCTCCGGCGATCCGGGCGCGGCAACCCGGGGACCAGGGGCACGACCCGCAATCCGGCGACCGGGGCGCGCAGACCCGCGCCCCCAGCTCCATCATCGCCTGGTTCCAGTCCCCCGGCGCCTTCGGATCCACCAGCCGGTCGGCCAGGTCCTGGAGCGCGCGACGGGTCGCGGTGCGGGAGACGAGGCCGTCGTGGGCGGTGAGGCGGGTCAGGACCCGCACCACGTTTCCGTCCACCACCCCTCTGGCCATTCCGTGCACGATGCTCCCCAGCGCGGCCGCGGTGTACTCGCCCACCCCGGGGAGCGCGCGAAGGGCGTCGAAGTCCGCGGGGAGAGCGCCGCGATGGTCGCGCACCAGGACCCGCGCCGCCGCCTGGAGGTTTCGCGCCCGGCGGTAGTAGCCGAGCCCGGACCACGCCGCGCGCACCTCCGGGTCCGAGGCCTCGGCCAGCGATGCGAGGGTCGGGAAACGCCGGAGGAACGAGTCGTAATAGGGGAGGACGGTGGCCACCTGGGTCTGCTGGAGCATGAACTCCGAGACCAGGATCGCGTAGGGATCGTCGATCCCCCGCCAGGGGAGGTCGCGCCGGTGACGCCGGTACCAGGCGGTGAGCGCCCGGCGAAGCCCGGCCAGGCCGGGGGGCCGGGGGACGGGGATGGCGTCGGCGGGGGACTGGCGCGGGGTCATGGGGTGGGTTGGGTCATGGGGTGGCTCGCGGGGCTGGCCGTGGGGTTGGCCATGGCTTGGGCGGTGGCGTGAGCCGCGGCGTGGGCGCGCCGGGTCATGGGTTCGGGTTCGGTTTCGGGTTCGGGTTTGGGTTCGGTTTCGGTTTCGGGTTCGGGGCGCATGGTGTCATGGAGGAGAGTGTGCAGAAGCCCGGGGCGGCGGGCAAC
>CAYRIJ010000323.1:0-4282 GCA_964424285.1 uncultured bacterium
AGAAAGAAGCCGCGCCGGCGGGAGGAGTAGATGCCGGCGCGGCAGAGAGCAACCCGCCCGTCCCGCCGAACGGCGGGCCGCCGGGCGCTCGTCCGGGAACCGGGCCCCCCGCGGGGAAACCGGTGGCGGGTGCCGGCCCGCCCCGGGCGTTGAGCGCGCCCCGGGTCGAAGCCGGTGTCCGCCGTCGCGCCGCCGCCGCGATCTCGAGGGTTTGGAACGACGCTCGAGCGAGCGCGGTGGCGCGACCCGTACACCCCCGACGTAATGCACGCCGCGTGCCATGGGCCGATTCGTTGCATCTCAACGGGTTAGGGGGGGACGGGCGGACCCGGGTGTGCCCCTCCGGTCACAGGTGTGTCGGCCGCCCCGCCGGGTTGCGCGCCGGTCCGCCCGCGCATCCCCGGCCGCCCCGATCCGGCTAGCCGGAGGGCTTGGGTTCCACCCGCTGGGGCATGGGTCCGAACTCGTCCAGCGCCGGATCCGGCTCGGGGTAGCCCTCGGGATGGCGGCGGATGAAGTCGTAGGCCGAGGTGATGATCTCGTCCAGGTCGCGCTTGGGGGTCCAGCCCAGGACCTGCTTGGCCCTGGCGTTGGAGGCCACCAGGACCGCGGGATCGCCCGCCCGCCGTCCGGACCGCTTGTGGGGCACCGGTAGCCCGGTCACCCGCTCCACCGCCTCGAGGATCTCGAGCACCGAAGTTCCGGTTTCGGTGCCGAGGTTCAGGGCCACGCTCTCCCCGTCCCCCTCCAGGTACTGAAGCCCGCGGAGGTGGGCGTCGGCCAGGTCCTGCACGTGGATGTAGTCGCGGATGCAGGAGCCGTCCCGGGTGGGGTAGTCGGTTCCGAAGACCTCCATCTCGCGGTCCTCCAGGATCGCGGCCCGCACCGCCAGCGGGATGAGATGGGTCTCGGGACGGTGGTCCTCTCCCAGCCCGGCCGCGGTCTCCGCGCCCGCCGCGTTGAAATAGCGGAAGATCACGTAGCGCAGCCCGTAGGCGGCGGCGGCGTCGGCCAGCATCCGCTCGCCCATGAACTTGGACCAGCCGTAGGGGTTGATGGGCTGGAGGGGATGGGTCTCGGTGATCGGGATCTCGCGGGGCTCCCCGTACATGGCCGCGGTGGAGGAGAAGATGAAACGGGGGACGCCGACCTCGAGCGCCGCTTCCAGGAGCGCGGCGGTGCCGGTCACGTTGTTGTGGTAGTACTTGATCGGGTTCTCGACCGACTCCTTCACCGAGCAGAACGCGGCGAAATGGAGGACGGCGGACGGCCGGTGGCGGCGGAGGATGGCGCGCACCGCGCCCTTGTCGGCGATGTCCTCCTCGATGAGCTCGGCATCGCGCACGGCGGCCCGGTGCCCCTCGCTCAGGTTGTCGAGGATCACGGTTCTGTAGCCCGCCCGGCGAAGCCCCTGTACCATGTGGCTACCGATGTAGCCGGCCCCGCCGGTGACGAGGACGGAGTTCATACGTTCATTCCTTTGTGTCGTATCGAGTCGCCCGGGGGGGGCCGCGGCCCGGGGCACAGGCTAATCTTACAGGGTTTTCGGCGGTTTTTGTGGATGTCTTGAGGGGAGATGCGTGGCCGGTCCATTCTACAAACAGGCTTCCGGACTTCGTTTCGAGTGCACCCGGTGCGGGAAGTGCTGCTCGAAGCCGGGTCCGGTCTACTTCTCCGGCGGCGACCTGGAGCGGGCGGCGCGCGTCCTGGACCTCCCGCCGGCCCGGTTCCGGCGCCGCTATCACGTCGTCACCATCGACGGCGTTCCGGCCATCGACCCCGGCGACCATTCCCCCTGCACCTTTCTCGACCCCGAGACCGGCTGCACGATCTACGAGGGACGTCCCACCCAGTGCCGGACCTTCCCTTTCTGGCCCGAGGTGGTCCGGCGCCGCCGTTCCTGGGAGAAGGCGGGGGCGGACTGCGAAGGGATCGACCGCGGGCCCCGCCACTCCCCGGAGGAGATCGAGCGGGCGCTCATCGAGTGCGAGGTGATGCGGGTGCCCGAGGGGGAGCCGTGGTAGGGGGGGCGCGCGCCGAGGCCTCGGAGGGCGGACACCGCGGCGCGGAGGAGCGCCCGCCGGGGAAGGCCGCCTCGGACCCCGCGCTCCCCCTGGCGGAGGTGGCGGTGCCGGTGCCGCTTCGCCGCGTCTTCACCTACCGCGTGCCCGGCGAACTCCGCGCGGAGCTCCGCGAGGGTTCCCTGGTCAAGGTCCCCTTCGGCCGGCGAACGGTGACGGGGTTCGTGGTGGGGTTCCAGGCCACGACCGATCTCAAGGTCGTGAAGGACATCGCTTCGGTCGAGGACGCCGAGCTGTCGTTGCCGGAAGACGTGCTCTCCCTCTGCCGGTGGGTGGCCGACTACTACCTGGCCCCGGTGGGGGAGGTGCTTCGCGCGGCGCTTCCCGCCGGCCTGGGAAAGAAGAGCCCGGGGGAGGTGCCGCACGCCGCGGGGAGCCTTCCCACCATCCGTCTCGCCGAGGAGCAGCAGGCCGCGCTGACCGCGATCAACGACGCCCAGCGCGGCGGGAAGTACGCGGCGTTCCTCCTCCACGGGGTGACGGGGAGCGGAAAGACCGAAGTGTATCTCCGCGCCGCGGCCGACGCGGTGGCGGCGGGGGGGAAGGCGTTGATCCTGATCCCCGAGATCGCCCTCTCCCCCCAGATGGTGCGCCGGGTGGAGGCGCGCTTCGGGAACCGGGTGGCCCTCTGGCACAGCGCGCTCACCCCCGCCCGGCGACGGGCGGTGTGGGCGCGCACCCGGCGCGGGGAGATCGACGTCCTGGTCGGCGCGCGTTCGGCCATCTTCGCTCCGATCCCCGACCTGCGATTGATCGTGGTGGACGAGGAGCACGAGGGGGCCTACAAGCAGGCGGAGTCCCCGCGCTACCACGCCCGCGACGTGGCCCTGGTGCGCGCGCGCGAGGCCGAGGCGGTGGTGGTGCTGGGCTCGGCCACCCCCAGCCTCGAAACCTATACCAATGTCGAGCGCGGGAAACTGAAGCTCCTATCGCTTCCCCACCGGGTGGAACGGCGCCCGCGGGCCAAGGTGGACCTGGTGCCGCTCCCGGCGATCCGGCCCGCCCGCGGGGAGCGCCCGCTCTCCCCGATCTTCGGCGATCCGCTCCATCGCGCCATCACCGAGACGTTGCAGCGGGGCGAGCAGACGATCCTCTTCCTCAACCGCCGCGGGCACTCCACCGTGGTCCAGTGCGAATCGTGCCGCGAGGTTCTCTCCTGCGACCAGTGCGACATCGTGCTCACCTGGCACGCGGACACCGATCGCATGGTCTGCCACTACTGCGGGAGGAAGCGTCCGCCGCCGGGGACCTGTCCGGCCTGCGGCGGTCCGGTCACCGTCTACAAGGGCGTGGGGACCCAGCGGGTGGAGCGGGAACTGCACCGGCTCTACGGGGGAATCCGGCTCCTCCGCCTGGACACCGACTCCACCCGGAAGCGCGGCGCGCTGGAGGAGGCGCTGGAGACGTTCCGGAAGGGCGAGGCCGACATGCTCCTCGGCACCCAGATGGTGGCCAAGGGGCTGGACTTCCCCAACGTGACCCTGGTCGGGGTGGTGAACGCCGACCTGCAGCTGGCGCTCCCCGACTTCCGGAGCGCCGAACGCACCTTCCAGCTCTTGACCCAGGTGGCCGGGCGCTCGGGCCGGGGGGAGCGCCCCGGACGGGTGCTCTTCCAGACCAACAAGCCCGACCACTACGCCCTTCGCGCGGCGGCGGACCAGGACTACGCAACGTTCTATCGCGCCGAGACCGCGGAGCGGCGCGACCCGCCCTATCCGCCCTTCCGGAAGCTGGTGAACCTCCTGTTCGACGGGAAGGACCTCGACCGGGTCACCGCGGAAGCGGACGCGGTGGCGGCGATCCTGGGCGAGCGGGTCGCCGCCCGGAGCCTCCGGGTCGAGCTCATGGGTCCCGCGCCCCAGCCCTTCTCCCGGCTCAAGGGGAAGCACCGCTGGCACCTCACCCTTCGCGGGAGCGATCACCGCGCGCTCCGCGGCCTCGCCGACCTCGCGCTCGCGCGGCACGAAGCGGCGCCGGGCGCGGTGCGGGTGACCGTGGATGTGGATCCGGTCTCGCTCCTGTAGCCGCCGTGGGGGATCCCGCCCCCGCGGTACGGGAATTGCACCTGTGCACGAGGGAACCCGGCCCGGAAGCGCTTCGGCCGGCCCGGTGGGTTCTCCGCGGTGCTCGCGGGAAGTCTGAAGGGTTCTAGCGACACCGCTCAGGTCAACCACGAACCGCCGGGCCGGCCATTTGTTCGG
>CAYRIJ010000324.1:0-4271 GCA_964424285.1 uncultured bacterium
GCCGGGGAACTTTCCCCCGACCGGCTGGCGCTTCTCCGGCGAGCGGCGGCGGCGGTGGTGGTGGATGCCTCGTGGCCGGAGTTGGACCGGTTGAAGGCGGAGCCGGGACACGGAACCGAGGCGGCCGGGACGCGTGGCGCCCGGAGCGGAGCGGAGACGCCCGGCGGCGGCGGGTCTCCACCGGCGGACCGCGGCGGCCCGGCGGAATCCCCCGAAGCCCTTCGCTTCTGGAACGGCACCGGCGGGTTCAGCTCCGACGGGGACGCGTACGTGATCCGTCTCACCCCCCGGGACGACGGAACCCTCAGGCTCCCTCCCCTTCCCTGGATCAACGTCCTGGCCAACGACCGCTTCGGCGCCCTGGTGAGCGAAACCGGCGCCGGGACCACCTGGAGCGGCAACAGCCGCGAGCACCGGCTCACCCCGTGGTCCAACGATCCCCTTCTCGATCCCCACGACGAGGCGTTCTACGTCCGCGACGAGGATACCGGGGCCTTCTGGTCGCCCCTACCCGGTCCGGCTCCGGCTCCCGCCGCCTACGAGGTCCGGCACGGGTTCGGGGTGTCGCGCTTCTCGCTCTCCCACGCCGGGCTCGCGCACCGGACCTCGGTGTTCGTCGCCGCCGAGGCCCCGGTCAAGATCGTCCTGGTCCGGATCGCCAACCGGAGCGGACGCCCCCGGCGCCTGTCGCTCTTCGCCTACCGGCGCCTGGTCCTGGGCGGGCTTCCCTCCGAGACCGCCCGGTTCCTGGTCACCGGGAGCGACCCGGATACCCGCGCTCTCCTGGCCCGGAACCCCGCCGCCGGACCGTGGGCGGACGCGGTGGCGTTCGACGCGGCGGTGGCCTCGGCTCCGGTTCGCGAGGAACGAGCGAGCGGCGACCGGCGGGCGTTCCTCGGCTCCGGCGGGGATCCCGCCCGGCCCGCCGCGGTGGTGGGCGGCGTCCTGGAACCCCGGACCGGGGCGGGTCTCGATCCCTGCTTCGCCCGGAAGCTCGGCGTGGACCTCGCCCCGGACGCGGAGATCGAGATCGCCTTTCTCCTCGGCGAGGGGCGTGACGCCGCCGAGACGCGGGAGCTCCTGGCGCGCTTCGGCGACATCGGGGCCGCGCGGGAGGAGCTGGACCGGGTCCGCGCCTTCTGGCGCGAGGGCCTCTCCCGGGTCCGGATCGAGACCCCTTCCCCCGCCCTGGACCTGATGGTGAACGGATGGCTCGCCTACCAGACCCTGGCCTGCCGGATCCGCGGGCGGACCGCCTTCTATCAGTCCGGCGGGGCCTTCGGCTTCCGGGACCAGCTCCAGGACGCCGGCGCCCTCACCCCGTGGTGGCCGGAGTTGCTTCGCGATCAGGTGCTCCTCGCGGCCGCGCACCAGTTCGTGGAGGGCGACGTCCTTCACTGGTGGCATCCCCCCCGGAGCCGCGGTATCCGCACCCGGTTTGCCGACGACCTGGTCTGGCTCCCCTATCTCACCGCCCATTACGTCCGGACCACCGGGGACCGCAGCCTCCTGGACGAGCCGGCTCCTTTTCTCACCGCGCGGACCCTGGCCCCCGGAGAGGACGAAGCCTACCTTCGCCCGGAGCTCTCGGGGGAGACCGCCGACGTGTACGAACACGGCTGCCGCGCCCTGGACCGGGCGCTGACCCGCGGCGCCCACGGCCTTCCCCTCTTCGGCACCGGCGACTGGAACGACGGCATGAACCGGGTGGGGCGCGAAGGGCGGGGGGAGAGCGTGTGGATGGGGTTCTTCCTCCACCGGGTGCTGGGCGACTTTCTTCCCTTCTGCGAGGATCGCCAGGACACCGCGCGGGTCGAGCGCTACCGCGTCTACCGGGAGCGGGGGGCGGCGGCCCTGGAGAGCGCGGGTTGGGACGGCGGGTGGTACCGGCGGGCCTACTACGACGACGGCGAACCCCTGGGCTCCCGGGAGAACGACGAGTGCCGGATCGACGCCCTGGCCCAGGCCTGGGCGGTGATCTCCGGCGAGGCGCCCCCGGAGCGGGCGGGCCGGGCCATGGACGCGGTGGAGCGGGAGCTGATCTCGGAGGACGACGGCCTGATCCGCCTCCTCGCCCCGCCCTTCGACCGCACTCCCAAGGATCCGGGTTATATCAAGGGATATATTCCCGGGGTGCGGGAAAACGGCGGCCAGTACACCCATGCCGCCCTCTGGGTGGTCCGGGCCGAGGCGGAGCTGGGGCGAAGCGAGCGCGCGGCCCGGCTCCTGGATCTCCTGAACCCGGTGAACCACGCCCTCACCCCGGAGGCGGTGGAGCGGTACCGGGTGGAGCCCTACGTGATCGCCGCCGACGTCTACGGTGCCCCGCCCCACGTGGGGCGCGGCGGTTGGACCTGGTACACCGGGTCGTCGGGGTGGATGCTCCGGGTGGCCCTGGAATCGGTGCTCGGGCTTCGGGTCGAGGACGGAAACACCCTGGTCGTGGCCCCCTGCATCCCCGGGGATTGGCCGGGGTTCAAGGCCGCGTTCCGGCTCCCCGGGGGCGAAACCCGCTACGAGGTCTCGGTGAGCCGTTCCAGCGGGGTGGCCGGCGGGGTCGTGGTCTCGGCGGAGCTGGACGGGGTCGCGGCGGAGCAGGACGGGGTCGCGGCGGCGATCCGTGGCGGCGCCGCCCGCGTGCCGCTCGTCCGGGACGGCGGCCTGCACCGGGTGGAGATCGTTCTCGGCCCGTCGGCGGCAGGAGGATAGGCGCGTGAGCCCGGAAGCAACCGATCCCGGTTCGGCCGGAGCGGCGGCGGGAGCTGGAACCCCGGTGAGCGCCGAAGCAACCGATCCCGGTTCGGCCGGGGCGGCGGCGGGCCGCTTCCCCGAAGGGTTTCTCTGGGGGGCGGCCACCTCGGCCTACCAGATCGAGGGCTCGCCCCTCGCCGACGGGGCCGGCCCCAGCATCTGGCACCGCTTCTCCCACACCCCCGGCATGACCCGGAACGGCGAGACCGACGACCTCGCCTGCGACCACTACCGGCGCTGGCCGGAGGACGTGGCGCTCATGGCCGACCTCGGCCTCGGCGCCTATCGCTTCTCGATCGCCTGGAGCCGGGTGCTCCCGGAGGGGCGCGGCGCGGTCAACCCCGCCGGGCTGGGTTTCTACGACCGCCTGGTGGACGCGCTCCTCGAGCACGGGATCGAGCCCTGGGCGACCCTCTACCACTGGGACCTTCCCGCCGCCCTGGACGATCGGGGAGGGTGGCTCAACCCCGACGTCGCTTTCTGGTTCGCCGACTACACCCGGACGATGGCACGGGCGCTGGGCGACCGGGTGAAGGGGTGGATGACCCTGAACGAGCCCTGGGTGGTGGTCGACGCCGGCTACCTCCACGGCGTCCACGCCCCGGGCCACCGAAGCCTCTTCGAGGCGGCGATCGCCGCCCGAAACCTCCTCCGCGCCCACGGCGCGGCGGTCCAGGCGTTCCGGTCGGAATCGTCAGGGCGGATCGGCCTGGTGGTGAACCTGGAGCCCAAGCTCCCGGCTTCGGAGTCGCCGGAGGACCTTCGGGCCACCGCGCTCGCCGACGCCTACATGAACCGGCAGTTCCTGGACCCGGTGTTCCTGGGGAGGAACCCGGAGGAGCTGCCCGGGATCTACGGCGAGGCCTGGGTCGAGTACTCCCCTGAGGATTTCGCGCTGATCGGCGAGCCGGTGGACTTCCTGGGGGTGAACTACTACACCCGCGCGGTGGTGGCTCACGACCCGACCGCCTGGCCGGTTCCCGCGCGACCGGTCCGCCAGCCCGGGATCGAGGTCACCGACATCGGCTGGGAGGTGTACCCCCCGAGCTTCACCGACGTTCTCCTGTGGGTGAAGGAACGCTACGGCGACCGTCCCCTCTACATCACCGAGAACGGGGCGGCGTTTCCGGACCCGCCGGTGGCGGCGGGGGATCGGGTCGACGATCCCCGGCGGGTGGCCTACCTCCGGAGCCACCTGCGCGCCCTCCACGAGGCCATCCGGCGCGGCGCCGACGTCCGGGGCTACTTCGCCTGGTCGCTCCTCGACAACGTCGAGTGGGCGCTCGGCACCTCCATGCGCTTCGGCCTGGTCCACGTGAACCACGCCACCGGGGAGCGGACGTTGAAATCGAGCGCGGACTTCTACCGGCGGGTCATCGCGACCCACGGCGCGGCGCTGGACGAGTAGGCACGGGCGCCCTGAAAAGGCGATACGGTATCCAGATCGACGATCAACGGCGAGTTGGTTTCCGCTGGGCGGGCGGAGACGCCCACGACGTGGAGATCGTTGACTATCACCG
>CAYRIJ010000325.1:0-4258 GCA_964424285.1 uncultured bacterium
CCGACCCGCGTGTGTCCCCGGGGAAGCAATGTTCGCAATAAAGGCCGCACCGAAGGAATCAGGGTACCGCCGGTTGCCGCCCCGCGCCCGCCCGCACGCCCCCAACGCGAACGGGCGGCCCGCCCAGGAGCCGCCCGCACCATCTGTTCCGTCGGGTCACGTCGGAGGCGTCCGGCCCAGCCCCCGCCCGCATCGTTCGTTCCATCGGGTCGCGTCGGAAGAGCACGAACCCACCAGCACCCCGCCGCAAACCCGGCGCCCCGCCACAACCCCAGCCCCGCCACAACCCCAGCCCCGCCGCAACCACAAACCCCACTCCAGCCGCCGCCTCCGACCCCTCCTACCGCATCCGGATGAAGATCCAGTACCCCACCGCAACCAGCAGCACGCCGACCATGATCGCGGTCAGCTCGGGGCCGTACCGGTTCACCACCGGTTGAAAGATGCCTCCCAGGGTGGGGGTGTGGAAACCGCCCACCGCGCCCTTGGCGCTCCCCCAGGCGTCGCCCATGAACCCGCCGACCCGGCCGGCGGAGACCGGCCGCCCGCCGGTGATGCGCTGCCAGGGGACGAGCACCACCACCGCCCAAATCGCGACCACGATCAGGGCGAGCCGGAGCACGAACTTCACGAACCAGCCCCCGAAGGAGCGGCCGCGATAGGCCCCCGGCGCCGCGGAGACCGCCACCGGCCTCGCCACGGGACGATGGTTCTTCTTGGCCGAGGGAGTGGGCACTCCCTTGAGCCGGTTCAGGAAGAGATACTGGCGGTGCCACTCGCGCTCGAACTCCTCCCGGTCGCGCGGGCTGGGGGGCTCGCTCACCTGGAGGTTGGTGTAGCGGTTCAGGAACTCGCCGAGGCTCCGCTGGTGACCGTGAACTTCCTGGGCCGCCCCCGCGGGGGTCCCGGTGGTCACCCCGGCCAGGTTCTCGGCGATCCTTCCCTTGAGTTCCAGGAACCGCCGCTCCTCCTCGGGAGTCACGTCCTCGGCCCCCATGCGGGTCACCACCAGGGTCCGGTAGTCCACCCACTGGCCGATCAGCCTCTCCAGCCGTTTCTTGTAGTTGCTGTTCGAGAACATGGCGCTCTTACCTCGTTTCAGCGGGGCAGGGAGAGGTGCCACCGCTCCCGCTCCCCCGTTGGGTTTTCGAAACGCAGGTCCGGCCCCCCTGCCGGCCCCCGGGTCCGCGCTTCTCGCGGACCCCACCAGAAATCCATGCCCTCCTCGCGTCGTCCTACGCCCGCTTCAACCCCCGCATCTTCTCCGAGTCCTGGATCCGCGTCACCACGTCCACGTAGTCCACCACCCCCTGCTGGTAGAGCCCCAGGAGGTCGTCGTCCAGGAGCTTCATCCCGTCCCGGTAGTGGGTGGCGATGGCGTTGTTGATCTGGTGGATCTTGCCTTCGCGGATCAGGTTCGAGATCGGGGAGTTGACGAACATGGTCTCGCGGGCGCAGATCCGCCCCGGAACGTCGGTCCGCCGGAGCAGCGTCTGGGACACCACCACCTTCAGGGTCAGGGAGAGCCGGGTCCGGATCTCCGCCTGGTGCTCCAGGGGGAACACGTCGATGATCCGGTTGATGGTCTTGGCCGCCGACTGGGTGGACAGGGTGGAAACCACGATGTTTCCGGTCTCCGCCGCGGTCAGCGCCACCTCCATGGTCTCGCGGTCCCGCATCTCCCCCACGAAGATGATGTGGGGCATCTGCCGGAGCGCCGCCTTGAGCCCCCGCACGTATCCCTTGGTGTCGAACCCGATCTCGCGCTGGTCGATCAGGCACGTCTTGTTCTTGAACATGAACTCGATCGGGTCCTCGATGGTGATGACGTGCTTGGGGACCCCGTGCTCCGCGTTCAGGTACTCGATGTACGAGGCGATGGTGGTGGACTTCCCCGCCCCGGTGGGGCCGGTGATGAGGATGAGCCCGTTGGGCTTGTTCACCATCTCCATGAGCGTCCGGTCCGAGAGCCCGATCGACCGGTAGTCCGGGATCTCCAGGGGCACCAGCCGGAGCACCGCGGCCACCGTTCCCTTCTGCTGGTAGACGCTCACCCGGTACCGGGCGAGGTTGGGAACGTGGTAGCCCACGTCCAGCTCGCGCTCGTTCTCGAAGATCCGGCGCTGATCCATGGTCAGGAACTGATAGACCAGTTCCTGGGTCTCCGTCCCGCTCAGGACCCACTCCGGATCGAGGGGCTCCAGGACCCCGTGTATGTGGTACGTGATGGGCGCCCCGGCGGAGATGATGACGTCGCTGGCCTGGCGGTCTACCGATTCGCGGAGGATTTCCATCACGTCCATGGCGATTACCCCTGGTCCTTGATGAGGGTCGGCGTGATCTCGATCACGAGATCGGTCTGGCTGGTCTCGATCCGGTAGTGCCGGAAGAGATACCCCAGGAGCGGAATGTCGCCCAGGAGCGGGACCTTCTTGACCGTCTCCTTGGACTCCTCCTGGAGGAGGCCGCCCAGATAGAACTTCTGCCCGTCCAGGACCCGCACCACCGAGGTGGCCCGGCGGGTGGAGGTCTCGGGAAGGTCGTTGTCCGGCCCCACGAAGGCGATGATCGTGCTCACCTCGGGGCTCACCTGGGTGGTGATGTAGCCGTCGTCGGAGATCCGGGGGACGATGTTGAGCTTGACCCCCACCTCGACCTTCTCGAGCTGGACGGTCTGGAAGGCGCCCCCCTGGACCCCGGCCGAGGAGAGGCTGGTGATCACCACCGGCACGGTCTGGCCGATGAAGATCTCCGCCGGCTGGTTGTTCATGGTGGTGATCTTGGAGTTGGCCAGGAGCTTGGCCTTCCCGTTGGTGATCAGGGCGTCGAGGGTCACCTCGAAGGACTCCACCTGGCGGTAGAGGTCGCCGGTCTGGTCGTACTTGACGAAGGGGAGCTGCTGGGGGTTGGCGTCGTTCTGGGAGTCGCCGGGGTTGGTCTCGGTGATCACCTGGGTCCACTTGGTGATCTTCTCCCAGTCGATCCCCAGCTCCTTGAGATCGGTGGTGTTCACCTCCACCAGCCGGGCCTCGAACATGACCTGCTGGGGCCGCTCGTCGAGGTCCTGGACGATCTTGTCCACCTCCTCGATCACCGACTGGGGCGCCTTCACGATCACCCGGTTCCCGGACACGTAGGCCCGGGCCTCCTTGGAGATCACCTCCAGGGCCTTCACCACCTCGTCGGCGTTGGCGTACTGGAGGTCGTAGATCTTGGTGGTGAGGCCGGTCTGCTGGGCGAGACGCTGGGGGTCGGCCACCAGGATCGACCCGCCCACCCGCTCGTAGCCCAGGCCGGCGGCGCGGACCACCAGGTTCAGCGCCTCGCTGAACGGGGTGTCGTGGAGATGGATGCTGATGGGGCGGCCCTGCACCTCGGGGGCGGTCACGATGTTGAGACCGCTCCGGTCGGCCAGCACCCGGAGCACCGACACCACCGGGGTGCTGTCCGCGTCGAGGCTGATCAACTGCTGGTCGCTCATGGCCGCGGTCCCCGGCTGGGCCGGGGCCGGGCCCGGGGTCACCGCGAACGCGACGAGGACCAACCCGAGAACCAGGCATGCCCTCCAGATTCCTGGTTTCAACGCCATCACGTGTGTCTCCTCACATGGTAAGGGTGAAATTCTCTCCGTCCTTGGTCACCGTCACGGCGCCGCTTCGGATGGAGACCACGGTCCATCCCTTGAACGATTCCCCGATGTGGAGGTCGCCTGAGCGCTGACCCTCCACCAGGATGCGTACGGTCGGGTTCACCTGATCGACCAGGATCATGCTCACCTTGGGGGCCACGAGCGGTGGCGGCTCCACCGGCCCCCGATGCCGGGGCGCGGGGGGCGCGGGAGGCCAGTGCATGGGATCCCGGCCCGGATCGGGCTCGGCGGCGACGGCCGCGTCCCGGTCCAGCGCGGACTGAACCAGCGGGGCCTCTCCCGGGGCTGCCATCGCCCGGCTGGTCTCGACCGGCGACAACACGAGCCGGGCCGCGGTCCAGGCCCGGAAGACCAGGAAGAGCCCGGTGATGAGGAGGATCAGCACCGCGACGGTGGCCGCCCCCCGCTGGTTCCGCTTCCGGGGGCTCACGGGGAGGGGTCTCCGCTCAGGCTCAGCACCGAGAGGTTGAGCTTGAGGCTCATGTAGGGATCGGCGAGACCGGTGTCCAGGGTGAAGGAATCCACCAGGATCAGGGGCCGGGTCTCCTCGAGGGCCCTCAGGAACCGGATCTGCCGATCGAAATTGCCGTAAACACCCATGAAGTAGGT
>CAYRIJ010000326.1:0-4255 GCA_964424285.1 uncultured bacterium
AGACGTGATCCTCGACTATGCCGGAGCCCGGGTGCAGAGTCCCGAGGATCTTTCCTTCCTGGTGGCGGCCACCGTCCCCGGATCGCACATTCCCATCCGCTTCCTTCGCCGAGGCACCCGGACCACGGTCTTCGTGGACGTGGAGCAGGCCCCCGACCTCCCCTGGACCCCGGAGATGGACGCGTCCCTGATCAGCCGGAGCGGTCCCGGCGCCGGGGTCGCCCCCACCGTTCGCTGAGCCTATAATCCCCCCATGAACCTCATCCGCCGCGGAGACGCGGCCTACGCGTGGCGAGCCGGCGCGCTCTTCATCACCACTCTGGTTCTCTTGTCCGGTTGCGGGCAGCGAACCCCTCCGGGAGCGGTGGGGGCCAACGACGAGGTCTCGGTGTTCACGAACACCCCGCGCGGGGGTCCGGTGGCGGACGCCCTCGAGCAGATCTACGAGTACCCGGTCCAGACCGGTCCCACCGTGGCCAACGGCACCGAACCCGCCTTCCGCCTCGACTTTCCGCCCTACGACCGCTTCGTCACCTACAAGTACGTGAAGAACCAGATCATCGCGGTGGATCTGTCCCGCGACGACGCCCTCGCCCACGATCTTCCGGGCATGCTGGGGAAGGCGGGGAAGGATCAGATCAAGGCGCGGACCCCCTTCCGGCTCCTGGCCCGGGACCGGTGGGCCACCGGCCAGACCACCCTCTTCGCGGTGGCGTGGTCGGACGCCGATCTCCTGCAACTCTTCACCGAGGCGGACTCCACCGATCTCCGATACGACTACTCGGAGGCGGTGGTGGAGGGGCTGACCAAGACCATGTTCGGTCTGGGGGAGGAAAAGGAGCTCACCGCCGAGGTGGCCCGGAAGTACGGATGGACCCTTCGCCTCCTGGACGGCTTCTATGCCGCCGAGGACCCCAAGCGCGACTTCGTCAAGTTCAACGCCACCGACCCGGTGCGCTTGATCCTCGTTCACTGGGTCGACGAACGGGTTCCCCTCGTGCCCGCGGCCTGGGACTCGCTGCTCTCCGACATCCTCGAGGTCTACAACGACGGCGATTTCTTCATGCCGTCGCTCACCCGGAGCCGGACGGTGCAGTTCCAGGGCCGGCCGGCGGTGCGCTGGGGCGGCATCTGGCAGAACGAGAAGTACGTGATCGGGGGGCCGTTCGTGGCCTTCGCCTTCCAGCGCGAGGATCGCTCCTATCTCCTGGTCGGGCAGGTCTTCGCCCCGGGACAGGACAAGGTGCCCATGCTCCGGCAGGTGGATTCCATCCTCCACACCTTCGAGGTGGTCCGCTAGATGAGGCGGGCCGGCGGACCTCGGGTGCGGCGCATCCCGCCGCGGGACGGGGGCTGAATGGCCGTGGTTCGGGTCCGGGTGGGGGAGGCCGCCTACCCGGTGATCATCGAACCCGGACTGATTTCCCGGGTCGGAACCCTGGTTCGAGAGCGTCTCGAGGTCCGGCGGGTGGCGGTCGTCGCCGACCGGAAGGTGGCGGGTCTCCACGGGAAGGCTCTGGAGAGCGGGCTTGCCGAAGCGGGGGTCTCGGTGATCGCCCGGATCGAAGTGCCCCCGGGGGAACGGGCCAAGACCCTGACCCGGGTCCGGCTCCTCTACGAAGCGCTCCTCGCCGCCGGAGTGGATCGGTGGACCCCGGTGGTGGCTCTGGGGGGCGGGGTGACCGGAGACCTGGCCGGCTTCGCCGCCGCAACCCTGTATCGGGGGCTCCCCCTTGTTCACGTCCCCACCACGGTCATCGCCCAGGTGGACAGCTCGGTGGGGGGGAAGACCGGGGTGAACTTCGCGGGGGGAAAGAACCTGGTCGGGGCCTTCCATCAGCCGGCGTTGGTGGCGGTGGACCCGGAGCTTCTGGCCACCCTGGCCCCTCGCGACTACCGGGCGGGGCTGGCCGAGGCGGTGAAGATCGGGGTGACCCTGCGACCCGACCTCATGGTCGCCCTGGAGGAGGGCGCCGGCCGCGTCCTGGCCCGCGACCCCCGGGTCCTGATCGGGGTGATCACCGCCTGCCTGGAAGCCAAGGGGGAGGTGGTGGGGCGGGACGAGCGCGAGGAGGACGTGCGGGCGGTCCTCAACTACGGACATACCCTGGGACACGCCCTCGAGGCGGAGACCCTGGGGCGGCTCCGGCACGGCGAGGCGGTGGCGGTGGGAATGAACGGCGCCGCCTGGTTGGGGGAGGCGCTGGGGGTCACCGCCCCGGGGGTGCGCGAGCGCCAGAACGGCCTTCTGACCCGGCTGGGCCTCAAGCTCACCCGTCCCGAGGCCGATAAGGGGGTGATATCGCGCAAGCTCAAGCTGGACAAGAAGGTGCGGGAGTCCAGGACCCGCTTCGTGTTGACACTCCAGATGGGCGGTGCTAGCGTCTGGCCGCGTGTACCGGATGGGCTTATCAGGGACGCCATCGAGCTGGTGACGTCCTGAGAGAGGCCTTCCCGGGCCGGGACGACCCCGATACGGGGCCCCCGGCTCCAGGGTCGGAGCCGGGTTCCGGAACCCGGACCCTCCGGCTCACGACCGGAATCAGGCGCCGCCGCGTCGGAGGGTCCGCACGACCTTTCCTTGCGCTGGGCGCCTCTTGCTTTCCGAGCTCCGAGACGAGAGGTCCCATGAGAATCGAAGAGGTCCGACGGTTGATCCGGCTAGTGGAAGAGAGCGAAATCGGCGAGCTCGAGGTGTGGAAGTGGTGGGGGCGGATCCGGATCCGGAAGGGAAGCGGGGAGAACGGCGGTCCGGTGCATGTGGCCGTGGCCGGCACGGTGCCCGAAGCGCGGCCGGCCGCGCCCCCGGCGGAGCCGGTGACGCCGGCCCCGACCCCGGTCGCCGAGCCCCAGGCCGACGCGGAATCCGGGCTCACCGCGATCAAGTCTCCCATGGTGGGGACGTTCTACCGGGCGCCGGCCCCGGACGCGGAGCCGTACATGGAGCCGGGGTCCTCGGTGGAGCCGGGCCAGACGGTCTGCATCATCGAGGCCATGAAGCTGATGAACGAGATCCAATCCGAGGTGCGGGGAAAGATCGTCCAGGTCCTGGTGGATAACGCCAAACCGGTCGAGTTCGGCCAGGCCTTGTTCCTCGTCCAAGAAACCTGATCCGGGGGGATTCGGAGGTCCGGGTATCATGAACATCCGCCACACTCTCGAGCGCATGAGCCAGGCCGGCGCGTCCGATCTTCATATCAAAGCGGGCACCCCGCCGACCATCCGTGTGGACGGCAAGCTCATCCCCCTGGACGAGCCCGAGCCCAGCAGCAAGGACATCGAGTCCATCGTGGAGCAGATCCTGACGCCCAACCAGCAGAAGGCGTTCGAGAACTCCCACGAAATCGACTTCGCCTTCTCCGTTCCCGGACTCTCCCGATTCCGTTCCAACTTCTACAAGCAGCGGGGAACGGTGGCCATGGCCTTCCGGCAGGTCCCGTTCGGGGTGCCGAGCCTGGAAGACCTGAACCTGCCCATGGTGCTGGCCGATCTGGTGCAGAAGCCGCGAGGTCTCATCCTGGTCACCGGGACGGTGGGCACCGGAAAGTCCACCAGCCTGGCCTCGATGATCGATTACCTCAACAACAACATTCCCAGGAACGTGATCACGGTGGAGGACCCGGTGGAGTTCCTGCATCGGGACAACCTCTGCATGATCAGCCAGCGCGAGGTGGGGCTCGACACCGAGTCCTATCACGACGGGTTGAAGTACATCCTCCGACAGGATCCCGACGTGATCCTGATCGGCGAAATCCGCGATCAGGTGACCATGAAGGTCGCGGTCATGGCCGCCGACACCGGCCACTTGGTCCTGTCGACCCTGCACACTCCGGACGCGGCGCAGACCATCAACCGCATCATCTCGTTCTTCCCGCTGCAGGAACACGAGGAGGTCCGTTACCTCCTCGCCTCGAACCTGGCCGCGGTTTGCTCCATGCGTCTGATTCCGCACAAGAGCGGGCACGGCCGGGTTCCCGCGGTCGAGGTGATGATCAACACCGCGACCATCAAGGAGTACATCATCGACTCCCACAAGACGCCCATGATCTACAAGGCGATTCAGGAGGGCGTCAATCAGTACGGGATGCAGACCTTCGACCAGGACCTGATGCGCCTGTACCGCGAGGACAAGATCTCCTACGACGACGCCCTGCGCTATTGCACCAATCCCGCCGAGTTCGATCTCCGGGCCCGCGGGATCCACTCCGCCTCGGATACGTCCTGGGAATCCTTCGAGCAGGAGCGGCCGGCCTAG
>CAYRIJ010000327.1:0-4201 GCA_964424285.1 uncultured bacterium
AGGGGGGTGAGTAAGAATGGCAAAGAAGAAGGCCAGCAAGAAGAAGACCGCCAAGCGGAAGACCAAGAAGAAGGCCGCGAAGAAGAAGACCGCCAAGCGGAAGACCAAGAAGAAGGCCGCCAAGAAGAAGACCGCCAAGCGCAAGACCAAGCGCAAGGCCAAGAAGAAGGCGGGCAAGAAGAAGACCGCCAAGCGCAAGACCAAGAAGAAGGCCGCCAAGCGCAAGACCAAGAAGAAGGCCTCCAAGCGCAAGACCAGCAAGTCCGCGTCGAGCCGCATGGTCAAGATGTAGCTTCGACAGAGGCTGCGATCCCACGCTCCGTCGGGGGATCGAGGTCGAGAGGGGTCGGACCGGGATTCGTTTCCGGGCCGGCCCCTTCCGTTTTTTTCGCTACAATCCCCCCCATGTCCGAGCGCCCGCCCAGAGCCGACGCCCCCAGAGCGGTCATCCGGGTCCGGGGCGCCCGCCAGAACAACCTCAAGAACATCGATGTCAGCCTTCCCCGGCGCGCTCTCACCGTGGTGACCGGGGTCAGCGGCTCGGGGAAATCGAGCCTGGCCATGGACACCCTCTACGCCGAGGGACAGCGGCGCTACCTCGAAGGGGTTTCCGCCCACGCGCGGCGTTTCCTGGAGCGGCTTCCCCGGCCCGAGGTCGACCGGGTGGAGGGGCTTTCCCCCGCGGTGTCCCTGGGCCAGCGCACCGGGGTCCGAAGCGCCCGATCCACCGTGGGCACCAGCACCGAGATCCACGACTATCTCCGGCTCCTGTTTGCCCGCGCCGGCCGGGTCATCTGCGATCGATGCGGGACGGAGGTCCCCCGGTGGACGGTGGAGGGGGTCGTGGAGGCGTGGTCCGGGGATCCGGGGCGCGACCGGCGGTTCCTGATTTCGTTTCCCCACCCCCTGGAAGGCGGCGATCCCCGGGCGGTCCGCCGGGCGCTCAAGGCCCGCGGGTATCTCCGGGCGGTGGTAGCGGGGGCGGCGCTGGACCTGGGCGAGGCCCCCGAGGGGGCGGCGGAGTGGGACATCCTACAGGACCGGGTGCGGGAGGGCCGGCGGGGGCGCCTCGCCGAGGCGCTGGGCGCGGCCTTCGCCCAGGGCCGGGGGCGCGCCGCGGTGCACGCCGACGGGGAGCCGGCGGCGCGATACCGGTTGGGACGGGTGTGCGCGGGGTGCGACGGGAGCTACCCCGACCCCCATCCCCTCCACTTCTCCTTCAACAGTCCGGCCGGGGCCTGCCCGGCCTGTCAGGGTTTCGGCTACATCCTGGAGTTCGATCCGGAGAGGATCGTCCCCGATCCGGGCCGCACCCTCGACGAAGGCGCGGTGGTGCCCTGGGCCGGGCGCTGGAGGAACTGGGCCCTGAAGAAGCTCGCCGCCTCCCCCCGGGCCCGGTCGATCCCCCGCGACGTGCCGTTCCGGGACCTCGCGGAGGAGGACCGGCGCTTCCTCTTCGCCGGCGACCGCACCTTTCCCGGGGTCATGCGTTTCCTGGAGAAGCTCTCGCGGAAAGGCTACAAGGCGGGGGCGCGCTTCCTGGTCAAGCGGTACCAGAGCCCCCGCCTCTGTCCGGACTGCGGGGGGAGCCGGCTCCGGGCCGAGGGACGGCGCGTGCGGGTGGGGGGAAAGAGCCTCCCGGAGTGGTCCGAGCTGCCGGTGGCCGATCTGGCGCCGTTCCTCGAAGGGCTCGACCCGACCCCGCGGGAACGGGAAACGGTCCGCTCGCTCCTGGGGGACCTCGTGCATCGCCTGGAGGTCCTGGATCGGGTCGGGCTCGGCTACCTCACCTTGAGCCGGCTCACCCGGACCCTCTCCGGCGGCGAGGCCCAGCGGATCGAGCTGGCCCAGGCCCTGGGGGCTAGCCTGGTGGACGCGCTGTACGTTCTCGACGAGCCCACGGTGGGTCTCCATCCCCGCGACACCGGCCGCCTGCTGGAGGTGCTCCGGGATCTCACCCGCCAGGGGAACACGGTGGTGGTGGTCGAGCACGATCGCGAGGTCATGACCGCCTCGGACTGGCTGGTGGACCTGGGACCGGGGGCGGGAGCCGACGGGGGGAGCGTGGTGTATTGCGGGCCCTCGGCCGGGCGGGTCGAGGCGGCGTGGTCTCCCACCGTGGACGTGCTTCGCGAGGCGCCCCCGACCGCGCGTCCCCCCCTCGGCGAACCCCGGGGATGGCTCCGGATCCGGGACGCCTCCCTTCACAACCTGAAGGGCATCGACGTGGACCTCCCCTGGGGCGTCCTCACCGGGGTGTGCGGGGTGAGCGGATCGGGAAAGAGCACCCTGGTGGCCGAGACCCTGGTTCCCCTCCTCGAGCAGGCGCTCTCCGAAGGAGGGAGGGCGCCCGCCGCCCGGGAATCCACCCGCGAGGGTCTGGGGCGACTCCGCATCGAAGCCCCGGTGGCCGGGGTGCGGGTGGTGAACCAGGACCCGCTGTCCCGGTCCGCCCGCTCGGTCCCCGCCAGCTACGTGGGCGCCTGGAACGGCATTCGCTCGGTGTTCGCCGCGCTCCCCGAATCCAAGCGCCGGGGGTTCACCCCCGGCACCTTCTCCTTCAACGTCACCGGCGGGCGTTGCGAGGTCTGCCGGGGCGAGGGGGAGGTGACGGTGGACATGGATTTCATGCCCGACGTCCGGCTCCCCTGCGAGGCGTGCGGCGGGGCCCGCTTCGGGCCGGAGGCCCGGATTCCGCGCTATCGGGGCCAGAACATCGTGGACGTCCTGGGCCTCACCGTCGACCGGGCCCTGTCCCTGTTCGCCGCCGTGCCTTCGGTGGCCCGGCCGCTCTGGTGGATGCAGCGGGTGGGTCTCGGCTACCTCACCCTGGGCCAGGCCGCGCCGACCCTCTCCGGCGGCGAGGCCCAGCGCCTGAAGCTCACCCGGGAGCTGGCGACCGGACTGACCGGGCGCCTGGTCGTGCTCGACGAGCCCACGGTGGGGCTGCACGGCTCCGAGGTGGCCCGGCTGGTGGAGATTCTCCGGGACATGGTGCGGACGGGGAACACGGTCCTGGTCGTCGAACACCACCTCGACGTTCTCGCCGCGTGCGACTGGCTGGTGGAGCTGGGACCCGACGGCGGGGAGGGGGGAGGATGCCTGGTGGCCGGCGGGCCCCCGGAAGTCGTGGTCCAGGCGGCCGGCTCGCCGATCGCTCCCTTTCTGGCCCCCCTCCTCGCCGGGGGGCGATCCGGTTAGCGGTCGTGGGGGAGGCGCGCGGCGGGTAGAATGAGCCCATGAGCTTCGAACTCTTCCCCGGTTCCCACGACGCCGCTCCGGAGGAGCCCGACGCCCCTCCCGCCGCCGGCGCCCCCCTGGCCGAACGGCTCCGTCCCCGCACCCTCGACGAGGTGGTGGGTCAGGAGCACCTGACCGCTTCCGACCGGCTCCTCGGTCGCATCCAGGCCGGGGGCGTCCTTCCCTCGCTCATCTTCTGGGGTCCGCCGGGGACCGGGAAGACCACCCTGGCCCGCATTCTGGCCCGGGGCCGGGGGGCCGAGTTCATCGGCCTCTCCGCGGTCTCGGCCGGGGTCAAGGAGGTGCGGGCCGCGGTGGAGGAGGCGCGGCGGAACCGTCGCGCCGGCCGCCGAACCGTGCTCTTCCTGGACGAGATCCATCGGTTCAACAAGGCCCAGCAGGACGCGCTCCTTCCCACGGTGGAATCGGGGCTTCTGGTGCTCCTCGGCGCCACCACCGAAAACCCGTCCTTCGAAGTGAACGCCGCGCTCCTGAGCCGCTGCCGGGTGGTGGTGCTGAAGGAACTCGACGCGGCGGCCCTGGAGAGGTTGTTCGACCGCGCGCTGGCCGACCGCGGTCGGGGTCTGGGGGAGCGCGGGCTTCGCTTCGACCCGGAGGCCCGCGCCGCCCTCGTCCGAGGCGCCGACGGCGACGCCCGCCGGCTCCTCAACACCCTGGAGGTGATCGACGGCCTGGCCCCGGAGACCTCCGGGGAGGGGATCACCGTCGGGGTGGACGCGGTTCGGGAGGCGCTCCAGGCCGCGGCGCTCCGTTATGACCGCGCGGGGGACGAGCACTACAACCTGATCTCCGCCCTTCACAAGAGCGTGCGGGCCAGCGACCCCCAGGGAGCCGTCTACTGGACCGAGCGCATGCTGGCGGCGGGGGAGGACCCGCTCTACGTGGCGCGACGCCTGGTGCGGATGGCGGTGGAGGACATCGGCCTCGCCGATCCGGACGC
>CAYRIJ010000328.1:0-4171 GCA_964424285.1 uncultured bacterium
GATGCGAGCGCCACTCCCACCAGGCCTGCACGGGAAGGAGGGCGAGGACCGGCACCACTTCCAGGCCCTTCATGAGCATACTTTCCCGCCAGGGTCCGTCGGCCCGGAAAAGCGGGAGCGGAGCGTAAGCCAGGAACACGGTCAAGGTCCAGAGCCACCAGGCGGGCTGGCGGCAGAGGACCGCGGCGGGAAGGAGCCAGAGCACGTACCAGGGGTGGGCGATCGGCGACACCAGGAGGAGCGCCCCCACCGTCCAGGCGTAGACCGACGGGAGGGGACGGCGAAGGGCGATCGTGGCCAGCCAGACGATTCCGGCGATGATCGCGCCCCAGAGCTTGGCCTGTCGGAGGGAGTGTTCGAGGGTGCCCGATTGCCGGAAGAGGAACGTGAAGAGGAAATCGTTGGCCCGCCACTTGGCCGCGAACACCCCGAGGCTCCCCAGCGCGTCCACCCCGTGAAGCTGAAACGGCAGGTAGAACGCGGCCACGATCACCGGCAGGAAGGCCCATCGCCACCTGAGCCGCGGGATCAGCGCGGGGATGGCCACCCAGGGCAGGAACTTCACCAGCCCGGCCAGGGTGAGCGCGACCCCGCTCGCCGTCCAGCGCCGGGCCGCCCACGCGGCCAGGGCCGCGGCCACCAGACAGAGCCCCACCGAATCGGCGTGCCCGCTCCCCGCGAACTCCACCACCACCAGCGGATGCCAGAGGTAGAGCGCCGCCCAGCTCCGGGGCCGTCCCGCCGCGGCCAGCGCACGCACCAGGAACCACCCGGTCCCCAGGTCGAAGAGCGTCGCCGCCGCCTTCCAGGCGGTCACGGTATGGGAGATCGCGGTCACCGCGGCGAAGAGGAGCTGGAGGAGCGGCGGATAGATGGTGGGGATGTTCAGGTACGGGAGGCGCGCCCACAGGGCGTCGCGAAGCGCGGCCAGCTCGGGCGCGTTGGGCGCGTAGCGGTAGGGGTTGATCCCGTGCAGCAGGACGTGCCCGTCCCAGAGGTAGCGGTAGAGATCGTCGCTCAGGGTCGGGGGGGTGGTGAGGACCAGCAGCCGGAACACGACCGCCCCCGCCCAGATGAGCGCCATCAGGCGCCGTTCCGAGGCCTCGGGGGACGGGCTGGAGTGCGCGGGCGAAGTGGATGCGGGCGGGGCGGGTCCGGAGGGGCCGGGCTCGGCCGGGCCGGAGCGCCCTGGCGAAGCGGACGCGGGCGGGCCGGGCTCCCCGCGCGGGGCGGGTTCGGGGAGAACGCCGCGGCCCGGTCGAAGGGAGGCGTGCGGGCCGAACGCGGGGCGCGCCACCCCCCAGGTCGCGGCCAGATAGGCCACCATGAGGAGCGCGTACACCGAAGCGAAGCGAGTGAACTCGAGGCCCCAGTCGGGTATGGTGAGGGCCGTTCCGTAGAGGAGGACCATGGCCAGACCCGAGGGCAGAAGCCACCACATCCGGAGAACCATGCCAGAAACCCACCGCCGGGCCAAGATCGTCTGCACCATCGGGCCCGCCACCGGGGAGGAATCGGTCCTCCGGGCCCTCATCCGGGCGGGCATGGACGTGGCGCGGCTGAACTTCTCCCACGGCGAGGCCGAGGAACACCGCCGGGTCGCGGAGCGGGTGCGCGCGCTGGCCGCCCGGGAGGGACGGACGGTGGCGCTGATGCAGGACCTCCAGGGACCCAAGATCCGGATCGGCGCGCTGGACGGGGAGCCGTTGCGGCTCCGGGCGGGCGGGGCGTTCACGTTGACCGCCCGGAGCGGGGCCCGGGGCCCGGACGCGGTTTCGGTGACCTATAGAAGGCTTCCGGAAGAGCTACACAAAGGCGACGAGGTATTGCTCGACGACGGCTTGATCCGCCTGGAGGTGCACGCGGTCTCCGGGAAGGACGTGCGGTGCCGGGTGGCCGAGGGGGGCGAGCTCCGCTCGCACAAGGGGGTGAACGTCCCCGGGCGGAAGCTCGCCATTCCCGCCCTGACCGCCAAGGACCGGCGCGATCTGGAGCTGGGGATCGAGTGGGGCGTGGACTACGTCGCGATCTCCTTCGTCCGGGAGGCCGCCGACGTCGAGGCGGCAAAGCGGTTCATGGGCCGGCGCGGGGCCGAGATCCCGGTCATCGCCAAGCTCGAGAAACCCCAGGCGGTGGAGAACCTGGAGGCGATCCTCGCCGCCGCCGACGGCATCATGGTGGCGCGCGGGGACCTCGGGGTGGAGCTTCCCCCCGAGCGGGTGCCGGTGCTCCAGAAGCGGATGATCCGGCTGGCCCGCGCGGCGGGGAAACCGGTCATCACCGCCACCCAGATGCTGGAATCGATGGTGGAGCACAGCCGCCCCACCCGCGCCGAGGCCTCGGACGTGGCCAACGCCATCTTCGACGGAACCGACGCGGTCATGCTCTCCGCCGAGACCGCGATCGGAAAGCACCCGGTGGAGGCGGTGAAGATGATGGGGCGGATCATCGAGGCGGCGGAGGGAAGCTCGTCGTTCCGGCCCGGGCCGGCGCTCGGGACGGGGGGGCGTGGAGTGGCGGGGAGCGGAGTGGCGGGGAGTGGTGCGGGGTCCCGCCCGGGGCGGGTGTGGGGGGGGGGGGGGCGGGCTGCGGGGGGGCGCGGGGGGGGGGGGCGTGACGCCGGGGGGCCCATGGCGGCGGGGCGCGGCGGGGGGGGGCGTGTCGAGGCGGTGCGTGGAGCGGCGGGGCGCGGCGCGGCGGAGTCCCCCGGCGAGGAACCCCTGCCGGTCCCCGACGCCATCGCCGACGCCGCGTTCCGGGCGGCGAGAGACCTGGGAGCGGCGGCCATCGCGGTGTTCACCGAAACCGGCGGCACCGCGCAGGTGGTCTCCAAGTACCGGCCCATGACCCCGATCTATGCGTTCTCACCGGTCGAGGCGGTGCGGCGGCGGCTCGCGCTCCTGTGGGGCGTGCGCCCCCACGCGGTGGAGGAGCTTCCCGGCACCGACGACATGGTGGAGGCGGTGGCCGCGGTGCTGATCCGCGAGGGCGCCGCGCGGAAGGGCGACCTGATCGTGGTCACCGCCGGGACCCCGGTGGGCCGGCCGGGGACCACCAACTTCCTCACGGTGCACCGGGTGGAGGGGACGTGAGCGGGGCCGGTGGTACGGGGGCGGGCGGGTCAGGGGGAGCGGGCTCAAACTCCGGCGGACCCTTCCGCCCGGGGACCGGCGGGCCGGAACCCGGCGGCACGGCGCGGGATCCGTCCGAGTCGACCGGCCCGGCGGCGGAAGGTGCGCGGCCGGCCGGCCCGGCGTTCGGCATGTTCGCCAAGCCGCCTCGGCCCGGCGAGGTCAAGACACGGCTGGTGCCGCCGCTGTCGCCGGAGGGAGCGACCAGGCTCTACGCGGCCATGCTGGCCGACACCGCGGTGGCGCTGGCCGCGGCGGGGGTGGCCTGGGGAGTCGTCTCCACCGACGTCGAGGCCCAGCGTGCGATGTGGCCGCGGGGAGCGCCGGAGCCGTTGTTCTGGCAGGCGCAAACCGGTGCGGATCTCGGGGAGCGGATGGCCAACGCGGTGGGGGAACTCGTCGGCCGGGGGTATCCCGGAGCGGTGCTGGTGGGAAGCGACCATCCCGCGGTCGACGCCGAAACCTACCGGCGGGCCGCGGCGCTTCTCGGGTCACCGGCGGGGAGCGGCGTCGCCGTGGAGAAGGGTGCGGCGGCGGTTTTCGGCCTCGGCCCCGGCGAGGAACTGGACGTCGTGCTCGGACCCACCCACGACGGCGGGTACTACCTGATCGGGCTGACCCGACCCAACCCCGCGCTCTTCGACGGGATCGAGTGGAGCACGCCCAAGGTGCTGGAAGACACGCTGGAGCGTCTGGTCGTGATGCGGCTCCAGGCGGCGTTGCTCGGGGCCCGCTGGGACGTGGACCGCCCGGAGGACCTGGAGCGCCTGCATTCGTGGCTGGAGGCCAGCGCGGACCGGCCCGAACCGCCGTGCCGTTTCACCCGCGAGGTGATGGGGTCGCTGCGTCGGGTTTGAGCTCCGTCCCGCAGCCCGGGTGCCGGCGGCGCGCCCGGGGGAACACGGCCGGCGCGAGGGCCTGACCCCGGCACGCGGGTCTTTATTGCGAACATTGCTTCCCCGGGGAAGCACGCCGGAGCTTTATCGCGAACCTGGTGCACCCGGGTGCAAGTCGGCGGGTCAAGAGGCGACTACCTGGGT
>CAYRIJ010000329.1:0-4127 GCA_964424285.1 uncultured bacterium
CGCCAAGGAGGACGACATCATGGAATACAATCCCGACCGGGGCCCCGCCCCCGGAGGTTCCGAGTTCACCCCCACCATGCACGTGGACGAGCTCCGCGAGATCCTGCGCGAGATCCTGGACCAGGAGCTGGGCATCTCCGAGACCCGGCTGGAGGGGCGCTGGCAGGGCGGAACCCTGGTGCTTCAGCCCGGCGACTCCACCGCCAAACCCAAGGAGATCCCGCTGGAGAGCTTCTTCCACAAGATCGTCATGGTGCGGGACCGGTTGCGGGTTCTCGAAGCCAAGGTGAACGCCCACCCGAAGCTCAACGACGAGGACAAGGTGGAGCTCCAGCAGTACGTGACCCGCATCTACGGATCGCTCACCAGCTTCAACGTCCTGTTCAAGAGCAAGGACCAGCAGTTCAGCGGGTCGGGAGGAGGGGAGTAGGTGGCGGACTTCCTGAAGGAACCGATCCTGGATGCGCTCCGGAAGGCCGGGCGGCCGTTGAAGGCCAAGGAACTGGCCCGGGTGCTCGATATTTCCACCGAGGACTACCGCGATTTCAAGGGTTTCCTCCACGGCTTGCAGGCGGCGGGAGAGCTGTACCAGGTCAAGCACGGGCGATTCGCCCCGCCCGACCGGATCAACCTGGTGGTGGGCCACCTCGCGGTGATCCGGAGCGGGGCGGCGTTCCTCGCCCCCGAGAAGTCGGGAGAGGACGTCTACGTCCCCGCCGATGAGCTGGGAAACGCCTACCACGGGGACAAGGTCGTGGTGCGGGTCGAGTCCCGTCGCGGCCGGCCCGAGGGCAAGGTGGTCCGGGTCCTGGAGCGCGCGCGGGCCCAGTTCGTGGGGACCGTTCAGCGCACCAAGCACTTCGTCATGGTGCGCCCCGACGACCGCAAGTTCCGCAAGGACGTCTTCATCCCCCTCGCCGAGGCGGGGGAGGGCCGGGACGGCGAGAAGGTGGTGGTGGACGTGCTGGACTGGGGGACGCCGACCTCGGGCCCGGTGGGACGGATCACCGAGGTGCTCGGCATGCCCGGGGACCCCGGCCTCGACGTCCTGGTCATCATCAAGCACAACGGGCTTCCCACCGCGTTCCCCCCGGAAGTGGAAGCGGCGGCCAATCGGCTCCCCGACGAGGTCCCCCCCGAGGAGGTCTCCCGGCGGGTGGACCTCCGGAAGACCATGATCGTCACCATCGATCCGGCCAGCGCCAAGGACTTCGACGACGCGCTCTCCCTGGAGGAGACCGGGGACGGGGAGTTCGAGCTGGGGGTCCACATCGCCGACGTGAGCCACTACGTCCGCTTCGGCGACACCCTGGACCAGGAGGCCCGGTCGCGGGGGACCAGCGTCTATCTGGTGGACCGCGTCCTTCCCATGCTTCCCGAGAAGCTCTCGAACCACCTCTGCTCGTTGAACCCCGACGTGGACCGTCTGGCGATCTCGATGATGGCGCGCCTTTCCCCCCGGGGCAAGGTTCTCGACTACCGGATCGAGGACACGGTGATCCGATCCACCAGGCGCCTGAGCTATGAGGATGCCCAGGGCTACTTCGACGGCGACGCCGGCCTGCGGAAGAGCCTGGCCCCGGTGGCCGGCCTCCTGGACCGGCTGCAGAACATGGCCCGGGTCCTGAACGGGAAGCGGATGAAGCGGGGGGCGCTGGACTTCGACCTTCCCGAGAGCCGGGTGGATCTCGATGCCGAGGGCTACCCGGTGGACATCCGCAAGGTGGTGCGCCTGGAGAGCCACCGGCTGGTGGAGGAGTTCATGCTCCTGGCCAACGAGATCGTGGCCCGGCACCTCCTCCACTCCAAGATGCCCGCGCTCTACCGGGTCCACGAAGATCCGGCCGAGAAGAAGCTGGAAGAGCTCCAGGAGATGATCGGGAAGTTCGGCCTTTCGCTCCACGCCGACAAGCAGGGCAAGGTTCCCCCCAAGGAGCTGCAGCGGATCCTCAAGGCGGTGGAGGACAAGCCCGAGGAGCTGATCCTGAACACCCTGGTGCTCCGGAGCCTGGCCCGCGCCCGCTACGACATCCATCCCCTCGGCCACTACGGCCTGGCGCTCCGGGACTACACCCACTTCACCTCGCCCATCCGCCGGTACCCGGACCTCGTGGTCCACCGGACCCTGAGGGTCCTCTCCGGGAGGCAGGAGCGGCCGATTCACGAGAAGGCCCGTTACACGGAATGGCTGGACGACACCGCGGTCCTGGCCAGCGACCGGGAGCGGCTCGCCGAGAGCGCCGAGCGCGATTCGGTGGAGCTCAAGAAGATCCAGTTCATGGAACGCCACGTGGGAGACGAGTTCGCCGGGGTCATCACCGGAGTCCAGGTGTTCGGGTTCTTCGTGGAGCTGGAGCGTTACTTCGTGAGCGGGCTGGTGCACGTGAACAACCTGGGGGACGACTACTACGAGTACCTGGAGGACGATTTCGCGTTGATGGGAAGCAACACCGGCCGGCGGTTCACCCTGGGGGACCGGATCACCGTGCAGGTCCTGGCCGTGAACAAGGAGCTTCGCCAGATCGACTTCGTCCTGGTGGGGGAGGAGGAGACCCCCGAGGAGAGCGAGTCCCGCCGCGCCCGCAAGGCCCGCTCCGAGTTCGAGGGAAAGGCCCGGACCGGACGCCCCCGCTCCCGCCGGGACGAGACGGAGTCCCGGAAGCAGGGGGGGCGGAAGCGGGCGGGCCGCAAGGACGAGCGCGCCCGGGAGGAGCGGGGCGGGAAGAAGAAGACCACGGCCGGGGCGAAGAGCGCGGACAAGAACGCGGACAGGGGCGCGGGCAAGAGCGCGGACAAGGGCGGAGCGAAAGGCGGAGCGAAGACCGGACCCAAGGCCGCCGAGAAGCCCGGATCGAGCGCGGCGGCGAAGCCCGGGGACGGACGCCGGGGCACCAAGCGGCGGCGCCGGCGGTAGCGAGGGCGGTCTACTCCGGCACTCCCGTCACCACGGCGTTCCATCCCAGCTCGATCACCTCGAAGTCGTCGGCGCTGAGGCTTCCGAAGGCGGGGTTGAGGACGTCGTTGTCCCACCGGTCGTCCATGGTTCCGCCGATGTACATGTCGCTCCCGTTGTCGGCGAGGATCAGCCCGTAGGTCTTCATGGCCCGGAAGATCTTTCGAACTTCCGGCGGGTACCCGGAGAGATCCACCCCGGCCTTGAGCCGCAGGCGGGCGCCGAGGGGCGGGGCCCCCGCGGTGGAGCCGGCGGAGTGCGAGGCGGGCCAGACGTGGCCGTCGGTGGACCGGGTGGTGAAGCGGAAGGCGTGCCGGATCTCGCCCGCCGCCGCGACCTCGTCATAGCGCACCAGGCCGGGGAGGATGGCCAGTCCCGCCGCGTCGGCCGACGTCCAGCCCTCCGGCCGCCGATCGTTTCGCCCCATGTCCCACGCCGCCCCGGAACCCGCCTCCCACAGGCCGAGGCTCGCGTTCCAGCGGGTGGCGTAGGTCTCGAAGAGCAGCCAGCGGTCGAGGTCCACGATCAACAGGTGGCGGTCTCCGCTCGCGCCGCCACCGGCCACCCCCCCCTCGATGTAGTCGGGGAGGAGCCGCGCCTGGTCGGGGATCGGATACCCGGGGGGCCGCCCCGGGGCCCCGACATCGCTCTCGTCGCCGTAGAGGGTGAAGGTCACCGGGGCCAGGGGTTGGCCTCCGGTCACGCCCACGTAGGGGATGCCGTAGGGGGGCGGGCCGAAGTCGGGGTGGAGATGGCGCACCGCGCCCGGATTCTGGGGGGTGCGGCCGCTGATCCAATCGATCAGGGCGCCGGAGTTCGGGTCCACCGGAGCCGATTCGACGTCCAGGTTCCACCAGTTGCTGAGCGGGAACACGCTTCGCCCGGTGAGGTCGGGCTCGAGGGTCACCTCGCCCGCCGTCGCGTTGGCGGGTCCGGGGTCGGATGTCCCCACCGGGTTCCGGGAGCCGGCGCCCGTGCAGGCGGCCAGGCTCAAGGCGAGGGTCACGGTCCACAGGTGTCGACGCTTCATCGGTGCCTCCCCGGGGCCGGCCTCAGTGCCCTTCGCCGTCCCCGCCGATATCGTAAACCAGGATCACCGGCCCCGGCCGGTTCCCCTCGGAGGGATCCTCCCGGTGGAGGAGCCGGCCCCGGTCGAAGAGCGCGGCGTAGAACG
>CAYRIJ010000330.1:0-4124 GCA_964424285.1 uncultured bacterium
CCATCGACGCCACCGTGGCCGAGCTTCGCCGTTCGGAGAGACCGCTCCCGAACAGGAGATCGTTGTTGTCGTTCACCAGGTCGTACCGCCCGGTCAGCCCCAGCGACTCGAGGAGGCTCCAATGGGCCATCACCATGAACCCGGCCCACGACGCGTCGCTCCCGGCCCGCTCGGCCCGGCAGCCGTTCAGCTCGGCTCCGAGCAGCAGCCGGGCGCTCGGGGTGAACGCGAGGTCCACGTCCAGCACCGACTCCCGAAGCCGCTGCGCCGGGTCGCGGGTTCCGGTGATCGCCGAGACTCCTCCCGAGAGCTTCCCGGTGCCCGCCCAGGCCAGCCGGCCGCCGAAGGTCGGCGATCGGTTGTTTTCGCTGTTCACGTCCCAGCCGTTGGTGGCGTAGGCCCGGGCATCCAGGCCTCGACCGAGTTCCAGCCCCACCATGGCCCCGGTCAGATTCGAGGGCGCGCAGTAGTCGAAGAGCAGGCCGTGGGAGATCTGGTACATGTCGGGGGGATCGAGCGACTCGAAGCCCATGGGGGCGTTGAACCGCCCCCCGGTCAGGGAAAGGTCCCCCAATCCCCGGGGGCGGTAGACCATGTACCCCTGCTCCACCGCGGCCGCCCAGTCCACGCCGTTCCACACCCATTCCAGATCCACCCGCACCGAGCCCCGGGGGCTCAGCTCGCGGACGGCGTCGATCTCGGCCTGGTCCAGCACGAACTCCGACGCCCTCCGATCGAAATCGGCGCGGTAGCTTCCGCTGGCGAACCCGCTGAGTTCCAGCGGCGGATCGGCCCCCGCGGTACCCGCCGCGATCGCCGATACGATCACCGTCGCGGCCGGAACTCCCCAAAACCAATTCCGTCGTCTCATCCGCCCCTCCCCTTCCGACTTCCGCCGGTCGACCCGGCCGGTCAAAGCGCTTCCTGATACGCCGCTTCCCCGTGCAGGGCGGCGTCCAGTCCGGACAGCTCGTCGGCCTCGCTGGTCCGGACGGTGGTGATCCGGTTGATGAGGACCAGCATGATCCAGGTGAACCCGAAGGCGTAGATCGACGACGCGACGACGGCCACCAGTTGCTTCACGAAGAAGGTCGCGTTGCCGTAGAGGAGGCCGTTCTGGCCCGCGCTGTTGACCGCGGTGCTCCCCAGGATCCCCAGCATGATGATGCCGAGGGCCCCGCCCACCCCGTGAACCCCCCAGACGTCGAGGGCGTCGTCCCAGTGAAGCCGGTTCTTGAGGTTGACCGCGAAATAGCAGACGACTCCGGAGAGGATGCCGATGATCGCCGCGCTCCCCGGCGACACGTAGCCGGCACACGGGGTGATGGTGGCCAGGCCGGCCACCGCGCCGGTCAGAAGCCCGAGGAACTTCGGCTTCCGCTCGAAGATCCAGGCCAGGAGCATCCAGGTCGGGCCGGCGAAGGACGCCGCGAGGTCGGTGTTGAAGAAGGCCAGGCCGGTGATCGCGTCCACCCGGAGCTCGCTCCCGGCGTTGAAGCCGTACCAGCCGAACCACAGGAGGCCCGTTCCCAGCGCCACCAGCGGAATGCTGTGGGGCACGCTGTCGGCCACTCTTCGGCGGCCCACGTAGAGCACGGAAGCCAGCGCCGCCATCCCGGCGATGTTGTGCACCGCGATTCCCCCCGCGAAGTCGAGCACCCCCCACGTCGCCAGAAGCCCCCCGCCCCAGATCATGTGCACGAAGGGGAAGTAGACCAGGAAGTGCCAGGCGACCAGGAACACCAGGTAGGCGGGGAACCGCACCCGGTTCGCGAAGGCGCCGGTGATGAGCGCCGGGGTGATGATGGCGAACATCATCTGGTAGGCGATGAACACGAGGAGCGGGATGTGGCCGTCGCCGAAAGGCGTCGTGGGCCCCACGCCGCGGAGGAAGGCCAGGTCGAGGTTCCCGATGACCCCGCCGGCGCCGCCGCTGAAGCAGAGCGAGTAGCCGCAGATCCACCAGAGGATCGTGGTGACCCCCATCGACACGAAGCTCTGGATCATGATCCCGAGCACGTTCTTCCGCCCGACCAGTCCGCCGTAGAAGAAGGCGAGCCCGGGGGTCATCAGCATGACCAGGCTGGTGGCCACCAACATGAAGCCGGTGTTGCCGGTATCGAACGAGGGCATGGAAACCTCCTCGGCGCGATCCGGAGATCCTCCGGGGTGGAGGCCGCCCGGGCACGCCACCCCGGGAAGATGACGGCGTGGACGAGGGGGCTCAATCAGGAAAAGCCTGATTCGGAGGTTCGCGATTCCTGAGAGGCGGGAGTCCTATTCCAGCGGGGTGAGCCCTTCGCGAACCGCGTACTTGGTGAGCTCGGCCACCGAATGGAGACCCAGCTTGTCCATGATCTGGCGCCGATGGGTTTCCACCGTCTTCCCGCTGACCGAGAGCTTGCCGGCGATTTCCTTGGTGCTCAGGCCCTCGGCCAGGAGCTGGAGCACCTCGCGCTCGCGAGGGCTCAAGAGCCGGAACGCGGACCTCTCCGGGGAGGGTACCTGGGAGGCGAAATCCTGCGCCACCACGTCGGTGATGGCCGGGCTCAGGAACACGTGCCCCCGCATGACGGCCTGGATGGCCTGCATCATCTCGGGAAAGGCGCTGTCCTTGAGCAGGTAGCCCCGGGCGCCCGCCCGGAGCGATTCCGCCACGAACCGCCGGTCGGCGTGCATGGAGACGATGAGGATGCGGGTCCGGGGAGCCTCGACGCCGATCCGGCGGGCGGCCTCGACGCCGTTCAGGCCGGGCATGGAGATGTCGAGCAGAACGACGTCGGGCTGGAGGTCGCGGCAGAGCCGCAGGGCCTCGAGCCCGTCGGCGGCCTCGCCGACCACGGTGAATCCGGGGGAGCGTTGGAGGAGCGAGCGCAACCCGTCGCGAAAGAGCTGGTGGTCGTCGGCGAGGAGCACTCGAGCGGTCACGACGCCTTCCCGTCCGCGGGCCCCAACGGCACGCTCAGGAGAATGGCCGCCCCCGCGCCGGGGGTCGAGCGCACCTCGAGCCGGCCCCCCAGATGACGCAGCCGTTCGCGGATGCTGAACAGGCCGAAGGTGCCGGTCTCCGCGCTGGCCGCCACGACCTCCGCGCGGACCGGGTCGAACCCCACCCCGTCGTCGGCCACCCGCACCGAGAGCCCCCCCGCCTCGCGTCGAAGGGAGATCTCCACCCGCTCCGGGCGCCCGTGCTTGGCCGCGTTGGTGAGGAGCTCGCGCACCGACTTGAAGAGCATCACCCGGGTCGCCGGTAGCAGTTGAGGCACGTCGGGAGCGACGGACACCTCCACCCGGAAGCCGTGCTTGGCCGCGAACTGCTCCCCCAGCCATTCCAGCGCCGGCCCCAGGCCCAGCTCGTAGAGCATGGGCGGGCTGAGCTCGCCGGTCAGGGTGCGGGTGTAGCGGACGGCCTGGTCCACCAGGGCCAGGATTTCCCGCAGGCTCGACTCGAAGCCGCAGAAGACCGCTTCGCCGGCGAACTCGGCCAGCCGGAGCTTCACGAAGGCCAGGGCCTGCCCCAGGTGATCGTGGAGGTCGGCGGCGATGGCCCGTCGCTCCCGCTCCTCCGCGAGCGCGAGCTCCGCCGCGAGACGGCGCAACTGTTCGCGATGACGCTCGATCTCGGTCCGGGCGCGCCGGTGCTCCGCGATCTCCGCCTGGAGCGCCGCGTTCATGGCCTGGAGCTCCGCGGTGCGCTGCTGGACCTGCTGCTCGAGCCGGTCGTGGACCTCGAGCGCCGCCCGATCCCCGAGCAGGTGCTGCAGGTACATGCGGAGCATCTCGGCCAGCGAATCGATGAGGTCGCGCTCCTCGCGGAGGAACGGGCCTTCGTCCGCCGCCGGGCGCTCCTCCCGGTAGCAGATCTCGATGCTCCCCGTGGACTCCGCCCCGGCGCCGTCGGCGCGGGCGGAGAAGCGCGCCCGCTGGACCCAGGGCGTGTCGCGAAAGCCGGGGCTCACGTACTCGCCGTCGAGGAGCCGGAGCCGCGCCCCGGCCACCTCGGGATACTGCCAGGCGTCGGGGAGAAAGCCGACGATCTCGCGCATCAGGCCGTCGACCGGCCGCTGGGTGTCCTGGAGGAGCCGGGCCGTCCGGTGGAGCGCGGTGAGTTCCTTCACGCGCTC
>CAYRIJ010000331.1:0-1059 GCA_964424285.1 uncultured bacterium
CAAGCAGAAGACTTCCAGGAAGACCTCCAAGCCGAAGACCTCCAAGAAGACGTCTTCCAGTCCGAAGACCTCCAAGGGAGCGACCCCGCGTCGCACCGCCGGGTCCGCCAAGCGCCGGGTTCCCGCCCCCAAGCCCGGCGCCCCGGCCATGGTGGCGAAGACCGGCAAGCCCGCGTCGAAGCCCCGCGCCAAGGAGCCGGCCAAGACCGCGGCCGCCGACGCCTCGAAGATCGCGGCCAGGAAGAAGGCGGCCGAAGCGGTGCAGAAGAGCGCATCCAGCAAGGGAGCGTCCGCCCCTCCCGCCCCCGAAGCGGTCATGGTCTCCGTGGAAGACGCCATGGCCAACCTTCCCTACGTCGAGGGGCAGTTCGTGGTGCATCCCAAGTACGGGCTGGGCCGGGTGAACCGGATCCTCGAGCGGAAGCTGTCCACCCGCACCGTGCCCTGCCTGGAGATCAGCTTCTCCTACCAGGAGATGAAGCTCACCATCCCCGTGGATCAGGTCGATCGCTCCGGGCTACGCCGGCCCATCGGCAAGAAGTCCATCGACGACGTCTTCAAGGTGCTCCGCGGCCGGGCCACGTTCGACGCCAAGCGGCGCTCGGCCAAGCGGGTGGTGGACTACCGGAAGCGCCTGGGACAGGGCGATCCCACCTCCCTGGCCGAAGCGGTCCGCGACCTGGCCCGGCTCTCCCTCCGCAAGTCCCTCTCCTACGAGGAGCGGAAGATCCTGAGCACCGCGCTCCGCATCCTGAGCCGTGAAGTCGCCCTGGCCCGGGGGCGGGAGCCCGATGACGTGCGCGAGGAGATCGAGAAAATCGTGTATCGTTGAGGGGTCCGAGTCCGCGCCCCCGGGGCGGCGGCCGATGATCTTTCCACGAGGACCGCGCATCATGACCCCTTCGCTCCCGTCCCCCTTGCCATTTCGCCTCTCCATACGGTGGACCGTTTCTCTCGCCCTGGCCGTGACGGCGCTGCTCGGGGGGAGGGGAGGCGCCGAGGGCGCGGCGCCCGTGGACACCCCCGTCACCCCCCCTCCCCCCCCCACCCCCAACAACT
>CAYRIJ010000331.1:1069-4099 GCA_964424285.1 uncultured bacterium
ACCGCTCGTCATGACTCCCTGGCTCCCGCATCCCGTGCCCCTTCGCCTCCCGATCCGGTGGACCGCGGCTCTCGCTCTGATCGCGGCGACGCTGATGGGGGGATGCGTCGAGGCCTCGACGCCCCCAAGCACCGCCCTCACCGCCGCCCGCCCCGATTCCCAGTTCAGCTGGACGCTCACCCTGGCCAGCCAGACCGACAGCCGGGGTGAACTCCGCCCCTGCACCTGACACGGGCAGCCGGTCGGGGGACTGGCTCTTCGCAGCGGGGTGTTCAAGAAGATCCGGGCCTTGCCGGGGCCGGCGGTGGTCATGGACGGGGGAGACTTCACCCCCGGAACCGACGATACCCTGGCCGTCGAGAAGTCGGAGCTGATGATCCGAACCATGGCCATGATGGGGTACGACGCGGTGGGCCTGGGGGAGACCGATCTCATTCGCGGAGTGGAGTACCTCGACGAGGCCTCGAAGTCGCTCCCCCTGGTCTGCGCCAACGTGAAGCTTCCCCCCGACATCCAGGCCCGCGTCCCCGCCGTGCGCTGGCTCGACGTGGAGGGGCACCGGGTGGCGGTGACCGGCTACGTGGATCCGCTCCTCTACTACGTCTGGCCGGGGGCGTTCGAGCGGGATCCGGACAGCCTCACCGTCATCGATCCGATCCAGGCCCTGGCCCCGCTCCTCGAGACCCTCCGCCCCCAGGCCGACCTGGTGATCGTGCTGGCCCACGGGGACAAGGACGAGATCGGGGAGTGGCTCGCGGGGGTGCCGCCGGTGGACGTGGTGGTCCAGGGGCACGACCCCGAGATTCCCCAGGGACCCCTGGAGTTCGGAAACAGCTACCTCGTCCGCTCCGGCCCGCGCTCCCGGCGGGTGGCCCAGCTCGACCTCAACCTGATCGCGCCCCACCGGGTGAAGGGATCTCACTTCAAGCTCTGGGACCTGAGCAAGATCCACGACGGAGACGAGCGGCTGGACGACGTGGTGAAGGCGTTCAACGCGCAATACGGCTTGCGCTGATGTGGGATCGTTCCGCGCTCGCGGACCTCGACCGCCGGGGCCTCACCATCGGTCCCGGGGATCCGGGTTACAGCGCCTACCGCGGCGACGTGGTGCTGGAGGGCCGCCCCGACGCGGTGGCCCGGCCCAAGGACGAGGCCGAAGTGCGGGAGATCCTGGCCGCCGCTTCGGGGGGCGGGGTTCCGGTCACCTTCGCGGGGGGACAGACCAGCCTCACCGGGGCCAGCGCGGCCGAGGAGGGGATCCTCCTGGCCACCGAGAACCTGGGCCGGATCCTGGACATTGCGCCCGATCCCAAGACCGGAGGAATGACCGCCGTCGCGGAGTCGGGGATCTTCCTGGGGGATTTTCAACGGGCCCTGGAGCGGGAGGGTTGGCTCTATCCACCCGATCCCACCAGCCGGAACGAGGCGCGCCTGGGGGCCACCGTGGCCACCAACGCCACCGGCGAGGACACCCTCCTCTACGGGCCCACCCGTCGCTGGGTGCGCGGGCTTCGCGTGGTCACCGCGGCGGGGGAGACCCGGGAGCTTCGCCGTCCCCCCGGGAATCGCCCCCCCGAGGAGAAGGCCACCGCGGGGTACTACGACGCCAGCGACGAGATCGATCTTCTGATCGGAAGCGAGGGCACCCTGGCCGCCATCACCCGGGTCACCGTGGACCTGGTCCCGCTTCCTCCCGGCTACTTCGCCGGGTTGGCGTTCTTTCCCACCCTCCTCGACGCGCTCCGCTTCACCGTCGCCGCCCGTCGCGACCCCCGGCTCACTCCGCGCGCCCTGGAACTCCTGGATCGCGCGTCCCTGGACCTGGTGGGGGAGAACCCGGAGGGGATCCGTTGGCCCGGGGCCACCGGGGCGGCCATCGCCTTCAAGGCGGAGTACCGGGACGGGGAGGACCGGGACCGGGCGCTGGCCGCCTGGCTCGATCTTCTGGAGACCCGTCTGGCCGAGGCGGGGGCGCCCGATCTTCTCGACCAGGTGGTGGTCGCCGACGACCCCGCCGGACGCAACCGCCTCCGCGCGTTCCGTCATCGCATTCCCTCCGCCCTGAACGAGAAGGTGGCGGCCTTTCGGGAACAGGGGGGCGGGAAGGCGGGTAGCGACTGGTGGGTGCCCTACCCGCGGATCCCCGACTTCCTGGAGGGCTGGCGGCGGCGGCTGGCGGAAAGCGGGCTCGAGGCGGTCATGTTCGGCCACATCGGAAACGGCCACCCGCACGTGAACTTCCTTCCCCGGACCGGCGGGGAGCGCGAGCGGGCGCGGAGCCTGATCCGGGAGATGTGCCGGGAAGCGGTGGCCCTGGGCGGCGGGGTGGCCGGAGAGCACGGTCTGGGAAAGCTCAAGCGCGGGCTTCTGGCGGTGCAGTACCCCGAGGAACGGATCCGGGCCATGCGGGAGATCAAGTCCCGGTGGGATCCGGGCTGGATCCTCGGTCGTGGAAACCTCTTCGAACCGGAGGCGGTGTGACGTTCATCCCCAGGCCGAAACCGTTCAGGCCCGCTCTGCTCGCGGCTCTCGGTCTCCTGATCGTGGGAGCGTGGCTCCCGGCTCCGGTGCGGGCCGACGATGCCGCGGACGCGCTGGTGGCGGAGTCGGGAGGGAAGTGGACGGAAGCGGTCTCCCTCTGGGCCGGGGTGGTGCAGGGGGACGCCGGGAGCCGGACCCCCGAGGCCCGGATGCATCTCCGCCGTTACCTGGGCGCCCTGGCCGCGGTGGGGGACTACGCGAAGCTCGACGCCGAGGCCCAGAAGGCGCTCTCGCGATTCCCCGGATGGGACGAGGCGGCGGTGGCGCGGGCCCGGGCGCTCGAGGCGGTGGGGCGGCCGGCCGACGGGGCCGAGCTTCTCAAGGACGTGGCGTCGAGCTCCTACCCCGCGGCGGTGGAGCGGGCGCGGCTTCTGGGGGTGGTGGGACGCCACGACGAGGCGGAGTCGATCCTGAGCGGCGTCGTGCACGCCTACTCGCCTTCGCAGGCCTACGATCCCCGCGATCTCCTGGCCTTCGGCCGGGCGGCGG
>CAYRIJ010000332.1:0-4091 GCA_964424285.1 uncultured bacterium
GAAATTCCGGGACCGTTGAGCCTCCTGGGGGCGGTGCTGGTGGTGGCGGGGACGCTTGCGGTGTCGGGGGGTAGACGGGGTATGCGAGGATCTTCTGTCCTGCCGAGCGGGAAGTGACCCGCAAGATGGCATCGGCCTTCGAGCACGAACTAGCCCGCTTGCCGGTATCGCCCAACTTCGCGTTCGATCTGATCCTGCAGGCGGTCGCTCTCGACGTCGAGATCGTAGTCCATCTGGAGGCCGAGCCAGAACTCCGGAGACATCTGAAAGTAGTGAGCCAAGCGGAGCGCCGTGTCCGCCGTCAACCGGCGCTTACCGAGAACGATCTCGTTGATACGACGAGGGGGGACGCCAAGGTTCCGCGCCAGCTCGTTCTGGCTCAGGTCCATCGGTCGGAGGAAGTCCTCCATGAGAATCTCCCCGGGATGGATGGGCTTCAACTTCTTCTTGGTCATGACTACGCCTGCCAGTCCCGAATCATGCCGTCGTCGGCACTTCCTCGAATCGTGAGGATCAGATCTCATTCTGCCTGATTCCGCCAGTTCGACTCAACGATCTCCGTGTCCTCACCGCCTGAGAGCCGTCCAGATCATCAGGCCTCGCACCACCCCCTCCCCCAATCTGCTATCCTCACCTTCCCCCGGGGGGCGGGGCGCTGCCAAAGGGCGCCTGGGCTTGTACGCCCCTCCGGGGTCCTAACTCGCGCATTCACCCCGACTTGACGCACCGGCAAAGGTGGTCCCCGTGTCCCTGAACCGCCATCCCTACGCCCCCTTCCTCCACCGGGTGGCCAAGCCCGCCCGCTACACCGGGGGCGAGACCAACCAGATCGTGAAGGACCCGGGCTCGGTCCGGGTGCGGATGGCCCTGGCCTTCCCCGACGTCTACGACATCGGCATGAGCCACCTGGGGACCAAGATCCTCTACTCGCTCCTGAACCGCCACCCCGGCATCGCGGCCGAGCGGGTGTTCTGCCCCTGGATCGACATGGAGCGGGAACTCCGCGAGCGGAACCTCCCGCTTCTGAGCCTCGAGACGGCGAGCCCCCTCACCGACTTCGACGTGGTCGGGTTCTCGCTCCAGTACGAGCTGACGTTCACCAACGTCCTCACCATGCTGGACCTGGCCTCGATCCCCTTTCGATCCGCCGACCGTAGCGAGCGCGACCCGCTGGTGATCGCCGGCGGCCCCGTCGCCACCCAGCCCGAGCCCATGGCGCCCTTCATCGACGCCTTCCTGATCGGCGACGCCGAGGAGAAGCTCCCCGAGATGCTCCTCCTGGTGGCGGACATGAAGGCGGCGGGCGTCCCCCGGCACGAGCAACTCGTACGGATCGCGCAGCTCGGCGGGTTCTACGTCCCCGCGCTCTACGCCACCGAAGAGGACCCGCGCACCGGGTTCGTGGTGGTCGGCGCGCCGCTGGACGAGACCATCCCCGCCAAACCCAAGCGCCAGGTCGTCCAGGACCTCGACCGCTACCCCTTCCCCGACGACGCGCCGGTGGCCGCGGCCGAGGCCATCTTCGACCGCATGGCCATCGAGATCGCCCGCGGCTGCACCGAGGGCTGCCGGTTCTGCCAGGCCGGGATGATCTACCGCCCGGTCCGCGAGCGCGATCCCGAGGGGATCGTGAACACGATCGTGAGCGCGGTGAAGAAGGGCGGCTACGACGAGGTCGGGCTCACCACGCTCTCCACCGCCGACTACTCGTGCATCTCGCCCCTCATCAAGAAGGTCATGGGGAAGCTCCGCGAGGAGAAGGTCTCGCTCTCGGTGGCGTCGCTCCGGGCCTACGGGCTGGACGAGGACCTCTTCGACGAGATCAAGACCGTCCGCGCCACCGGCCTCACCTTCGCCCCCGAAGCCGGCACCCAGCGGATGCGGGACGTGGTGAACAAGAACATCTCCGAGGAGGACCTCGACCGGACCGCCCACCGGGTGTTCAGCCGCGGCTGGCGGCGGATGAAGCTCTACTTCATGATCGGCCTCCCCACCGAGGCCGACGAGGACGTGGCCGGGATCATGGAACTCGGCCGGCGCATGAAGCGGATCGGCGCGCAGTACCACAAGCCGGCCGCGGTGGGGATCACGGTGGCGGTGTCGTCCCACGTGCCGAAGCCCCACACGCCCTTCCAGTGGTGCGCCATGGACACGCTGGAGGAGATCGAGCGGAAGCAGGACATCCTCCGCGACCTCGCGCGCCGCCACCGGCTGGAGTTCCGCCGCCACGATCCGCGGACCACCTACCTGGAGTGCGTCCTGGGCCGCGGCGACCGCCGGATGGCCGACGTGATCGAAGCCGTCTGGCGGGCGGGCGGACGGTTCGACTCCTGGGACGACCAGCTCCGCTGGGACGCCTGGGTCGACGCGATGGCCGCCCGCCCCGAGATCCCCTACGACCTGTTCCTGGGCACCCTGCCGGTGGACGGGCGGCTCCCCTGGGACCACCTGGACATGGGGCTGGAGGAGCGCTTCCTGGCCACCGAGTACCGGCGGTCCATGCGCTCCAAGCTTTCGCCCCCCTGCGGGAAGCCGGCCGGCGCCCTGGTGCACCACACGAACCTGGCCGACCACGACGCCGACCAGCGCATCCTGGTCTGCTATCACTGCGGCGTGGAGTGCGACATGACGCGGATGCGGGAGGACCGCGGCGAGTTCCTGCGGAAGCTCGGGGCGTACCGGCCGCCGTCGGAGGCGGAAGCCCTTGTGTCCACCAGCGAACTGGCGGGCGAGGCTCGGGAGGCCGCGACTACCCAGGGGAGCACGGTTTCCCCGGCCGGCGAGCCGGAGCGGGACCGGCGCCCCGCGAACGGCGAGCCGGGCGACGAGGTGCTTGCTGGGCCGGACCGGCGCTCCGCGAACGGCGAGCCGGTCGCGAAGCAAGGCGAGTTCACCCGGGTGAACACCCCGCCGCGGATCCTCGACCCGCAGCGCGACGGCCGCCGCCCCCATGACTTCCAGCAGGGCGAGCCCCAGCGCTACCGGGTGCGGTTCGCCAAGTTCTCGGTGGCCGCGCTCACCGGGCATCTCGACCTGGTGCGGGCGCTCCCCCGGGTGCTCCGCCGTGCCGGGGTGAACCCCTACTACAGCGAGGGCTTCCACCCCAAGCCGGTGATGGAGTTCTCGCCGCCGCTTCCTCTCGGGCTCGTGAGCCTGGACGAGGTGGTGGACATGTCGCTGGCCGAGCCGATCCCCGCGGGCGAGCTGCTGGCGCGGCTCCGCGCCCACGCCCCCGAGGGGCTCGAGTTCCTCGCCGTGGAGCGGCTCCCCCAGGGCGCTCGGAAGCTCTCCCGCGAGCTGGCCGCGGCGGAGTACGTGGTGCGGGTGGACGCGGACCAGATCGCCAAGGCGGATACGGCGGCCGGCCCCCTCGACGACGCCCCCGCGCGATTCCTCGCGCGGACCGAAGCCCCGTGGCGCGTCACCCGCAAGCGCCGCGAGAAGACCGTGGACCTCCGCCCCGAGGTGGATGCGGTGGGGTGGATCCCCGCCGGAGCGGTTCCCCCGGAACTCGGCGAGCAGGCCGGCTTCCTCCGGCCCGGCGCGAGGTATCTCTCGGTCCGGGTCCGGCTCGACACCGAGGGCCACGCCCGCCCCGAGGAGGTCGCCGCCGCGATCCTGGGCTTCGACCCCGGCTTCGAGGCCCCCCACCTCGCCCGCACCCGGCTCCTCAGGGGCGCGCCCGACGGCTGGTCGCCGGTCGTCCCGGACGCGACCGGTTCGCCCCACGAGCCCGTCGTCTCGGTCTGACGCGCGCCCGCGCGGGGCCAACCGAAGTCAATTCCCTGCCGGATAACGAGATACCCGGGTAAAAAAACGCGGCCCCTGGGTTTGTAGGTCGACTCGACCGGATCCATCCCAATGGCGATTCGCTCCGGCAACGAAACCGCCCCGGGGCCGGCCCCCAAAAACAACCGGGGCGGGCCCCTCTGGACCCGCCCCGGCATCGCTTCAGCGAAGCGAACCGCTCCCCGATATCCGCGAATCGTTCCCCCCGCATCTCTGCCGAAGGGGCCCAAGCCCCCGCGGCCCCGGGCCCCGGCCACCGCCGAAAACCGCTGGAATCCGCTGGATCCCGCCGAAAGCTAGAC
>CAYRIJ010000333.1:0-4084 GCA_964424285.1 uncultured bacterium
GGCCGGGGCCCTGGTCCGCGCGGCGGAATGTTCGCGGAGCGACGGTTACTTGCCGCCGGGCCCCGCCGGGCGGCCGACCGTGGAGCGATACTGCGACTCGAAGGCTTTCAGGTGCGCCTGGTGGGGCGGCGCGATGGGGGCGATGAAGGGGGCCTGGCCCCGGGGGAGGACCATCCGCTTCCCGGCGGGGACCGCCTCCAGGGCGCCGGGGTTGGGACCGATCCGGGCCGTGCCCTCCTGGACGCACACGCAGGTGCCGGTCGAGTCGGTGACCACGGACACGATGGTTCCGGTGAGCTCGATCATCCCGTCGGGGGTATGCACGACCAGCCCGCGGCCGGAGAACTCGGGCCCGGTCATCACCTGGAGCTCCCCGACCCGCACCAGACACCGCGCGGTGGACCCCATCCAGCGGCCGGGGGAGTTGGGGATGGTCCACTCGGTGCCCGGCGATGCCTGGAACATGAGCACGTGATCGAACCTGACGTCGACGGTGGTGGTCGGGTTCAGCTTCAGGGTGGCGCCGGGTCGGAGGGCGGCGGTGAGGGCGTCGTGGTCGGCCACGGGGATCTCCACCGCGTTCACCCACGCCGTGCCCTCGCCGGCGGCGCGCACCAGGGTGAGGGCGGGACCGCGGTTCACCAGGACCAGCGCCACCACCAGGATGGCCGCCGCGGCGGGAAGCGCCACCCAGCGGGTCCACCAGCCCGGCCCGGGGGCCCCGGTGGGCACGGGCTTGCCCCCGACCCGCCCGGAGACGAAGTCGTTCCGGAGGCGGTTCCGGAAGGCGAGGTTGGCCGCGGGGGCGCCGAGGGCCCGCACCGCGTCCCGCACCCGTTCCTCTTCCGGAGTGAGCGCCGGATCCCGAGGTTCGCTCATGCCAGCACCCCTCTCAGGAGCTCACCCAGGCGCGAGAGCGCGCGGGAATAGCGCTTCCGCACCGCGGCGTGGCTCGCCCCGACCACGCCCGCGATCTGGTCGTGGCTCATCCCCTGGTAGTCGTGCAGGAGCACGACGGCCCGGAGCGGCTCGGGGAGCTTGAGGATGGCTTCCTGCACCAGTTCTTCACGTTCCTTTCGCGCGATCTCCGGGACGCCGTCCGAGTCCCGGTGGGACGCGGCGTCCACCAGACCCGGGTGCTCGTCGATGGAGCTGGTGAGGCGGTCCATCCGATGGCGGCGGGAGCGCCATACGTCCCGGCAGGCGTTATAGGTGATGGTGGTGATCCAGGGCCCGGGGTCCCGGCTCGGGTCGAGCCGGTGGGCCGCGCCGTAGATCTTCACGAACACGTCCTGGGTGGCGTCCTCGGCCGCCTCGGTATCTCCGAGGAGGCGGTGGGCCAGGCCGTAGACCCGGTCGAAGTAGGCCTCGAAGAGATCGTTCAGGGCCTGGGCGTCCCGGGCCTTCACCCGCTCCAGAACCTCCCGGGACAGAGCGGGGCCGCCCGCCCTCGGGGGCGGGGACGCGGCCGGTTTCCCTGGGGTCATGGTCGGAGGCCGACCTGGATCCTTCCGGTTGTCCATCCTAAGTACGCAATTGCCCCTCAGGTGTGCCCGGGGCCGGGCGACGGCGGTCCGGGATCCCGGATCGCGGCGGCCGGGCCGATGGGTCGCCGGCCGGCCGGGAGCGGAGTCTAGCAGACCCGGATTGGGCGGAGGGAACGGGGCGAGGCCCGGCCAGGAGCGCCTCGGGAGCGTCTCCGGGCCCCGGTGTCCGCCCCTCCGAGGTCTCGCCGGGCCGCCTGGGGATCTCGTTCGCCGGAGGGCGCGGTCCGCTGGTCTGGACGATTCGAATCATGACGTAAACGCTCACGATGAGGACCAGGACCGCCCCCACCAGGATCACCCGGCGGCCGGACATCCGCCAGGCGCGCCGCCCCGGGAGGGCTTCGCGGGGAGGGCCGGGGGTGGGCGTCATCGGGCCGCCGCGCCGGATCGCACGGTCATCGCACCGTGGTGTCGGGAACCGAGGTGGTGTCCGGAGCCGGAACGGCGCCGGGCGGGGGAGCGCTCCGACTCAGCCAGATGAAGACCATCATGAGGATGAGGGCAGCGAGAACGATGACCCAATAGATGATCGAGCTCCGGCGGATGCCCGAGGCGGTCCGGGGGTCGTAGGTGTCGCGTCGCTGTTCGTCGTCGGTCATGCTCATCACTATGACCGGAGGGTCTCGCCGGCGCAACCCGGCGGCCTGTCAACCCGACGCAATGAGTCGGATTCCCCGGCGCGTCCGGCAGGGGGCGAGATCGGCGTGGAGCCACCGACCCAACCGACGTAGAATATGATCGGCTCGATCGAAGAATTCCCCCGAGCGATCGAACTCCGGGAAAGGAGTTCCATGATGAAGCCCGCGGCCGGAGTCCTCTTGACCCTCGCGTTGCTCGTTGCGGTCGCCGTGCCGCCCGCGGCGGGGCAGGCCGGCGGCCAGTCCCAGGCCGTGGTGGCGCTGCACATCGCCCCCAGCGCCGACTTCAGCGACCGCTGCACCTGGTGGTACCCGAGCCAGCCCTGTGGCGACTTCACGACCTCATGGCCTCTCGGCGCGGGGGCCATGGTTTACATGATCGTCGCTCGAGCGGATTCCGCCCTCGGGGTGAGCGGTCTGAGCTGCGGAGTCCGTTACCAAAGCCCGGGGACGGTGACGGATGGGGTCGGTGTGGACGTGTTCGGCTACACCTTCTGCTCGGACTTCCAGTTTCCTCAGAGCGCGGACGGGAATCCCGATCACCTCTTCCCCTACTCGGGCGGCGGGAACCGGTTCATCTGGGATTCGACCGCGAACTGCCGTCGGCACGTCGTGGCTCCGTACGGGGTCGAGACGATCGCGTGCGCATTCTACGTCTACGCCTACAGCGCCGACGAGTTCCGGGTGACGCCGAACGAAACCGGGGCGGGCCCCCCGGAGTTCCAGGTGCTGGACTGTGATGGGGCGATGGCGTCCGAACTGGCCTTCCCCGGGTCGGCGGGAATGATCGGGTTCGACCGGGCCGGATTCAACCCCTGCACGGACGCCCTGGGGAGCCTTCCTCCACCGGTCCTGCTGAACGCCTCGGGTGCGCCGGGCCACGACGAGGTGTCGGTGCTCTTCAGCGAGGAGGTGTTCGACGGGGCGGCCGTCTCCGCGAACTATGAGGTCCATCCCACTGCGTATCCCGCGTCCCCCCTGGAGGTGAACGCGGTGTCGGTTCTGGGGCCCACGGTGACCCTGACCCTGGCGTCGAACCTGGACGGGGTGACCCAGTACTCGGTGGACGTTTCCAACGTCGGCGGCTGGGGCGGGAGCCCGATCGCCCCGAACTCGACCGTCACCTTCACCACCGCGGTGCTGGACAGCGTCCCGCCGAATCTGACCGGGGCCTCGGGGTCGGCGGGGAAGGCCCAGGTGCTGGTCGATTTCAGCGAAGCCGTGGGGGGAGGGGGCACTACCGCTTCCAATTTCAGCGTCTATCCGGTAGCGGACCCGTCGGGGGGGATCGCCGTGTGTTCGGCGGCGGTTTCGGGCGCCCGGATCACCCTCACCCTGGCATCGAGCCTGGCCTGGGGAACCCAGTACGAGGTGCGGGTTTCCAACGTCCAGGACAAGGCAGGGAACGTGATCGCGCCCAACTCGACCGCGACCTTCACCACCCAACCGGGGGACACCACCCCACCGACTCTGGTCGCGGTGACCGGGGCGGCGAGCAGCGACGGCGTTCTGGTGGACTTCAGCGAAACCGTGGCCGAGGGCACGGTCATCCCGGCCAACTTCGCGGTTTACCCCTCTTTGGACCCCGCGTCACCTCTCGAGGTGATCGGGACATCGGCCTCGGGCAGCCGGGTGAGGCTCACCCTGGCCTCGAAGCTGGCCGGATTCACGCAGTACGCGGTGAGCGTCTCGGACGTCACCGATACCTGGGGGAACGTGATCGCCCCGAACGCGACCGCGACGTTCACGACCGGCGCCCCGGACCTCACGCCGCCGACCCTGACCCTGGCCTCGGGCTCGGCCGGCGACAACCGGATTACGGTGTTCTTCAGCGAAGCGGTGGGTGCCAACGCGGCGGTGGCGACGAACTACGCCGTACACCCGTCCGACGAGCCCTCC
>CAYRIJ010000334.1:0-2399 GCA_964424285.1 uncultured bacterium
GTGGCCGTCGATGTCGGGCCCGCTTTCCGGAGGGATTTCATGGCACACGTCCGCCGCATGGCCGCACACCTTCTTCTTCTCGCCGCAGGATCCGTTCTGCTTCCCGTATCTGCGGTCGCGCAGTTCTCCCTTTCCAAAGCCCTCTGGGACGAGAACGTCTCGCTCTCGGCCGGCAACGAGAGCGTCTCCTTCGAAGGCGCCGACCCGTACGCGCCCGAGCCCCACGTCGAAACGCTTTCGGGAATCGGCTACGACCTGGACGGGAGCGTGGCTTTCGGCCCTCCGGGTCCCCCCCAGGGAACCCTGATGCTTGCCTGGGACATTACCGAGATCGGTCCTTCCGTCCAGCTGGCCGCCGCCCTCGCCATAGATTTCCAGTTCAGGATCGTCGAGACCGCGTCCCCGCCCGCCGGCGTGACCGGTGTCCCCGTCCACGTGGCGGCGACGGGATCGGCTTCGGCCCATGGCGGCGTCTTCCCCGTGGCCAACTCCGTGTTCCGTTTCCAGGTCATCGGTGCGGGGGTGCTCATCACCGACCGGGTGGATGTGGACGACAATCCCGGTACGGAGAGCCCGGCCTCCGACACGTTCACGATCGACGAGACCACGGAGATCCCCTTGGACGCGATCACCCTCGTCAGCATGTCCACCGCCTCCTCGGCGGGCATGGTGGCCAGCGGGGAGGCCAGAACGGGGAGCACGACCGGGATGATCGACCCCGTGATCGAGATCGTCGACGATCCGATCCCGGGTTCGTCGGGGAGCTACCGGGACTACTTCTCCATCGAGTTCAGCGAGGGTTACGACGCCCAGACCACGCCGGTGAAGCGGATCACCCTGGGAGAGTTGAAAAGGCTCTACCGCGAGCATCGCTGACATCGCCGCACCCGGGGGCGCCTCTACCCCGGCTCGGCTGATCGACTCGCCGAGAAGCCTGTCGCCGTCATTCATCAACGGATTCTCATGTCGCCTGGAATTCTTGTGCGCGCGACGAGCCCCGGCTCGCCGCGGCAGACCTGCTGACTCCTCGTCCGGAGTCCCGGTCCTCCGGGGACCTGCGTCCCCCCGCAATCTCGAGCTCGCGGTCTCGGGCCAATCCTCCAGGTTCCTGTCCGGGAGCCTGGGGGACGGGAGGGGGCGGATCCCGCTCCGCGCGACCAACGGCAACATCGATCGGCTCGGAACCTGACCGCCGAAGGGGCTCCGGCCGTTCCGTATCAGCGTAGGTGGGACGGAGTCAAGGACCGAGGCAAGAGACGCCTCTGGGCTACGCCGGTCCCGGGAAAGTGGTGTTTCGTGGCCAGGAAGTCCGGTTCGGAGGCCCGGGTTCGCCAGATTCGCCGGCCGACTCGCCGCCGGTACACTGCCGGGGAGAAGATCCGCCCCGTCCTCGGGCGGGGGCCCGGCCGAGCGTAACGCCCTCTCCCGTGGTCGTCCGGGTTTCCGGTGCCCGCATCATGCTACACCCCAACGACGCGGCGTCCCCTCCGGGGACCGGGCGCCGGACCGCCCATCGCGCCGGGGGGAGGCCGGGTTTGTCCTTCCATGTCGCGAGGCGCTACATTTGAATATGGGTTGCATCTTCATTCGGATTCAATCGCGGGCGCGTTCGTGGACTTCCCGGAACAATCATCATGAACAGATCGAAAACCCTCGACACCTATCGCAACAAGCGGGACTTCCGGAAGACCGGCGAGCCGCGGGGCGGGAAGAGGGAGTCCGGTCGGAAGCCGATCTTCGTGCTCCAGAAGCACGACGCGTCGAGCCTCCACTACGACTTCCGCCTGGAAGTCGCCGGCGTGCTCAAGTCCTGGGCGGTTCCCAAGGGTCCCTCCACCGATCCCCGGGTGAAGCGGCTGGCCGTGCCCACCGAGGACCACCCGCTGGACTACGCCGACTTCGAGGGGGTGATCCCCGAGGAGGAGTACGGCGGCGGCACGGTCATCGTGTGGGACGCCGGCTCCTACCGGAACCTGAAGGAGGACGGAGACGGGAACGAGGTGCCGATGGAGAAGGCGTACCGGAACGGGCACCTCACGGTGTGGCTGAACGGCAAGAAGCTCCGGGGTGGATACGCCCTCATTCGGACCGGAAAGGGAAAGAAGCCGCGCTGGCTCCTGCTCAAGATGGACGACGAGGAAGCCGATGCGCGGCGGAACCCGGTGAGCACCGAGCCTCGGTCCGTGCTCACCAAGCGCACCGTCGAGGACGTGGCGGCCGAGGAGGGGGAGTGAGCAGCGCGTCCGGGGGCCCGCGATGAGCGGCCGTTTCGACGACCTCTCCGAGGAAGCCCGGAGGAAGTTCGAGAAGGCCTCCTTTCCGGCCTGGGTGCCGCCCATGCCGGCCGCGCTCACCCACGACCGGTTCTCCGACCCGGGCTGGCTCTACGAGCGGAAGCT
>CAYRIJ010000334.1:2499-4066 GCA_964424285.1 uncultured bacterium
GGCTCCCGCGGCCTTCACGTCCTGGCGCCCCTCGACCGGAGCGCCGACTTCGATGCCGTGCGCGGTTTCGCCCGGGACGCCGCGCGGGTCCTGGCCGCACGCCACCCGGACCGCCTCACCACGGCGGTGCGAAAGGAGAAGCGGGAAGGACGGTTGTTCCTGGATACGGCGCGGAACGCCTACGCGCAGACCGCGGTGGCTCCGTACGCGGTGCGCGCCCTTCCCGGGGCCCCGGTGGCCGCTCCGCTGGACTGGGACGAGCTGGGGGACTCGAGCCTCGACGCGAGGAAGTACACCCTGAGGAACGTCCGGCGGCGGCTCGGCCGGCGCGAGGATCCCTGGAAGGGCATGATGCGACACGCGCACTCGCTGACCCGCCCGCGGGAGAAGCTCGACCGCCTGCTGGAGGAGCTCCCGGACGGGGAGTAGCGCCCGTCCGGCCCGGTGCCGAGGCGCCGCGGCGGAATTGCGGATCAGTCAGCCGGAGGCCACGCCGGCGCTCATCCCCAGGCCCGTATGAGTTCCGACAGCACCGGCGATATCGCGGTGCACCGCGACGGCCGGGAGAGGATCGCGGCCAGGGCCGGCGGGACCGGCACCGGCCGTCCCACCAGCGGCTCCACGACGGTCTCGAACTTGGCCGGGTGCGCGGTGGAGACGATCACCCAATCCGGTGAATCCAACCGCTCCCGCGCGCACACCGCGGTGGCGGTGTGCGGGTCCCAGATCCGGCCCCAGCGGGAAGGACCCTCGGCGATCACGCGCCGGATGGCCGCGTCGTCCACCGAGACCGCGTCCGCCACGCTGCGCAGGCCGGCGGCGTCCGGGAAGAGCCGGAACACCCGCTCCATGTTGCTCGGCGCTCCCACGTCCATGGCGTTGGCCAGGGTGGCGACCGAACTCCTGGGTTCCCACCGGCCCGAGATGAAATAGTCCGGGAGGGTGCGGTTGGCGTTGGAGGCGAGGACGAGCCGCCCCACCGGAAACCCCATCGCACCGGCCCAGAAGGCGGCGGTGACGTTCCCGGCGTTCCCGCTGGGCACGATGAGCCCGGGCAGAGCCCCCCGCGCGCGCCGATACTCCAGCGAAGCGAATGCGTGGTATGCGGTCTGGGGGAGCAGACGGGCGATGTTGATGCTGTTGGCGGTGGTGAGCCGGCGGGCCCGCCGCCACCCCGGGTCGGCGAAGGCTTCCTTCAGCACCCGCTGGCAATCGTCGAACGTCCCCGAAACCGCGAAGGCGCGGACGTTTCCGCCCCAGGCGGTGAGCTGCTTTTCCTGTCGCCCCGAGACCCCGCCCTTCGGATAGAGGATCCCCACCTCGATCCCGGGCCGGCCGTGAAAGGCGGCGGCCACCGCGCCGCCGGTGTCCCCGGAGGTCGCCACCAGCACCGTCCGCGGGGCCCTCGAAACGGAGTCCTCCGCCCGGGAGAGGCAGGCGGCCATGAACCGCGCCCCCACGTCCTTGAACGCCGCGGTGGGGCCGTGGAAGAGTTCCAGGATCGCGGTCGCGCGCAGCGGGCCGCGAAGCGCCGCCCCGGAGAAACGCCCCTCGGCCACCGGCTCCG
>CAYRIJ010000335.1:0-4044 GCA_964424285.1 uncultured bacterium
CGGCGAGCCCGAACCCGTTCCGGGAAGCGACGCGGATCGCCTACACCCTGCCGCGGTCCGAATCCGTGAAGGCGGAGGTGTTCGACGTGCAGGGGCGCCGGGTCGCGGTTCTGGTGGACGAGACACAGCTCGCCGGGGCTCACCAGGCGGCCTGGGACGGACGGTCGGCGACGGGGGCGCCGGCGTCGGCCGGGTTCTACCTGATCCGGCTCCGGGCGGGGGAGCAGAGCCAGGTGCGAAAGGTGCTTCTGATGAAGTGATCGGATTGTGGGCCGGCAAGAAGGTGGGGCTTGACCCGAGGAGGACCTGGAAATGTTCGTATCAGCAAGCGGGAACCGGAAGCCTGGTGCCGGGAAGGAAGTCGTCCACCGGTCGCTCCGGGTACTTGCCGCGTGTCTCCTCGTTTCGGCGCTATCCGGATCGGGGATGGTCTCCGACGCCATCGCCCAGCCCGTCGTGGCGATCCAGACTCCCGTGGATGGGTCGTCGGTACCCTATCGAGGCGGTGCGGTCTGGGCGATCTATGGCGGCGGGGGGGGAATCGTGCGGTCGGAGTACGCCCTGGACCCTCCGGACGTCTTCACCGCCGACGAGGTGCTGCACCCCGAGGACTACCCGGGGATCACGATCCAGGTCGTTCCGGGGCCGGGGCCGGATAGCGACACCCTGCGGGTCTCCAAGGACGACGGCGGCACCGTCTACACCTTCGACTGGATCGAGACCCCGGACACGAGCCGGAACTTCGTGTTCACCGCTCCTTATCCGGACTCCGCCGTCGTGGGGTGCTGCCCTGCCCCGTCGGGCGACTACTACGGCCTGCACGAGCTCTACGTCCGGGCGCTGGACGGTAACGGGGCCTACGGCGGGACAGGATCGAGCTTCAAGGCTCTCAACCATACCCCGCAGTCGGTGATCGCGAGCCCCGACCTCTCCGGCCAGACCAGCTCCAGCTACATCTACGCCGGGCCCAACCTGCAGGTGGTACCGGCCGGGACGGACGCCGACACCCCCGATTCCCCCGCGGGCTACCTCTACAAGCTCCTGCGCGTCGACACGCTGGATCCCCCACCGCCCCTCTATCTGGCGCCCATCAGCTTCCTGTTCACGCGGGGCGGGCCGTGGATCTACGAGAGCACGGACGCCTTCCCCGTCCAGCTGAGCCTGGAGCCGGGCGGGGAGTATCTCCTTGGCGTGCGGGCGGTGGACGCCGACGGCGCCGCCGAGCCGTTCCTGGATATCGCCAGAAACGTCGTCAAGATCAAAGCGCTCGCCGTCCCGCCCAGCCCCACGATTCTCCTGGACGACCTGGTTCTGGGCCCGATCCAGGGCAGCGGAACGGGGACGGTGGAGGAGGCGACCGTTCCCCGCGGGGTGGCCCTGCACATCCAGGTGGCCTGCAGCGCGGCGGCGTACGGCGGGGTATGCGCGGGGAATCGGTGGGGTATCGATCTTCCCGATCCCGACGGCGAGACGGGCTGGTCGGCGTGGGCCGATCGCGACGTCCTCCCCGAGATCCGGTTCGCCGACCCGGGCGACCACACCCTGTACGTGGAGGCGCGGGACAGCCAGGGCTCGGTCAGCCGGCTGGCCGTGGTTCTGCACGTGGTCCCCATGCCCTTCGACCGCAGCACGCTGTGGGTGGACGACCTGAGGAGTCTGGGCGGGACCGTCGAGCCCACCGACCAGACAGTGGACGCGTTCTGGCGGCAGCTCTTCGACAACTCCGGGCGCTTCGGCGGCACGCCCTCCGACAGCGTGTGGACGTATAACTGCTACGGGTTGAACGATGCGCAGTATCTCCCGCCGCGGGCCCCGGATCTCGGCCTTCTGGGACGCTACCGGCTCCTCATCTGGTACGCGGACCTCGGCTACAACGGTCTGAGCGCGCTCTACCAGTCGACCGGGTACCGGAACCGTAACCTGCAGGCGTACATGGCCGCCGGAGGACAGTTGTGGGTGGTGGGAAGCCAGACCGTGGCCGGCATGATGCGGGGCGGAACCAGTGCGCCCAACAGCTATCCCCTGGCCCCCACGCCCGGCGACTTCGCCTACGATTTCATGAAGCTGGCCTCGGGTCGGATCGAGAACGCTCTGGCCGGGAACCGGCTGGGCACCCGTTCGACCGACAACATGATCGGCGCCGATCCGTACCCCGGCCTGCCGGTCATCTACCCGCAGCTCCAGCAGGATTCCACCCGGTGGAATCCCTTCCGGAAGGCGATTCCGTTCGCGGACGCGGTGTTCGACCCGATTCGGGCCGAAAACATCCCCGGGTTCACCGGGGTCATCGACTCGCTCTACATCTACAAGGCGGTGGAGCCCACCTCGGCCTACAACAACCGGCTGACCGCGATCCGCTGGCACGACATGAACCCGAATCCCTCCCAGGGGGCGGTCCAGTGGTTCGGCTTCGATCTCTACTGGATGAAGCCCGCCCAGGCCCAGGAGGTGTTCAACCGGAGCATCGACTGGTTCCGCTCCGCGGAACAGCCCATCCCGGTGAGGCTGTCGAGCTTCACCGTCACCCGCGCGCCGGAAGGCGCGGTGCTCCGGTGGTCGGTGGCCGAGGCGACGGACCACGCCGGGTTCGACGTGTATCGCCAGGTGGGAGCGGGGGAGCGGGTGAAGCTGAACGACGGGCTGGTCTCCGGTTCCACCCACTACGAGTTCGTGGACGCCGAGGCTCCGGCCACCGCCGCCGACTACTGGCTGGCCGAGCGGGCGCGAAGCGGGGGGACGACGTGGCTGGGGCCGGTGACGCTGGCGGCGGCGGAGGCTCGGTTTGCGTTCGCGATGGCGCCGGCGAGCCCGAACCCGTTCCGGGAAGCGACGCGGATCGCCTACACCCTGCCGCGTGCGACCCAGGTCCGCGTGGACGTGTTCGACGTGCAGGGGCGCCGGGTGGCGACGCTGGTGGACGGGACGGAACCGGCGGGAGCGCACGAGACGAACTGGGACGGCCGGCTGGCGACCGGCGGCCGTGCCGCCGCGGGGTTCTACCTGATCCGGCTCCGAGCGGGGGAGCAGAGCCAGGTGCGGAAGGCGCTCCTGATGAAGTAGCGGCCGGCCGATCGGTTCTGGGGCGCATCGTCAGTCGAAGGTGGTCGGGGCCGGTCGGTCTTGGCCAGGACCGATCGGCTCACCGTGGGTTGTACGTTACAATAATCAGGGCCATTAAGTCATTACGTAAAGCCGAGATACCCGGGTACCATTCGATCCGGCCCTCGAGACGATCCCCACCCCGGCGCCTCGACATGCGATCATTTCGGTACGGTTTGAAAGGAGCCATCCCATGAAGACGCGAGAGGTCGCCACCCAGATCACCCCCGAGGTCACCCAGGACGGCGCCGGGGTGCGCCTTCGCCGGAGCATCGCCTCCCGGGCGCTGGACTACCTGGACCCGTTCCTGCTCCTGGATCATTTCGGCTCTGAGAACCCCGACGACTATCGTGCCGGGTTCCCCATGCATCCGCATCGCGGGATCGAGACCGTGACCTACATGCTTCGCGGCTCGGTGCGCCACAAGGATTCGACCGGCCGGGAAGGAGTGATCAAGGAAGGCGACGTCCAGTGGATGACCGCCGGGCGGGCGATCCTCCACGAGGAGATGCCCCAGGTGGCGCCGGCGGGGAACTTCGGGTTCCAGCTCTGGGTGAACCTGCCCTCCGGCCTCAAGATGATGCGGCCCCGCTACCAGGAGTTCGCCGCGGACACGATCCCCGAGACCGTCCTCCCCGACGGCACCCGGGTCAAGATCGTGGCCGGCGAGGTGGACGGGGTGAAGGGCGCGGTGACCGACATCGCCGCCCAGCCGACCTACCTCGACGTGCACGTACCCGAGGGGAACCGCTTCGTGCATCCCGTCCCCCGGGGGCATACCGCCTTCGCCTACCTCTACGACGGCACGGCGGAGTTCGGCGACGACCGGGCCCGGGCCGACGCGCTCCGGCTGGTGGTCTTCGGGGACGGCGACGCCGTGACCGTGAACCCGGTGGGCGGCCCCGCGAGTTTCCTCCTGGTGTCGGGCCAGCCGATCGGGGAGCC
>CAYRIJ010000336.1:0-4027 GCA_964424285.1 uncultured bacterium
CCTAACCCGAAGCGGGAGAGCGGGCTAGAGTTCGATCTGGGCTGCAAAATACCTCAACCCCACCCCAGGGCCGGACGATACTAGAAGGGTCCTCCCCGGTAGGGAGGTCACAGGGGGTTGGGTTGGAGCCTATGAGACGCTGCCGCAATCGATCGTTCGGAAGGGGGGCCCTCATTCCGGGGGCCCTCGTGCTGGCGTGCCTGGCCGGATGCCGGGGGGAGGTTCCCCAGGCTTCGGTCGCCGCCGCCGCTCCTCCGGTCCACGGAGGGGTCTTCCGGCTGGCGTTGGAGTCGCCCGCCACCCTGGACCCCGCCCTCACCGCGGATGTCTACGAGGCCACGGTGACCAACCAGATCTTCAGCGGGCTCCTCAAGTGGGACGGGGACCTGAACGTGCTCCCGGACGTGGCCCAGTCCTGGACCATCTCCCGGGACGGCCGGGAATACGTCTTCGAGCTTCGGCGAAACGCCCGGTTCCAGAACGGACGCCAGGTCACCGCCGAGGACTTCATCTACTCCTTTACCCGGCTCTTCAACGCCGCGGAGGTCCCCCCCGGAATCATCCAGGACTACATGCACAAGATCGTGGGAGTGGACGACTACATGGCCGGCCGGGCGGACCACATCAGCGGCCTCTCCGCCCCCGACCCGTTCACCCTGGTCATCCGCCTCGACAAGCCCTACGCCTCGTTCCTCTCCGTGGTCTGCATGGACCAGGCCCGGGTGGTGCCGCGGGAGGAGATCGAGCGGATGGGAGCGGCGGAGTTCGGCCTTCACCCGGTGGGTTGCGGACCCTTCCGGCTGGTGCGCTGGGAGCCCCGGAAGGAGATGGTCCTGGCCGCCAACCCGGACTACTTCGGGACGCCGGCCAACCTGGACAGCGTGGTGATCTACCACTACCCCAGCGATCAGGGACAACGCCAGAAGGAGGAGTTCCGCGCGGGGCGGCTGGACGCCTGCGAGGTTCGAGAGAACGAGATCAACGCGCTGGCCCGGGACGGATCCGTCTCCATCGTGCGCCGGCTCGAGCTGAGCATGGAGTTCATGGGGATGAACGTGGATCTCCCCCCCTTCAACGACACGCGGGTCCGGCAGGCGGTCAGCATGGCCGTGGACCGGGAGAGCCTGGGGCGGATGGCCGGGGCCGGGTTCCACGTTCCCATGGGGCTGCTCCCCCCCGGGATGCCGGGGTACGCTCCCGAGTCGAAGATTCTCCCCGAGGACCTGGCGCGGTCCCGACTCCTGCTTGCCGAGGCGGGATACGGACCGAAGCATCCTCTCACCTTCGCCATCACCACCTCGAATCGGAGCCGCCACGCGGTGGTCCGGGACAGCGTGCTGGTGGCGTCCCTGGCCCGGGTGGGGATCGAGGCCCGACTGGACGAGGTCTCCTGGAACGATCTCATCACCCGGGTGGACGGGCGCCGCGCCCCCGCTTTCGAGTTGACCTGGATCGCCGATCTCCCCGACCCGGAGAGCTTCCTCTACACCCTCCTGGCCTCGGACGGCGGGTACAACATCTTCAACTACCACAACGAGGGCGTGGATTCCCTCCTCAACGCGGGCCGGGACGAGCCGGTGGTGCAGACCCGGCTCGGGCTCTACCGGGAGGCGGAGCGGCGGATCCTCCAGGAAGCGCCCCTCATTCCCCTTTTCAACGTGATGACCCTGTACGCGTTCCAGCCGTACGTGCACGGGGTGGAGATGTCTCCGTTCGGGATCTGCAGCGTGCCGATGGAGAAGATCTGGCTCGACGCCCGCCCCCGGGAGGCCATATATGCTGGGCTTTAGCGAGCGGCGCCGCCTCCGCCTTCAATACCGGATCCTGGTCGCGTTCATCGCCATCGTCACCGGGGTGATCGCCCTGGTCATCATGGTGGTCGACGTCCGCCAGCGCCACGTGATGATGGAACTCAACCGCGAGCGGGGGCTGGCCATCGGGCACAGCCTGGCCGCGGCCTCCTCCAACGCCCTGCTCTCCTACAACTACGTGGCGCTCCAGCAGCTGACCCAACACGCGGTGCGCGAGGACGGGGTGCGCTACGTGATCGTGCTCGACAAGGAGGGAAAGGTCGCCGGCTACAGCGGGCGTCCGGAGTGGCAGGGCCGGGAGCTCTCGGACGGGGTGAGCCTGGCCGCGTCCCGATCCGGCGAGATGCTCATCCAGCGGGTGCATTCCGAGGAGATGGGGCCCCACGCCGGCCTCGACATCGCGATTCCGGTGTTCGTCGAGGGTTCTCCCACCAAGTGGGGACTGGTCCGGGTCGGTCTTTCCCTCGAAGGCATGTACGATGAACTCTACCGGACGCGATTCTGGCTTCTCGCCCTGGGGGCGGGAGTGCTGTTCCTCGGTTTCATGGTCGCCCGGCTCCTGGCCCGCCGCATCGTCGGGCCCATGGATCGTCTGGTCGAAGCCACCGCCGAACTGGCCAAGGGAAATTTCGACTACCGGGTGGGCCTGACCACCGGAGACGAGTTCGAGAACCTCTCGCGCAAGTTCGACTGGATGGCCCGGGAGATCCGGGAGAAGCAATCCCAGGTCGAGAGCACCAACCGGGAACTGGCCGCCTTGAACGCGAGCCTGGAAGAGAAGGTGGTCGTCCGCACCAAGGCCCTCACCGAGGCCGAAGAGAAGTACCGGCTCCTGGTGGAGCAGTCTCCCAACCCCATCTGCATCATCCAGGACGGTCACCTGGTCTTCTTCAACCAGGCCTTCTGCGAGACGTTCGGCCATTCGGCGGGGGAGCTGAGTTCATCCGAGTTCGATCTGGCCGCCCTCTTCGATCCGGAGGAGACCGACGTCCAGAAGCTCTTCTCTCCGGGGGTCGGGGACCATTCCGGCGTCCTCAACGCGCCTCGGGAGGTGCAGGCGCGGCGGCGGGACGGAACCTGGATTCACCTGGACATGCGCTCCACCGTGATCTCCTTCGAGGGGGCCCCCGCCCTGGAGGCGATCCTGGTGGACGTGACCGAACAGCGGGAACTCCAGGAGAACATCGTGTCCTACGAGCGCCTGCGGGCGCTGGGAGAGATGGCCAGCGGGGTGGCCCACGACTTCAACAACGTTCTGGGGGCGATCCTGGCCCGGGCCCAGTTCCTCCGCCGTCGCACCGCGGAGGATGAGCTGCTTCGGGGTCTGAGCATCATCGAGAAGGCCGCCCAGGACGGGGCGGAGACCGTGAAGCGGATCCAGGAGTTCACGCGGGTCCGTACCGACCGCGACTTCGGCGAGGTCAACCTCAACGACGTCCTGGAGGACGTCCTGGAGATGACCCGAAGCCGCTGGGTGGACGAAGCCCACCGCCTGGGGAAGAAGATCGAGGTCAATCGCGCCCTGAACGAGGTCCAGGTGGTGGCGGGAAACATCTCGGAGCTGCGCGAGGTGTTCACCAACCTCATCCTGAACGCCGTGGACGCGATCCCCCGCCAGGGCGCGATCACCGTCTGCACGCACGACGAGGGACCGAACGTGGTCGTGGTCATCTCCGACACCGGCGAGGGAATGTCCCCGGAAGTTCAGCGCCGCCTCTTCGATCCGTTCTTCACCACCAAGGGGGCCCGCGGAAACGGGCTCGGCATGAGCATCGTCTACGGCATCATCCGGCGGCACGGAGGCGACGTGACGGTGAAGAGCGAGCGCGAGCAGGGGACCCTGTTCGAGGTCACCCTGCCCGCGCTGGCCGTCTCCCTCGGCCCCCGGGATGCGGAGCCGCCGGAGGCGAGATCCTTCACCGGCTCGGGCACGGTCCTGGTGGTGGACGACGAGGAGGACATCCGGTCCCTGGTATCGGAGATCCTGGAGGACGCGGGGTACCGCACCACGATCGCTCCGGGGGGAGCCGAGGCGGTGGACCTCCTGAGGTCCCGGCCCTTCGATCTGGTGGTCACCGACCTGGGCATGCCGGTGGTGGGCGGTTGGGACGTCGCGCGCGAAGCCCGGAGCGCCTGGCCCGACGTTCGCCTGCTTCTTCTCACCGGATGGGGCTCCACCCTGGATTCCGTGGAGGTGGAGCGCTACGGGATCGATC
>CAYRIJ010000337.1:0-4018 GCA_964424285.1 uncultured bacterium
GAGGGGATGGCCATGATGGCACAGGTCGGCAAACCGGCGCCCGATTTCGAGGCGAGCGCCTTCACGGACGGCGGATTCCGGAACATCAAGCTCTCGGACTACAAGGGGCAGTGGGTGACCCTCTGCTTCTACCCGGGTGACTTCACCTTCGTTTGACCCACCGAGCTGGCGGCAGTTGCCGCCAACCACGCAGAATTGAAGAAGCTCGGCGTCCAGGTTCTCTCCATGAGCGTGGACAGCCGCTTCACCCATAAGATCTGGCAGGAGGAAGAGCTGGCCAAGATGGTCGAGGGTGGGGTGCCCTTCCCCATGCTCACCGACGCCGGCGGCCGGATCGGCAAGGTCTACGGCGTGTACGACGAGGACGCCGGGGTGGACATCCGCGGGCGCTTCCTCATCGATCCGGACGGGGTGATCCAGGCCATGGAGGTGATGACGCCTCCGGTCGGGCGCAACTTCGCCGAGCTGGTGCGGCAGATCCAGGCCTTCCAGCTCGTGCGGAAGACCAAAGGCGCCGAGGCCACGCCGGCGGGCTGGGTTCCCGGCAAGCCCACCTTGAAACCGGGCCCGGAGCTGGTCGGCAAGGTGTGGACGGTCTGGAAACCGGTCGAGGTCTGATCCGTCCCCGGAGGAGCCGGCCCGAACGGGGCCGGGCAGGTCCCGTCGCGGGTAGGGTGGGGGTGCCGGCCCGGTTTGGGGGTCTCTTTGTGCTCCGCCCTTGACATTATGAACATATGATCATAACCTGTGTCGAGGGAGGTTCCATGCCGAGACCACGCTGCTATCGCCGGGTCGCCGGGAGGCCGACCGCCGCCGTCTTCAAACCGATCGGGACACCCGTGACCCGTCTCGAGGAGACGGTCATGACCCTGGACGAATTCGAGGCGATCCGGCTGGCCGACCTGGGCGGGCTCTACCAGGAACAGGCGGCGGAGGAGATGGGGATCTCTCGTTCCACCTTCAGCCGGCTGGTCGAGAGCGCCCACCGCAGGCTCGCCGACGCGCTGGTCCACGGCAAGGCCCTCCGGATCGAGGGGGGGCCGGTTCACGCCGGGGCCTACCGGTGCTGTCCCGTCCATGACGAGGCCCCGGAGGAGACGACCGGGGCATGAGCGCCGGGCAATCCGGGCTGAAAGCCCATGCTGGAGGGAGCGCGACATCGTGAAGCGGCTCGGTGCGACCGCTTCCCGGCGGAGATCCGGTTGGAACGCGGCCGGGGGCACGGGGCGCCCGGCCGGGGAGGAGTGTTCGCGCCGCGGCGCGAAGAGGGAGGATGCATGAAGTCGAACAACCTGGGATTCACTTCCAAGCTCGTTCACGCGGGAACCGAAAAGGACCCGATGGGCAGCGTGGTCACGCCGATCTATCAGACGTCCACCTTCGCGTTCGAGAACACCCGCCAGGGGGCGGATCGCTTCGCGGGCCGGGACGACGGTTTCATCTACACCCGGATCGGGAACCCCACCATCCGCGCCCTCGAGGATTGCGTGGCCGCGCTGGAGGAGGGGGTCGGGGGCGTGGCCACCAGCTCGGGGATGGGCGCGGTGAACACCGTGTGCATGGCCCTTCTCGAGAGCGGATCCCACGTGGTCAGCACCGCCTCGGTGTACGGTCCCTCGCGAACGTTGATGGAGAAGCACCTCCGGCGGTTCGGCGTATCGGCCACGTTCGTGGATACCTCGGATCCCGGGGCCGTACGAAGCTCCATCCGGCCGGAGACCCGCCTGATCTACGTGGAGACGCCCTCCAACCCGATGATGCAGATCACGGACATCGAGGCGATGGCCGCGCTCGCCCACGAGCACGGCGCCCTCCTTGCCGTGGACAGCACCTTCGCCTCGCCCTACCTCCAGAAGCCGTTGCTCCTGGGCGCGGACGTCGTCCTGCATTCGGTGACCAAGTTCATCAACGGGCACGCCGATGTGGTGGGGGGAATCCTGGTGGCTCGCGACGAATCGGTGTTCCGGCAGCTGCGGAACGTGATGGTGCTCACCGGGTGCAACATGGACCCGCACCAGGCGTACCTCGTCCACCGCGGAATCAAGACGCTGTCGCTGAGGATCGAGCGGTCCCAGGCGAACGCGGGGACGATCGCCCGCTGGCTCGAATCCCGCCCGGAGATCTCCTGGGTCCGCTACGGCGGCCTTCCCTCGCATCCCCAGTACGATCTGGGCCGGCGGCAGATGAAGGGCCCGGGCTCGATGATCAGCTTCGAACTGAAAGGCGGGCTGGAGGCCGGTATCCAGCTCATGAACAACGTGCATCTGGCCGCCCTGGCCGTCTCCCTGGGTGGGGTGGAGAGCCTGATCGAGCATCCGGCGTCGATGACCCACGCCGGCGTCCCCCGGGCCGACCGGGTGGAAGCCGGGATCACCGACGGCCTGGTGCGGTACTCGGTGGGCATCGAGGAACCCGTCGATCTCATCGCGGATCTCGAACAGGCCCTGGAAGCCGTGCTCGTGCCCGCGGAGACCTAGGCGGGAGTTCGGACGGCGTCCTCCTGAACCCGCCGGCGGGCGGAGGGGGACGCCGCCGGCGCCGCGAAGACCGCCTCCACCCCTGCCGCCCGGCCACCCGGTTCGTGGTCGGGCGGACACGCCGCTGCAGGGGCGCTCATCCGGGCCGCCGGGCGGCGCCACATCGCCGCGCACGGTCACCAACCGGAATCGAGCCTGTAGCGTGGAAGACACCGAATGAAAGCCCTGGTCGTGTTGAACCGGGGGGCCGGGCAGGAAGCCCACCAAACCGTACGCGTGGCGCTCGGCCGGCGGTTCGGGGCCTCCCCGATCCGGTACGTGGTCCACGAGACCGTGAAGGGCGAGAAGACCGGCGAGATCGTGCGGGCCCGCCTGAAGGAGGGCTTCGATCTGGCCGTGGCCGTGGGTGGGGACGGGACGGTCTCCGACGTCATCGATGGACTGGTGGGGACCACGGTCCCGCTCGGAATCATCCCGACCGGGACCGGGAACCTGATTGCACGGGAGCTCGGTATTCCAACCGACGTCGACGATGCGGTTGCCCTCATCACCGGCGGCCACCGGTCGAGAAGCATCGACGCGATGCGGATCGGCGAGCGGGTGTTCATCCTGAACGTCAGTGTCGGGGTCAGCGCATCCGTCATCGGAGGCACGACGCCCAAGTACAAGAGCCGCTTCGGCCGCATCGCCTATACCTGGACCGTCATTTCGAAGCTCTTCACGCTGAGGCCCCGGCGCCTCATCGTCGCGGTCGACGGCGCCGCCCAGGAGTATCACGCGTTCGAAGTGGCGATCATGAACTGCGGCATCCTCGCCAAGATGCTGTATCCGAAGGGGCCCGAGATCAGCATTGACGACGGTCGCCTGGACGTTCTGGTCCTCGGCATCAGGACCATTCGCGACTATCCCCGTTACATCCTCGGGATCGTCTCGGGCCGGAGGCCGGACATCGTGTCGCGTTTCCTCACCGCGGAAAGAAGCGTCACCATCCGGAGCGACCTCCCTCTCCCGGTGCAGGCCGACGGGGACCTGATCGGTAGCAGCCCGGTCGAGATCGAACTGCTGCGGTGTGCGGTCAGCGTGCTCGTACCGCTTTGAGAGCGGGCGCGGGTGCCCCCCGACCCGCGCCCGGCATGTCCCCGGCGCCGCCCGGCCGCGCCGTCACATATTTTCCGGCACCCTCATTGCCGCGACGAGAGCGGCCTTGTTGCCTAGGACGACTCTCTCTTCAAGGCGAGAATCGTCGGGGCCACCAGGCCGATGAGGATGCCGGCCCCGACTGCGATCCCCAGGGCCATGAGCGGGTGGCTCACGACCCGGCTACGGAAAGCCGTGGTCGCGAGCGTACCCTTCGTCTTCGCGGTCCGGGCCGTGATCCGTCCGGTTTCCTTGGCCGCGGCCACCCCGGAGTCGGCCACCTGGCGTGCATCCTTGGCTATTCTGGTGAGGTCGTTCTGCAGCCGTCCGAAATCCTTGCCGAGTGTCTGCATGTTGCTCGATGGTTGCGTTTCGCTGGCGGGTCCGCCGTCGGTCCCCGGCTC
>CAYRIJ010000338.1:0-3989 GCA_964424285.1 uncultured bacterium
TCCCTATCATCGGTTGACCGGCGAGGTTATTTATCCTTGCGGTGATACGGGCCCTCGAAAGGGGTTCCGCGACCCTCGGGGGGCGAAGGCGGGGCCCGGGTTGGATTTGTCGTAACTATATGCAGAATAGTTAGTTATGAGTCTCGGGCGGGCGTTCCGCACCGCGGCTCCGAGGCCGCCCGGGGGCGGGGGCCCGGCGAAGCGGGCGCTTTCCGGCCTCAGTTCGCCTGCCGCACCTCTTTGAGCTCGCGACGGAGGTCTTCCAGGGCCTTGGTGACCCCGGAATCCTTGGAGATGTGGAGCGCGGTGGTGATGGTCTTTTCCGCTTCGAGGTCCTCGCCCTTGAGGAAATAGATCCGGGCGATCTTGTAGAGGTAGCGCGGCCGGTTGGGGCTCATCGTCACCTTGCCCCCGCCCCCGCCCAGCATGCCGGCGGCGGCGGTGGTCTCGATCGAGTTGGCCTCGACGAGCAGCCGCATGGCCCGGTCCAGATCCTCCCCGCGCTTGGTGAGGAAGTCCGCGAAGCGCTCGCGATAGAGGGGATGGCGGGGCGAGGCCTCCATCGCCCCCTCGAGCGCGGTGCGCGCGTCCTCGTCCCGCCCCGCCTTCTCGAGCACCCCGCCCAGGTTGTGGAGGACGGAGGCGCGGTCGCCGCTCCCGGTCTCCAGGAGCTTCATGAGCACCGCGGCGGCCTCGTCCTGATGACCGCCGTCGCTCAGGGCCAGGGCGTGTTCCTGGTGGATGTCCACCCAGGCCGGGGCGAGATCGGGAGCCACCTCCCGGAACGCCGCCGCCTCGGAGAGGACGTTCTGGGCCTCGGCCGGCCGCCCGAGCTTCCGGTAGAGCGAGGCCAACCCCAGCACCGTGGCCGGGCGCATGCCCTCCGCCTTCCGGGAACGGACGTAGAGATCGAGCGCGTCCTCGTCCCGATCCAGGTTCTCCGCGGCCAGGGCGGCCAGCTCCAGGACCAGGGATTCGTCGGGATGGGACTCGAGGAGCCGTTCGTAGAGGGCCAGCCCCTTCTCCCATTCCTCGCGCTGGCAGGCCTCGTAGGCCTCGCGGAACGGGTCGCCCAGGGCCCGGGCCCGTTCGCGTTCGTCGGGTTCGAAGCCGGCCATGGCCAGCTCGAAGAGATCCCCTTCGGTCCCGGCCACCGATTCCGGCGCGTCCTCCTCCTCCTCCGCCATGGCGGGAGGCGGGGCCAGCTCGGCCAGGGCCTCGAGCCGGCGGTCCACCTCGGCGCGGGCGGACTCCTCGTCGGCGAAGTTGGCTGCGATCTCGAGCTTCTCGTGAGCCAGATCCAGGGCGTCGCTCTGAGCCAGCTCCGACGCTTCGTCCAGGAGCTGCTCGAAGGCCTGACGGCGGACCTCACGGAGTTTCCGCCGGATGCGCTCTCCCGCCTCCACGTCCTCGGCATCGAGGGCGTCGATGGCCTGCTGGTACTTGAAGGCGGCCTCGCGATACTCGAAGTCCAGCCGGAGTTCGTCCCCCTTGTCCTCGAGCTTCTCCGCCCCGCCGCCGCCGAACAGCATCTTCCAGATTTTCACGGGTTGCCATCCATGATCGCCCGCCCATCGTGAACGAGGATGCGGGGAGAGGACCGGGGCCGCCGTCCGGGCCGGGCCGGGGAAGGAAGGCCCGCGGAGCCGGCGGCGGAGGCCGCCGGAAGCCGCTTCGAGTCGAAACGCAGTCTAGCGCCCGCCCGATCGCGGATCAAGGGCGCGCCGCCCGGAGGACATCGCGCCGATCAGGGTCCGCGGCCGACGGGCCCGGTTCAGACGAAGCGAACGCGGGTCTCCAGGTGGCCTTCGAGCACCATGAGGGCCTCGTCACCCGGCGCCAGCGGTCCCACCCCGGCCGGGGTGCCGGTGAGAACCAGGTCGCCGGGCTCCAGGGTGATCCACCGGGAGATGTAGGCCAGGAGCTCGCCCACCGGGAGGAGCATGTCCGCGGCCCTGCCGCGTTGGCGCACCTCGCCGTTCACCTCCAGGTGAAAGGCGAGGGCGGCGGGGTCGCCGATCCGGTCGACGGGTATCAGCGGACTCAAGGGAAGCGCGCCGTCGAACCCCTTGGCCAGGGTCCAGGGCCCGCCCCGAGCCTTCGCCCGGTCCTGGACGTCCCGGAGGGTGAGATCGAGACCGAGCCCGTAGGCCGCGACCAGGCCCGCCGCGCGGGCCGGATCGACCCCCGTCCCGCCCCTTCCCAGGAGCGCCACCAGCTCCAGCTCGTGGTGAACCGAGCCCCGGTCCCGGGGGAGCGCCACGTCCTGACCGGGAAACCGGAGGGCGGTGGACGGCTTCATGAAGATCACCGGCTCGGCCGGGGCCTTCATCTCCCGGGCATGGTCGGCGTAGTTCCTTCCCACCGCCAGGATCTTCCCGGTGGGACGAAGCCCCGGCTCCGGGGAATCGTGTGGTTCCTTCATGTCCGCGACCCCTCTCCGTTTCCCGTTTTCCCCGGGCGCTTCTTCGCTCCCTTCCGCGCTCCCGGCTCCCGGTTCTCGTCCTCGGGGGACGGGGGCTCCAGGGAGAACCGCGCGGCCAGCTCGCGCGCCGAGGCCGTGTCGCTCTCCAGGATCTCGGCCAGCGCCGCGTCGTCGATCATCTTCCGGGCGTGGGCCTCCAGGGCGAGCCGCACGTACCGTTCCCCGGTGACCGCGGCCCGGCGCCCGGAGGCCGGGCTCACCTCGCTCCCCTCCAGGGATTCGAGCAGCGGGGCCACGTCCCCGGGCTGGACGAGGCGCAGCAGGAGCAGCCGGGCCATGAGGGTCCGGAAGCCGACCTCGAAGTAGACCGCGAGCTGCATCGCCACCTCCCGGTCGACGGCCGTCCCGGGACGCCAGCCCAGCGCCTTCAGATAGGTCCCCAGGGCCTCGGGGCTCACCAGAAAGGCGGCGGCGAAGGCCTGGGCCCTCAGGTCCTCGGGCGAGGCGGCTCCCCCCACCCCGCGCGCCGCGAGCCGGATCCGGTAGGGATCGTTGTCCACCAGGTAATGGGCGTAGAGCCGGGCGAGCACGTAGTCCACGTCGAGGGGGGGGAGGCCCCCGTTCACCACCAACGCCGGGCCCACCTCCTGGTCGAAGAGGAAGATGCCGTCGAGGGGGGAGCCTTCGGGGAAGCGGGGCCGGTAGACCTTGAGCCCCTCGTGATCCAGGAGGTGCATCACGTCGCCGGTCTCCCGCCCTTCGAGTCCCAGCCGCTTGCGCTCCCGCCGGGCCAGCTCCTCGCCGGCTTCCGCGGGGTTCTCGGAGAGACGGAGATCGAGCAGATGGGTGGGGAGCGAGACCCAGACGTGACCGAGAAGGCGGGTCTCGAGCCCGGCGTATCGGCGCAGGAATCGCCGCACCGCGTCCAGGAGGGGTCGGTGCAGGGCGACGTCGATCCCCTCGCGCTCCAGCGCGTCCTCGAGTTGGTTCAGGTTCTGAAGCGGCGCATCGCTCATTGGAGCACCTCCAGCAGGGTCCCGGTGTGGAGGTCGACCGCGGCCAGTCCGGGGACGACCCCGGTGGAGGCGGACTGGAAGAGGACGAGGGCGGTGGAGAGATCGGCGGAGACCGCCATCTCCTGGGGAAACTCGAAGTAGAGGTTGGGGCGGCTGATCCAGGTCTCGGCGCCCAGATCCACGATGTAGATGCCGTGGGCTCCGGGCATGAAGGCGTACCCCCCCTTCACCACGAGATCGGTGACCGTCTCGGGAAGGTCCACCCGGTTCCGGATGTCGAAGTAGGCGCCGTCCACGATCAGGAGCCGGCTCTGCTTGCGGTTCGACATGAGCACGTACACCCGGTCCCGATCGGCGTCGTAGTGCACGGCGCGAAGATCGAACCGGGGATCGGTGGGGATCCGGGCCTCCACCCGGAGGCTCTCCGCGTCCAGGACGACCAGAGCGGGCTCGGAAAGGCTGTCGCCCCCCACGGGTTGGAAGTCCCCCCGCGCGCTCTCCCCCCCGGTGAGCACGAAGACGTGCCGGACGTTCTCGTCCACCGAGAT
>CAYRIJ010000339.1:0-3982 GCA_964424285.1 uncultured bacterium
GGGGCGAGGTCTCGAACGGCATGCTCTGCTCCGAGATCGAACTCGGCCTGGGGGAGGACGCCTCCGGCATCATGGATCTCCCCCCCGCCGAGGTGGGGACGCCCCTCGCGCGGGTCCTCGGTCCCCGCGACGTGGTGCTGGAGATCGACGTCCCCTCCAACCGGGGGGACTGCCTCTGCCACGTGGGGATCGCCCGCGAGATCGCCGCCCTGACCGGGAAGCCCCTCCGCCTTCCGCCCACCGAAGCCGATCGCGGCGGCGCTCCGGTGACCGGCGGGTTCGCGGTGGCGGTGGAGGATCCGGAGGACTGCCCGCGGTTCACCGCGCACCTGATCCGCGGGGTCCGGGTGGGTCCCTCGCCGGAGTGGCTCGCCCGCCGGTTGGAGGGAGCCGGCCAGCGGAGCATCAACAACGTGGTGGACGTCACCAACTTCGTGATGCTGGAGTTCGGCCAGCCGCTCCATGCCTTCGATCTCGATCGCCTCGGCACCGGGCGCATCCTGGTGCGGAGGGCCCGCCCCGGCGAGCGACTCACCACCCTGGACGGCCAGGACCGCGCCCTCGATCCCCAGGTGCTGCTCATCACCGACGGCGAGCGACCCATCGCCGCCGGCGGGATCATGGGGGGTGCGAACACCGAGGTTCACGCGGGGACGCACGACATCCTGCTCGAGGCGGCGTGGTTCCGGCCGGAGCGGATCCTTCGCGGCTCCCGCTGGCTCCGCCTCGACACCGAGGCGTCGATCCGGTTCCGCCGCGGCGTGGATCCCGGGGCGGTGGACGCGGCGGCCCGGCGCGCCGCCCGTCTTCTCGCCGAGACCGCGGGGGGCACGGTGGCTCCGGGGATGGCCGAAGCCGTCGATCCCTCGCTCCTCGCCCCCCGGCGGGTGTCCTTCCGGCCCGCCGCGGTGGGCCGGACCCTGGGCGATCCGGTGGGGGACGACGAGGTGGCGACCCGGCTCCGGGCCTTCGGCTTCGAGGTCGGGGACCGGTCGGGCGAGCCCTGGACGGTCGGCGTTCCCTCGTGGCGGCGGGACGTACTCGAGGAGTGCGACCTGGTGGAGGAAGTGGCCCGCCACCGGGGGTACGACGCCATCGGCGAACGCCAGTACAACGCCAGCGCGGTGGCGGCGCCGGTTCAGCCCGAGGAGAACCGCCGCCGCCGGGCGGGGGAGGTGCTTCTCGGGCTCGGGTTCAGCGAGATCATCACCCGGTGCCTGGTGCGGGAGGAGGCGGCGGTCCGGGTGGGCATCGCCGCGGAAACCGCGGGCGCCGCGTTCCTTCCGCTCATGGACCCGCCGAGCCGGGAGGAGGAGGGGCTTCGGGTCACGCTCCTGCCCTCGCTCCTCGACGCGGTGGCTCACAACCTCCGCCACGGCCGGCCCGAGGCGCGCCTCTACGAGATCGGGACCACCTTCGACCGCCGGTCCCCGGGCCCCCTCCCGGTCGAGACCGCCTGGGTGGGGATGGCCGCCGCCGGGGGCAAGTTTCCGGCCTCGCTGGAGCGGTCGCAGCGAAGCCTCAACTTCTTGGAGTTCAAGGGGTTCGTCGAAGGACTTCTAGCCGCGTTCCAAATTGACGCCCCTAAGTGGCGACCCTATAATGGCCTGGATTTGTTTCCTCCCGGTTCCCTCGAGCTGGTGGAGGGGGATCGAAGCTTCGGCTGCGCCTGGGAAGTGGGCCCGCAGGCCGCGTCGGCCTGGGATCTCACCCGGCCGGTCTACCTGGCGCAGATCCGGCTGGGGGCGCTGCCCCTGGAGACCGGAGCGCCCCGGGTCTATCACGAGCCCTCGCGGTTTCCCGCGGTGCGGCGCGATCTGGCGCTGATCGTGCCCGGCGGGGTCACCCAGAGCGAGGTGCGGGGTTGGATCCGCGCCGAGGCCGGGAACCACCTCCGGGAGATCGAGCTGTTCGATCACTACCGGGGCAAGCATATTCCGGCCGGACACGTGGGGCTCGGGTTCAGCCTGACCTTCCGCGCCGCCGACCGGACCCTGGAGGAAAAGGAAGTGGACGCCGCGGTCGACCACGTCGTGGCCGGTCTGCGTCGACAGGGAATCGTCCGCCGCGAGGCCTGACCGGCCCGGGCGGAGACGAAGGGATGAGCGATCCATGACCAAGACGGAGTTGGAGGAACTGAAGGCGAGCGACGCGCCGGAATCGCTGGACCGGCTGGAACGGAAGGTCGAGGCGGCGGCGAAGATCCTGGCCGGGCTGCGGGAAGAGCGGGACGCCCTCCGGACCGAAGGCGATGACCTCCGCCGGCGCCTCCATGAGCGGGACGGACGCGTCCGCGAATTGGAAGCCGCGCTCGACAAGAGCTTGAACGCCAACGAGGACGTCGCCCGCCTGGAGAAGGAGAAGGACGGCCTCATCCGGGAACGCGCGATCACCGCGCGCCGGGTGCAGGCGATCCTGGAGAAGCTGGAGGTTTTGGATCTCGGCTGAACCCGGACGGGCGGGGCGGTCCCCGAGCCCGCGTGAGGTGAATCCATGCAGAAGCCGGTGAGCGAGACCACGGTACAGCTCCGCGGAGCGAGCTATCAGCTCCGCACCGATCTGGCCCCCGAGACCATCGCGCGCATCGCGGCGATCGTGGACGGGAAGATGAAGGAACTCGACCCGCGGGCGGCGCTCCCGCCCACCAAGGTGTCCGTCCTGGCCTCGCTGTCCATCGCCGGCGATCTGCTCGAGGAGCGCGAGCAACGACACAGCGAACGCCTCGCGCTCACCCGCCGGCTCGAACGTCTCCAGGAACTTCTGGACGAAGCAATCGGTGGGGACTAACATCGAAGGGAGGAGCGGCGGACGTCGGTTCTCCGAGCCTCGAACACACGAACAGAAGGGTTTGAAGATTCCCTGCCCTGTCCGTGATGATTCCAGGTATTTTTGAGCCAACACCTAAACTTCGGGAGCCGGAACACCGGACGGAGTGAAGTCCGCGAGAGCGGAAGACGCGAACTCCGGGATACGGCGCCCCCTTCATGAGTTTAGGTTCAAAAACCCGAATCACACGGCACCCGGCGGGGAATTTTCTTTTGTCATGAACTTGCTTTTCATCGGCGACGTGATGGGGCGCCCCGGGCGCCGGGCGGTCGAGACGGTCCTCCCCGGCATTCGCCGGGATCTCGCGGTGGACGCGGTGGTGGCCAACGGGGAGAACCTGGCCGGCGGCGCCGGCATCACCCGCGATACCGCGGAGGAACTCTTCGCGGTCGGGGTCGATCTCATCACCGGAGGGAACCACCTCTTCGACAAGCGGGAGGGGATCCAGTTCGTGGAGAACGAGGAACGGGTGGTGCGGCCGGCCAACTACCCCCCCGGAACCCCCGGTCACGTGATGGCCACGTTGAACCTCCCCCGGGGTCCCCTGATGGTGGGCTGCCTTCTCGGCCGCGTCTTCATGCGTCCGCTCGACGATCCGTTCCGGGCCGCCGACGCGTTGGTGAAGCGGGCGCAGGAGCGCGGGGTTCGCTACCTCCTGGTGGACATGCACGCCGAGGCCACCTCGGAGAAGATGGCCATGGGATGGCACCTCGACGGCCGCGCGTCCGCGGTCCTCGGCACCCACACCCACGTTCCCACCGCCGATGTCCGCGTTCTCCCCCAGGGAACCGCGTTCGTCACCGACACCGGCATGACCGGCCCCTACGACTCGGTGATCGGGATGCAGAAGGAGCCGGTGCTGGCCAACTTCCGGACCGGGCTCTACCATCGTTTCCAACCCGCGTCCGGCGACCTTCGCTTCAGCTCGGTGCTGGTGAAGCTGGACGATGAAACCGGACGGGCCCGCTCCATCGAGCGGGTGGATCGACGCATCGACGAAGGGAAACCGGCATGACGGCACGCAGGATCGACGGGAAGGAAGCGGCGGCGGAGATCCGCCTCGAGGCGGCGGCCAGGGCGCGCGCGCTCCGCGAAGGGGGCGTGACCCCCACCCTGGCCATGATGCGGATCGGGGAGGACCCGGCCTCGATCGTCT
>CAYRIJ010000340.1:0-3979 GCA_964424285.1 uncultured bacterium
CCACCTTCGGACTCGCCGAACCCCTTGTGCAGGCGGCATTTGGGGCATTGAAGCGGCTTCAGGGACTTCGAGCCGGAACCTCCGGATAATCGAATCCTCAATTTGGCGGTTGACCCGCCGATCCTCTTCTCCCTAGACTCTCTGTCTGAGATTGAGACTGAGTCTCAGTTGCATGCAAGCGATCGAGGACCCCAGCCCGGAGCGAACATGGTCAACCCCAACGACGTGAGCACGGTGCGCCACGCTGACGACAAGGACGGCGGGCCCTACGCCCGGTTCGAGGCCTATCTCCGCGCCAACAACCTGCGGATGACGCCGGAGCGCCGGTCGGTGCTCGAGGTGATCCTGAACCGCCGCGGGCACTTCGACACCGAGGAACTCCTGCAGTTCCTCCGCCGCCGGCACAAGCGGGTGAGCCGCGCCACCCTGTACCGCACCCTCGACCACCTGCGGACGGCGGGGCTGGTGAAGATGCACCGCTTCGGGCGCGGGCACGCCCTCTACGAACACATCTACGGGCGGCAGCACCACGACCACATGGTCTGCGACGGATGCGGCACGGTCATCGAGTTCGTGAACGAGGACATCGAGCGGCTTCAGGACGAGGTCTGCGGCCAGCACGGTTTCAAATCCACCAACCACGTCATGCAGATCTTCGGGGTGTGTTCGACGTGCCAGGCGCAAGCCGGGGAAGGGAGCAAGGGGTAGGGCGCCTCCGGCCGCCCCGTCCACGCGATCATGGCCAGCATCACCGAAACCGCAGCCACCTGCCACGGCGCGGCCGCCGAATCCACGGCCGGTCCGCCCCCGTCCGGCCGCCTGGTCCTGGTCGGGAACCCCAACGTGGGGAAGAGCGTCATCTTCGGCTTCCTGACCGGCCGCTACGTGACCGTGTCGAACTACCCCGGGACCACCGTGACCCTGACCAAGGGACGCGCCCGCCACGGCATCGATCTGGACGGCCGGTCCGAAGCGGACGGGGACGCCGCGCCCCGGCGGCGCGGGCGGAGGCGCGGAGCACATGCGGAGGACCCGGCGCCTCGCGGGCACGGCCGGCGCGACGGCCACGGCCGCGGCCGTCACGCGAGCTCGCTGGAGGTGATCGACACGCCGGGGGTGAACAGCCTCATCCCCATGTCGGAGGACGAGCGGGTGACCCGCGACGTCCTCCTGGAGGCGCCGGCCGAGGCGGTGATCCAGGTGGCCGACGCCAAGAACCTCCGTCGCTCGCTCCTCATCTCCTCCCAGCTCGCCGAGATGGGGATCCCCTTCGCCCTGGACCTCAACATGACCGACGAGGCGGGGAACCTCGGGGTGGAGGTGGACGAAAGGGCGCTGGCCGAGGCCCTGGGGATCGACGTGGTGCGGACGGTGGCCGTCCGCCGGAAGGGCTTCGACGATCTTCGCCGCTCCCTGCACGCCCAGCGCCGGGCCCGGCTCGAGGTGGTCTACCCCAGGCCGGTGGAAGCGGCCATCGTCGAGATGGCCCCCCATCTTCCCGAGTGCCACATCTCCAAGCGGAGCCTGGCGGTCATGGTGCTCTCCGGCGACGAGTCGCTCACTCCCTGGCTCCGTGACCGCACCTCCGAGGCCTCGGTCCAGGCCCTGGAGGCCGTCCGCCTCCGGGCCGCTTCCCGGAGCCCCCAGCCGCTGGGGCTGGTGGTGAACGCCGCCCGGCTCCAGGCGGTGGACCGGGTGGTGGAGCGGGTCGAGGTGCGTCCCCGCCGGCGGCAGGGCTCGATCCTCGACACCCTGGGCTACCTCGCCATGCACCCGGTCTGGGGAATCCCGGTGCTTCTGGCCGTTCTCTACGGCATGTACCAGTTCGTGGGGGTCCTGGGCGCGGGGACCCTGGTCAACTTCCTGGAGGCCACGGTGTTCGGGCACTACCTGAGCCCCTGGGCCATCCACGCCACCGATTTCCTGCTTCGTTTCCCGCACCAGCACCTGGTGGCGAACGGGGTGGTCCTCCCCGACTACACGGTGACCGCGACGCACCTCGTCTGGTGGCAGACCGGCCTGAAGTTCCTCCACGACCTCCTGGTGGGACCCTACGGCCAGGTCACCATGGCGCTCTCCTACGCCATCGCGCTGATCCTTCCCATCGTGGCCACCTTCTTCATCGCCTTCGGTCTCCTGGAGGACTCCGGGTACCTGCCGCGGCTCGCGGTGATGGTGAACCGGATCTTCCGGACCATGGGGCTGAACGGGAAGGCGGTCCTCCCCATGGTGCTCGGCCTGGGCTGCGACACCATGGCCACCCTGACCACCCGGATCCTGGAGACCAGGAAGGAGCGCATCCTGGTGACCCTGCTCCTCGCCCTGGGGGTGCCGTGCTCGGCCCAGCTCGGGGTGATCCTGGGGATGATCCGGGCGCTCTCCCTGGGGGCCACCCTGGTCTGGGGCGGGTCCATCGTGCTGACCCTGTTCGCGGTGGGGTGGCTCGCGGCCCGGCTCGTCCCCGGCCAGAGCTCCGACTTCATCCTGGAGCTTCCCCCCATCCGCCGGCCGCAGCTCTCCAACATCGTGGTCAAGACCCTGGCCCGGATCGAGTGGTACATGCGGGAGGCGGTGCCGCTCTTCCTCCTGGGCACCCTGATCCTCTTCGCCGCCGACGCCTTCCATGTGCTGGGGGTGGTGGAGCGGGTGTCGGCCCCGGTGGTGCACGGGGTTCTCGGGCTTCCTCCCCAGGCGGCCCAGGCGTTTCTGATCGGGTTCCTCCGCCGGGACTACGGCGCGGCCGGGCTCTACGATCTCTCCCGGCAGGGACTCCTGGACCCGGTGCAGCTCATCGTGTCCATGGTCACCATCACCCTCTTCGTTCCCTGCATCGCCAACTTCTTCATCATGATCAAGGAGCAGGGGATCCGGACCGCCATGGCCATGGTGGCGTTCATCGTGCCGATGGCCTTTCTGGTCGGAGGCGCCCTCAACTGGGGCCTCCGCGCCCTTGGAGTCACGTTCTGATGACGTTCACCTGTCCCGTCTGCGGCGGCGAGCTGAAGGAGCACGTCTCCGGCTGCTCCACCTGTCCCATGAACGGCGGTTGCGAGATGATGTGCTGTGAGAACTGCGGGTACGAGACGGTGGCCCCGAAGTCGGTCACCGTGGACTTCGTGAAGCGTCTCCTCAAATGGGGTTCGCGGAAGAAGCCCGCCGAGGCCTCGGCGCCGGTGAAGGGAACCGATCGATGAGCGAGAGAACCCTGTCCACCCATCCCGAATTCCTGAAGCAGCCCACCGACGAGATCCTGGAGAGCCTCTGGCTCCGGCGGGAGGAGGCGGCGACGGGGGTGGCCCCCGACGGCGAGCCCACCCTGGACCGGCGGGCGGTGGATCGGATGGTGAGCGACGGCTACGTGCTCTGGAGCGGCGACCGGCCGGTCCTGACCGAGGCCGGGGAGGAGCGCGCCCGGGCGGTGGTCCGGAGCCATCGCCTGGCCGAGCGGCTCCTGGCCGACGTGCTCGGGGTGCCGGCGGGGGAGGCGGAGAAGACCGCCTGCCTGATGGAGCACATCCTGAGCCCCGCGGTGACCGACGCGGTGTGCGGCTTCCTCGGCCACCCGCCCACCTGTCCCCACGGCCGGGAGATCCCCTCCGGGGCGTGCTGCGGGGAGCGGAAGAACGGGATCAAACCGTTGGTGGTGCCGCTCAACGAACTGGAGCCGGGGCGTTCGGCCCGGGTGATGTTCATCGCCCCGGGGGTGATGAAGCGGCTGGAGCGCCTCGCCAGCTTCGGCCTGGTGCCGGGGACGGTGGTCGAGCTTCGGCAGAAGCGGCCGTCCTTCGTGATCGAGATCGGGGGGACGACGCTCGCGCTCGAGGGCGAGGTGGCGGGCGGGATCTTCGTGCGCCGGGAGTCGTAGCCCGCGGCCTCCCGCTCGCCGTCGCGCGGCGGGTCGAGTACACCCGGGTGAACTGCGGGCGCGGCCTCCGGGGCGGTGCCCCTTCGTCTCGGCGCTCAGCGCTCGCTCGGATCG
>CAYRIJ010000341.1:0-3970 GCA_964424285.1 uncultured bacterium
TGGATTCAAGGAATTCGAGGGGCGGGCGGGGGGCCGGTCACTCCGTGGCAGGGACCGTGTCCAGCGTCGTCGTTCCCTCCAGCAGGAGGGACATGGGGAGGCAGGCCAGGAAGAGAAGCGCGATCAGGTAGAACGCGTGGTTGTAGGCCAGGATCGAGGCCTGCCGGGTCACGCCCAGGTCCAGGAGCCGGAGCGCCCCCAGCCGGGCCGAGGAGGGATCCATGCCGCGGGAGGCCAGGGCGCCGGTGACGGTCCGGATCCAGGCCATGGCGGTGTCGTTGTAGGGGGTCAGGTTCCGGGACAGCACCTGGTGGTAGGCGGTGGTGCGACCGGTGATCACGGTGGCCGCCAGGGCGATGCCCACGCTCCCGAAGACCTGGCGGACCACGTTGTAGAGCCCCGCGGCCTCGGTCATGTTCGGCTTGGCGATGGGGGCGAGCGCGGCGGTGCTCAACGCCACGAAGATGAGCCCGAAGCCGACTCCCTGCCACACCTGGGGCAGGACGAGGCTCCAGGGCGAGGTGGTGGGGGCGAGCATGCCCAGTTGCCAGAAGGACCAGGCGCTCACCACCAGCCCCGATCCCACCAGGAAGCGCGGCCCCACGCGGTTGTAGAGCCGGCCGGAGATCGGCATCACCACCGCCATGGCCAGGCTCCGCGGCATGAGCGCGAGCCCGGAGTTGTAGGCGGGATACCCCAGGATCTGCTCGAGGAAGAGGGGAAGGATGAAGAGGCTTCCGTAGAGCCCCATCCCCAGCACCCCGCCGATCGCGGTGGCCGAGGTGAAGGGGACGTTCTTGAGCAGCCGGATGTTGACCGCGGGGTTGGAGATCTTGAGCTCCCTCCAGATGAAGAACAGGAGCCCCGCCGCCGCGATCAGGGTGAGGTAGACGATGGTGGAGGAGGCGAACCAGCTCTTCTCCTGGCCCTTCTCGAGCATGAGCTGAAGCGAGCCCAGGCCCACCATGAGGAGGGAGACCCCGAGGACGTCGATGACCCCGTGGCGGCGCGCCATGTAGGGCGGGTCGTGGATGTAGCGGGAGACCAGCATGAGGTTCACCACCCCGATGGGCACGTTCACGTAGAACACCCAGGGCCAGGAGTAGGTGTCGGTGAGCCAGCCCCCCAGGGTGGGGCCGAATGCCGGGGCCAGGACCACCCCGAGGCCGTAGAGCCCCATGGCCATCCCCTGCTCCTCGGCCGGGAAGCTCTCCCTCAGGACGGCCTGGGAGATGGGGATGATCGCCCCGCCCCCCGCGCCCTGGATGATCCGGAAGATCACCATGGACGGCAGGCTCCAGGCCATGCCTGCGAGCATGGAAGCGACGGTGAACACCCCCACGCTCATCATGTAGAGCCGCTTCCGTCCGATGCGGAGGGAGAGGAACCCGATGAGGGGCATGATCACGACGTTGGCCAGGATGTAGCCGGTGGCCACCCAGGTGATCTGGGAGACGGTGGCTCCGAGGCTCCCCTGCATGTGGGGGAGCGCCACGTTCACGATGCTCGAGTCCAGGACCGCCATGATCGTCCCGGTGAGCATCGTGCCCGCCACCACCCACTTGTTGACGTCGGGGACGGCGGGCGAACCGGCCCTCAGAGCGGCGGATTCAGCTCCCATGACCGGCGGCCGAGGCCTCGGAAGAGGCGGACACGTCCACGTGGACGGTCACCGAAAGCCCGGGCCAGAGAGGGTGCGCCGGATCCGCCGATCTGGTGAACGCGATCCGTACCGGCACCCGCTGGGTGGTCTTGATGAAGTTTCCGGTGGCGTTGTCGGGCGGGAGGAGGCTCAGGACCGCCCCCGTTGCCGGCTCGAAGCTCTCGACCCGCCCCCGGAAGGTGGTTCCGGGGTAGGCGTCCACATCGAGGGTGGCCGGCATTCCCACCTGGATCTTCCGGACCTGGGTTTCCTTGAAGTTGGCGGTCACCCAGACGGTGTCGGCATCGACCAGGGCGAGGAGCGGTTGGCCCACGGAAACGTACTTCCCCGGGTCCACGTTTCGCACCGCCACCGTGCCGGAGAAGGGAGCCAGAACCGTGGTCCGCCCCAGGTTCCGCCGGGCGGTTTCGAGGGCGACCTCGGCCGAAGCCGCCGCGCCACGCCGGACCTCGAGATCGGCCCGCCGGCTCTCGAGCTCCGCCTCCGCCGCCTCCAGCTCGGCCTGCGCCGCCTCCTCCCGGGCCTGGTCCAGCTTCCACGTCGTCTCGGCGTCGTCGTACCGGCTCTGGGACACCGCCCCCCCGGCCAGGAGGTCGGCGTAGCGATCCTTCTCCTTGGCCGCCAGGGCGGTCTGGGCCCGGGCGGAACGGAGCTGGGCCCGATCGGCGGCGATGGTCTTCCGGCCCTCTTCGATCCGCGCCGAGTCGGCGACCGCCTCCGCCCGGGCCTGGCTCAGGGCGGCCGCCTTCGCCGCCACCACGCTCCGGTAGTCCTCGGGGGCGATCTCGACCAGAGGCTGGCCGCTGACGACGCGCTGGTGGCTCGACACCAGGACCCGGAGCGCGGTCCCCGAGACCTCGGCGCTCACCGGGACGATCGTTCCCGCGACGTAGGCGTCGTCGGTGGTCTCGTGGGAGAGGCCGAAGAGGATCCGGGGGAGGAAGCCCACGACCAGGGCGACGAGGATGACGCCGCCGATGAGGCCTCGGACGAGCCAGCGATTGGATCTGAGGGCGGCCAGGCGCCCGGTATCGGTATTCGCCATGAAATTCCGCTCCCGCTAGGGTTCGGGTCGAACCGGGGCCCCGCGCCCTCCCCGCCAGTCCGCGACCACCGATTCCAGGCGGTCGATCAGGATGTCGTAGAAGCGCTGCATCGCTTCCAGGCGTTCCCGCGCCGGGGACGGGCCCTCGGGGAGCGCGTCCAGGGCCTCCGTCACCACCTCGCGCGTCCGTCGCCGCCGGGCCAGGCGCCCGGTCACCAGATGATCGAAGGGATCGGCGGTCAGGCGGTAGCGGGCCTTCCGCTCGCCGGGACGGGTCACCCGCTCCAGAACCCCGCGGGACTCCAGGAACCGGGTGTTGGCGCTCACCCCGCCCCGGCTCACGCCGAGGTCGCGGACGATCTCGTCGAAGGTCACCGGTTCCCCGGCCAGGACGAGGTAGGCCATCAACCGTCCCGCGGTGCGGGGGAGGCCTTCCGCTTCGGTGGTGAGGCCGAGGTCCTCGATGAATCGGGACGCGGCGGGAGCGACTCGGGTCGGCATCGGACGGCTCCTTTTGTTCAGTCTGTTCAGAACATACTGAACAAAAACGATGCGGATTCCAAGCCCCTTGTGAAGGAGACCCGGGGAGGATCCGGGGTCCCGGCTGATTCGCCGGCCGGCGGCGGGATCCGGCCGAAGGAGGCCGACGCCTCCCCGGCCGGTCGCGATCAGGGCACCCGGGTGATCTTGGACGATCCCGCGTTCTTCCCGTCCACCACGACCCGGGTGAAGAAGATCCCGGCCCCGGCGTCGGCCCCGTTTTCCGTCCGCCCGTCCCAGCGGAGCGCGTGCTCCCCGGCGGGCATGCTGCCCGAGTAGAGCACCCGGACCCGGCGGCCGGAGAGATCGAACACCTCCGCCCGCACGTTGTAGCGATCCTTCCCGCCCTGAGCCGGGCCGGCCAGGACGAGAGGCACCGCGGTCGGCCCCATGGCCGGGTTGGGGAAGGCCGCGCGCACCCGGACTCCCGACGGACCGGCGTCCGGCGGCGCGCCGGTGGTGATGTTCTTGGGGTCGGGGAGACCGTTCCCATCGGCGTCCACGGTCACCGCGCAGAAGTTGTCCACCTGGGGGAGCGTGGCCGAGACGTTGTTGGGGCAGACGTCGCCGCCCAGCTCCCCGTCCGGCTCGGGGTCCCAGCAGACCGAGGCCACCACCGCGATCTTCGCCCCGGCCGGGACCACCCCCGGTCCCAGGCCGTAGATCACGTCCCAGGGAATCGCCAGCTCGCTCCCGCCGTGGTTGCCGTTCAGGTGCTGGGG
>CAYRIJ010000342.1:0-1341 GCA_964424285.1 uncultured bacterium
CCGCGGGGGCGGCGCAGGCTCCGTCTCCGGCGGGGGAGACCGCGACGAGCCCCGCCCCCGACGCCCCGCCCCCATCCGAGGCCTGGGTCGCCGATCTCGACGTCGACGAACTGGGCTTCGACGGGGCGTTCCGGATCCGGGTCTTCTACGCGCCGGACTACATCGGCTTTCCCGCCGCGGCCGGGCACCTGTTCCTGGTCGCCGCCGACAGCTCCCGCGGCGCGGAGGCGTTCTTCATCTCCAGCGATCTCGCCTTCGAATTCGGAAGCCGGGAGGTCTACCCGGTCCAGTTCGAGCAGGCCTCGGACCTGTTCGGGCAGGCGCTGGGGGGAAGGCTCCGCCCCGGCGAGACCCAACTCGGGTTCGTGCTCGTCCCCTCCGAGGCCCCGGTGGGGGCCTTCCTCCCCGGAAACCCCGACTCGCTCCGCATCCGCTACGCCAACCGCCGCGCATCCTTCCGGCGGGCCGGCCCCGGGGAGATCGCGGGGTGGACGAAGCGGATTCCGCGCCGGGTGCTCGCCATCGGCCTCAACTCCTGGTGGGACTGGACCCGGGCCATGCAGGAAGCGCCGCCCATGAACGAGGGGGAGTCCCGGTTCTTCGCCGAGCGGATGTTCCCCGGTCAGGGCGGGATCCTGGCCAAGGAGGGAATGAGCCCCGAGGCGCTCCGGAACGCCATCCTCCGGGTGGGGGAGCGGCGGCTCCTCGAAGGGCCGGCCCGCCAGCGGGTGGGTCCGCGCTATCCCACCGCGGTCCGCCAGATGGGGATCGGGGGGCTGGTGGTCGCCCTCTGTTACATCGACGCGAAGGGGGAGGTGGCCGACGCCGTGCTTCTCGCGTCGAACACCGTGCATCTCCTGAACCTCTCCGCCCTCTCCGCGGCCATGCAGTTCCGCTATCCCGCCGCCGAGGGGGAGGACGGAAAGCCCACCGACGGGTGGCGGATTCTCCCCTTCCAGTTCCGCCTGGAGAAGCCGCCCGCCGCGGCCGCCGGAAGTGGGGCGGGGGGGGACACCGCCGGCCTCGGGGAGTTCCGGCCCCCGCAGATCGTGAGGGGGGAGACGCCGGAGTACCCCGAACACGCCCGGCAGAAGGGAATCGCGGGGACGGTGGTCTACCGGGCCACCATCTCCCCGGAAGGGAAGCTGGTGGAGGCCGCGCTGGAGAAGGGGGTCGATCCGCTTCTCGACCAGGCCGCGCTCACCGCGCTGGAGCACACCCTGTTCCTTCCCGCCAGCCGGGGGGGCGTCTCCGTCCAGGGGGAGATCCTGGTCCCGTACACCTTCGGGAAGCCGCGGAAACGCTAGCCCGGGTTGACCGGAGAGCGGGCTTCCCGGGGGG
>CAYRIJ010000342.1:1441-3963 GCA_964424285.1 uncultured bacterium
CCCGACCCCGGCTCCCATCATCTTGACGCCCCGCTCCCGGCGGGGCACCCTCGGCCCGCCCCTTCAAACCCGGCCCGTTCCCCGCCCCATGAACGGACCGGGATAAACCCCACGCCTCCCGCGGGCGTCCTAGAGGCGAACGTGAAGAAACCGACGGGTCCCGATCCCGAGTTCCCGAAGGACGATGCGGTGGCTTCGACCGCGCCGATCATCGACGTGGGCGAGCGGCGCCTCATCCGGCAGGCCCGGGAGGGGGACGTCGGGGCCTTCGAGGCCTTGTACCGGGCGCACGTGGGCCGGGTGCACGCGGTCTGCCGCCGGTTGGCGGGAGATCCGACCCGGGCCGAGGAACTCACCCAGGACGTGTTCGTCCGGGCCTGGGAGCGGCTCCGGTCCTTCGAGGGACGGAGCGCCTTCGGGTCCTGGCTCTACCGGCTGGCGGTGAACCTGGTGATCGATGCCAAGCGGGCGGAGATCCGGCGTTCGGCCCGGGAGATCGCGGCCGAGGATCCGGCGGCGTGGGAGAACCCGCGGCCGCCGCGGGAGCCGGCGGCGGGGTGGGACCTGGAGCGGGCGATCGCCGCCCTCCCTCCGGGAGCGCGGATGGTGTTCGTGCTCCACGAGGTCGAGGGGTATCGCCACGAGGAAATCGCCGGGATGGCCGGCCTGGCCGAGGGGACCTGCAAGGCGCAGCTTCACCGGGCCCGGCGGCTCTTGAGGGAGATGCTGGAGCCATGAACCACGAGACGGCCCGGACCCGGCTGGATGCGCTCGTGGACGGCGGGTTGACCGCGGGGGAGCGGGCGGAAGTGGACGCGCATCTGACCGGGTGCGCCGCGTGCCGGGACGAGGCGGCGGCGCTCCGGCGGCTGCGGTCGGAGGCGCGGGCGCTGAGCGATTCGGTGGAGCCGGAGCGGGATCTCTGGCCGGGGATCGCCGCGCGGATCGCGGGGGCGCCGGCCGCGGCCCCGCGGCGCCGGTCGTGGTTCGAGGGGTGGACCCAGGGGCTGGCCTGGGCGGCGGTCCTGGCGGTGGCCCTCGTCGGAGCCTACCGGCTCCTCGCCCCCGTTCCCGAGGCTCCGCCCCGGGCGGAGATCATGCCGGCGGGCCTGGTCCCGGCGGTGGGGGCCCTGGAGACGCAGACCGCGGCGGCGGGGAAGGAGCTCCAGGCCGCCCTGGCGCTTCGGCCGGAGGGGATGGACGCGGCGACCGGAGCCGCCCTGGCCGCGAACCTGGACGTTCTGGAACGCGCGATCGCCGAGACCCGGGAGGCCTGGGTGGCCCACCCCGAGGACCCGGCGCTCATCTACGAGCTGACCGATCTCTACCGGCGGAAGCTCGACCTGTTGCACGGGGCGACGGACCTCGTGACCCGGGGCTGGACCTGAGTGCGACCTTTGAACAAGGGGTGACGTGATGCGAAAGACGATGGCCGTGATGATGATGGCGGTTCTGCTGGCGCTGGTTCCCGCGACGCTCCTCGCCGGTCAGCCGATCGACGAGAGCCGCGAGGCCGCGCCCGACGGCACCGTGGACATCAACAACCTGAACGGCACGGTCACGGTGACCGGCTGGGACAAGAACCAGGTCGCGGTGACCGGAAGCCTGGGGGACGGGCCGGACCGGCTGGAGGTGACCGGAACCAAGTCGCGCACCGTGGTCAAGGTGATCTGGCCCCGGGAGTCCCGGACCAGTTCCCGGGAATCCACCGTGCTGAACGTGAAGGTCCCCCGGGGGAGCCAGGTGCGGGTGGAAGGGGTGAACCTCGCCATCGACGTGTCCGAGGTGACCGGGGTGGTGGACGTCCAGACCGTGAACGGCAGCATCGACGTGAGCGGAAAGCCGGCCGAGGTGGACGCGAAGACGGTGAACGGGGGGGTCGAGATCCAGGCCGACACCGGCAAGATCAAGGCCGAGACGGTGAACGGCGGGGTGAAGGTCGCCGGAGGCCGGGGCGAGGTTTCGGCCCGGAGCGTGAGCGGCGGGGTGGAGGTGAAGGGCGATGCCTTCACCAGCGCGGAGCTTTCCACCGTCTCGGGTTCGGTGGACTTCGAGGGGAGCCTCGAGGGGAAGGGGACCTTCGACTTCGAGAGCCACAGCGGCGGGGTGGTGGTTCGCCTCCCCGCGAACGTGAGCGCGGACTTCGACGTGAACACCTTCAGCGGGGACATCGTGAACGAGCTGGGGCCGTCGGCCCGGCGAACCAGCAAGTACGCGCCGGGCAAGAGCGTCGAGTTCACCACCGGCGACGGCGGGGCGCAGATTTCGATCAACAGCTTCAGCGGGACGGTGCGGTTGTTGAAGCTGTAGGGCGGGGCGGGGGCGGAGCCCGGCCGGGGATCGGAGCACGATTCCCGGGCCGGGGCCCGGATGATCACCCGGGTGAACCCGAACGTCCACCGGTGGGCCTGGTCGCGTGCTTTCCCGGGGAAGCAAGGTTCGCGATAACGACTTTGGTGCGACGTCGCCGGCGAACCGGCCCATCCCGCGACCGCGCACCCGAAGTTCACCCGGGTGAACTC
>CAYRIJ010000343.1:0-3959 GCA_964424285.1 uncultured bacterium
ATGAAGCGCGGGGGCCACGTCCTCGAAATGCGGGTTCCCCTGCTCATCCACCCCCGTGTTGTGGAAGAGCTGGTTGGCGTAGCCGCCCAGGTAGTAGTCGCCGTAGTTGGTCACGTAGACGTCGAGGAGACCGTCGTTGTCGTAGTCGAACATCGCGGAGCTGGCGGAAAGACCCTCTCCCTGGATCCAGTGTCCGTCTCCGGTGGGGGTCATCCCCCCCACGATTCCCGCGGCACGGCTGAGGACGCGAAACGTGCCGTCGCCGTTGTTGATCAGGAGGTAGTTGGGGCCGTTGCAGGTGAGGAAGAGATCGTCGAAACCGTCGTTGTTGAGGTCCCCGGCGCTCAAACCCTCCATGGGTTCGTTGCCGGAGCGGATGAGCGCGGGGATGGCGGCCGTGCTGCGATCCTCGAAGGCATCCTGGGCCGGATCGTAGCGAAGCACGGTGATGTGGCCGTCCGGAGTCAGGTAGACCAGATCCAGGAACCCGTCCCCGTCCAGATCCAGCCAGGCCCCGCCGGCCCCCATGGTCTGATCGGTGACCCCGGCCGGGGCGGGAGCGGCGGTGAGGAAAACCGACGCCACGGCGATGAGGAGCAGAAGCGGGAGACGACGGGACGCGGGGCGTGCGGGACGCAACGCAGGCATGACGAACCCCCCCAAGGCATCGGTGGACCGCGGATGTTCCGGCCGGAGGCCCCCGGGGGGGGCGGAGCCGGTGGCTTCGGGGGATGAATGGACTGCGAGGCGAGCCTCACAGGAGGGTGATTCCCCGCGAAACCTCGACTCGTGCATTATAGCGGACCGGTTACCAAGTAACCATTCAATTGTAAAGAAAATGCGAATTCGGGGCGGTGGGCGGGGGCGGTTCGCTAGGGAAGGAGGGTCTTCCGTTTCCGGACCGCCTCGATGAACGCCTCCCTCAGGTTCACTCCGGTATCCACCGCGTCTTCCGCCTTGCCGAATTCCGGGAAGTCGTCTCCTCCGGCGAAGACGTAGTTGTTCGTGGCCACCCGGTACGCTCCGTCCTCACGCAGCGGAAGGCCCCCCACCTCGATCCCCACCGGTCTTCCGTTGTCCTCGGTGAAGCTCACTCCGGCGAGCTGGGGATACTCGTCCCGGCTTCGGCGCGCCACCGCGTCCTCGAGGAGGCGGCGTACCTGGGAGCCCCTCAGGGTGCAGCGGACGATGGTGTTCTCGAAGGGAATCACGGTGTAGGCATCCCCCAGGGTCACCGGGCCGGGGAGGATCGAGGCCCGGATGCCCCCGCTGTTCTCGAGAGCGAGGTCCGCTCCCGCCGCCTCGCGCATCACCTCGGCGATGAACGTGCCGAGGGGGGTGGCCCGCCGGAACCGCCCCTCCCCGGAGAGGCCGCGCGGGGCGGTGGCGATCACCTGCCCGATCTCCTCCCCCAGCCGCTCGCGATACCCCTCGATCATGGCGGCCGCGGCGGGATCGGGCGGAAGGTCCGGACCCACCGGCAGGAGCCGTCCCCGGAAGTCGAGGATCCGCCGCCCTTCCATCTCCAGGTCCAACCGGCCCAGGAAATCGCCGCGGGAGCCCGCTTCCACCAGCAAGGTTCCGCCGATCCCGTTCCGGTTGCGGTTGGGGATGAGCCGCGGCTCGGGAAGGGCCACGTGATCGTGCCCCGAGACGATGACGTCGATCCCGGGAACGGTGACGGCCAGGAGCGAGTCCGGCTCGAGCCCGCAGTGGCTGAGCACCACCACGAGATCGACCCGGGGGCGCAGCCGCTCCACCCAGGGGCGGACCGCTTCGGCGGGGGGAAGCGCGGCGAGGCCTCGGTTGACGGTGGGAAGGACCAGCCGGGGCAGATCGGCGGTGGTGACCCCCACCACCCCGATTCGCACCCCCCCCACGGTGTAGGTCGCATAGGGGAGGGCGAGCCGGTGGACCCCGGCGGGAAGCCCGGCGGCCCGGTCCCCGGCGGACGGTGTTTCCACCAGGCCGGCCGTCATGTCGAAGGAGCGCTCCGGGCGGGCGGCTTCGGCGCTGTCGGCGACGACGACGTTGGCGGAGAGAACCGGGAGGCGGGCGGGGGCGAGCATCGTTTCCGCCGCCGCGAAACCGTTGTCGAACTCGTGGTTTCCGAGGACCGCGGCGTCGACCCGCATCAGGTTCAGGAGACGGACCTCCACCTCGCCCCGGAAGAAGTTGAAGTACGGGGTTCCCTGGACGTTGTCCCCGGCATCGAGGAGGAGGGAGTTGGGGGCGTCCCGCCGCACGATGTCGACCGCGCCGGCCAGGTAGGCGGCGCCCCCCCGGAGCGCGCCGTGGCCCGCGTCCCGGGGCTCGATCTGGGAATGGAAGTCGTTGAAGTGAAGGATGGTAATCCGGTTCGAGGCCTCGGAGAGGCCGGGAAGGAGCCCCAGGACCAGCCACAGAACCGCGACCGCAACCCGCCCGACGATCCGGTGGCCGGGACGGCTTCCGGGGTGAACGGGGCTCATTCGCGGGGTAAACCGGCTCTTCTCCGGGTGAACGGGGCTCATTCGCGGGGTAAACCGGCTCTTCTCCGGGTGAATCGGGTTCATCCGGGGGGTACCCCTCGTTTTTGCTCGATGAAAAGGCCCGGACCGCCGTACTATCGTGTTCATCTTGAACTCATCCCCTGGGATGGGTGTGGGCTCGAACGGTCCCTTGAACCATTCAATTGAAGGAGACACGCCATGACCGGACAGATCGGCTCCATCGCCGGTGACATCTTCCACCTTCTCGATCGCCACGGCGAGGCCTCGCTGAACGATCTCAAGAAGGAACTCAAGCAGACCCCCGCCATGATCCAGATGGGGGTGGGCTGGCTCGCCCGCGAGGACAAGATCGTCATCAGCCGGAAGGGCGCGGGGTACCTGGTTCGGCTGAATTCCCGCTGACCGCGCTCTCAAACCTATCATGACCGCCGCCGAACTCACGGTGGCCCGGGTCGGGGAGGAGGGGCTCCTTCGCCGGCTGGCCCGCCTGATCGGACCTCCACCCGCCGGCGTGCTGGGAGTGGGGGACGATGCCGCCGTGGTCCCCCGGGGGCGGGGCGCAAGCCTCCTCACCACCGACGTCATGGTGGAGGGAACCCACTTCCGGCGCGCCTGGTTCCGCCCCGAGGAGCTGGGGATGAAGGCCCTGGCCGCGAACCTTTCGGATGCCGCGGCCATGGGGGGGCGTCCCACCTATGCCCTGGTCTCCCTGATCTTGCCCCCCGAGACCCGGGTGGACGCGGTGCGGAGGCTCTACCGGGGAATGCTCCGGGTCGCCCGCGGAGCCGGGGTGGCCCTGGTGGGGGGGAACGTGGCCCGCGGTGAGACCCTGTCGGTGTCGGTGACCCTGACCGGGGACTTCCCGTACGGAAAGCCGGCGCTCCGCCGCGGGGCGCGTCCCGGCGATCGAATCTACGTGACGGGGCAGCCCGGCCTTGCCCATCTCGGGTTCCTCCTCCTTCTCGCCGAGGCCTCGGAGAGGGGGGGCCGACGCGGTTCGCGGACGGGGACGACGGACCCCGAGGACCTCTGGGCCCCGCCTCCCCGGCGGGAACCGGATTGGCGGGCGGCGCTCCGGCGGCGGGGGCCCTGGGAGGCCCGCGCCCTCCGCCGGTTTCTCACCCCCGAGGCGAGGCTCGACGCCGGGCGCGCCCTCCGCGCCCATCGACCCACGTCCCTCATGGACGTGAGCGACGGGTTGAACCTCGATCTCCAGCACCTCGCCGAGGCGGGAGCGCGGTTGGTGCTGGAGCCGGACGCGCTCCCGCTCCCGGCGGGGTTCGGCCGCCTGGCCGGAAAGCTGGGCCTCGACCCCGCCGCCGCCGCGCTCCACGGGGGCGAGGACTACGAGCTTCTCTTCACCGTGAGCCCCGCGACCGCCGCGCGTCTTGGAGCGCGTGCGCGTCTCGGCAACACGCCGGCGCACCGGATCGGGCGGGTGGAAGCCGGGCGTCCCGGGGTGTGGAC
>CAYRIJ010000344.1:0-3958 GCA_964424285.1 uncultured bacterium
GACTCCACTTGAGCGCGCGCCGGCGCCGGTATTGGTGACTCCGGGGGGGGGTGTTCCCTCGGAAGAGTCATGAGTCGCAGGGACCAGTGTGGGTGTCGAGATGTATGTGATTTGGTGGTCCCCTCACCCTCGTTTGTTCTTGTACACCAGTGGATAGGCCGATTAAATCAAAATCGACGTCCATATGCCCGTGTGTAGTGTATCTGCGTTTTAGTTGATCAATCGACTCAAAAATCCCGATTGCAGAGACGGGCGACCATCGCCAAGATCCCGCAGGCAAGGTTGCGGGGTTTGCCCTAAACGGGGGGCCTCGCGACTCAGATTTTGGTAGTTCCCGGCAGGGAATCGGGTGGGATGATCACCGCGCCGGCCAGAGCCGGGCCGCTCCGCGAACCCCGCTCGCGTCCCCGTGCGCGGGCCGACGGAGAACCGTATCGATCCGGTCCGAAAACACGTAGTCGCCCCAGAGCGCGGGCACCCGCTCGTAGAGCACCGTCAGGTTCGACATCCCTCCCCCGAGCACGATCACCTCGGGGTCCAGCAGGTTCACCACCGTGGCCAGCCCGCGGGCCATCCGATCCACGTAGCGGTCCAGGGTGTCCCGCGATGCCGGATCCCCGGCCGCGGCCCGCGCGGCGATCTCCGCCGGTTCGAGCCGCTCTCCGGTGCGCTCGAGATGATCCCGCGTCATGCCGGGGCCGGAGAGGTATTGCTCCAGGCATCCCCGCCGGCCGCACCAGCAGAGCGGCCCCGGGTGCTCGTCCTCCCGAGGCCACGGGAGCGGATTGTGTCCCCACTCCCCGGCGATCGCGTCGGCGCCGGTCAGCACCTCGCCGTTCACGATGATTCCACCTCCGGTCCCGGTGCCGACGATCACCCCGAATACGATCGAGGCCCCGGCGCCGGCGCCGTCGGCGGCCTCGGAGAGGGCGAAGCAGTTGGCGTCGTTGGCCACCCGGATCTCCCGGCCGAGCCGCCGCTCCAGGTCCTCCTTCAACCGCCGCCCGTTCAGCCAGGTGGAGTTGGCGTTCTTGATGAGCCCGGTGGCCGGCGAGATCGCGCCCGGGGTGCCGATCCCGATCGAGGCATCGCCGCCCGCCGTGCCTTGCAGTTCCTTCACGAGCGCCGCCACCCGATCCAGGGTCGCGTCGTAGTCGTCGCGCGGGGTGGCGACCCGCCGCCGCGCGCGCACCTCGCCGTCCGGGTCGAGGACGATGCCCTCGATCTTGGTTCCCCCCAGGTCGATGCCGATCCGCATGCGGGAGAGGATAGCGCAGGGAGCCGCCTCGCGGATCGGGGATGAGGCCGGAATCGGGAACCGACCGGGAACCTATGGGAACGGGCGGGGTTCGACAATCGACAGGATGATTTCCCGGCGCTATGGTCCGGAGCAGCTTCGGAAGGAGGACGGATGGGGAGCCATCGTCGGGCCGGCGGGCCCGTGGTGCTGGTGGGCGCGGAATCCGAGGAGAACCTCGCCCTGCGATACCTGGGGGCGGCGGTGGCCGCGGCGGGACGTCCCGTCCATCTGACCCGGTTCGACGCCGACGATCCCCCCGAAGCGGTGGCCGGGCGCGCGCTGGCCCTGAAGCCCGTCCTCCTCGGCCTCTCCCTGGCCTTCCAGGCCCACGCCCCGCGATTCCTGGCTCTCGCCGCGCGGCTCCGCGAGGAGGGCTACACCGGCCATCTGACCGTGGGGGGACAGTTCGCCACCGTGGCCGCGCGCCGGCTGCTCGAGCTCTCCCCCGCCCTGGATTCGGTGGTGCGCGGCGAGGGCGAGGAGACCCTGGTGGAGCTGGCCGCCGCCCTGGAAAACGGACGCGATCTGTCGGAAATTCCAGGCATCACGTTCCGGAACGGAACCACGGTCGAGACCCCGCCCCGTCCGGCGCGGGAGGACCTGGATCGCCTCTCCCTCCCTTTGAGGACCCCACCCTTCACCCGCCAGGCCGGCCTCCCGGTGGCCTCGATGCTCGGGAGCCGAGGCTGCCTCCAGGGATGCACCTATTGTTCGATCCAGACCTTCGGCCGCCAGCGTCCCGGATCCCGGCGGCGGGAGCGGAGCGTCGAGGCCATGGCCGACGAGATGGCGACCCTCTACCGGGAACACGGGGTCCGGATCTTCATCTTCCACGACGACAACTTCCTTCGTCCCACGGTGGAGGCGAGCCGGGAGCGGGCGGAGGCGTTTCGGGATGCGGTGCTGGGACGCGGGCTGGACCGGGCGGCGGTGGTGATCAAGATCCGCCCCGACATCGTGACCCAACCGGTGATCGCGCCCCTCCGCGAGGCGGGGCTCGTCCGCGCCTACGTGGGGATCGAGTCGGGAAACCCGCGCGGCCTGAAGGTGCTCGGTCGCGGCCAGACCGTCGCCGCCGGCCACGCGGCGCTCCGGGTGTTCGAGGACCTCGGGGTCTTCGCCTGCTACAACATGCTCTCGTTCCATCCCGAGACCCGCCTGGAGGAGGTGCGGGAGGACGTGGCCTTCGCCCGCGCGCATCCCACCGTGCCCTTCAACGTGGGCCGGGTGGAGATCTACACGGGGACGCCGCTCGATCGCTGGCTCCGGCGGCAGCGGCGTCTCTTCGGGCCGGAGCTGGCTCCGGTCTATCGCATCGCCGATCCGCGGGCGGAGCTGGCGTCGCGGATCGTGGGGGTCGTCTTCCATCGGCGGGCGTATCACATCCACGGGCTCCTGAACGGCGCGTCGAGCCTGGGCTACGAACCGGCGGCGATGGCGCGGGCCCGGCCGGATCTGAAGATGGATGAACTGAGTCGCGACGTGGGGAGGTTCGAGGTGCGGCTCCATGCCGATACCTGCGGACTCCTGGAGCGGGCGTGCGGGATCGCGGCGGCGAATCCGCGGGGGGAGCGCCTCCGCGCCGAGGTCTCGGAGCTGGCCTGGGAGACCGCCCGGCGGGACGCGGATCTGGAAGGGGAAATGGCGGCGCTTCGGGCCCGCCTGAAACGCAGTCGATCGCCGGCCGGCGAGGCCCCGGCGGTTCTCTGAAAGGAGTCGGAGATGGCGAAGACGAAGCGGCGGCGGGGGCTCACCAAGCGGGACGTGGCGGTGGCGGTCGGCGCGGCGGCCGCGGCCACGGCGCAGGCCTGCGACAACACGGGCACGATCTGCGACCCGCCTCCCCCGCCTCTCTGCGACCTGTTGAACCGCGACACCACCATGGTGATCACCGCCGATCGCGACACCGTGCCCGCCGGCGAGTCGGTGACCTTCAGCGGAACGATCGTGGACACCCTGGTCAAGCGGGTCGAGGGACTCGGGCAGGTCTATGCCCAGGTCGGCTCGGCGAGCCCGCTCACCTTCCTGCCCCCGCTCTCGTTCACCTTCAGCTGGAGCCCTCCCGCCGCGGGGTCGGAAACCGGCCGGTTCACCCTGTCTCCCCAGTTCCAGGTGGTGGCCTACGGAGAGGGCCAGGACAGCACCCGGTGCTGGGTGGGCGAGGAGATCAAGGTCGATGTCGATGCCGCCGGGACGGCGACCATCGTGAGCCTCCCCCATCCCCAGGACGCGCTGGGCCTCCACTTCGGGGTGACGATCGAGGCCGAGCCGGCGGGCGACGGCTTCACCCTGGCCGCCGGCACCAACCTCCCCGCGGACCTGGCCGAAACGGTGGTCTGGAAGTGGCGGGCCAGCGGCGGAACGATCGAGGCCACCGGCGCGACGTCGCGGTTCGTGCCCGACCCGGACGCCGTCGACGCGGTCGTCCAGGCGGAAGCGCACGTGGGGGAAGGTTCGCTCTCGGTGGCGAGCTGGACCTGGCGGCGGTAGCGGGAGGGCCCGAAGGGGCGCCGATCCCGAGCGCCGCGCCGGGGTAGGATCGCGCGTGGAGGTGGATCCCCTCACGGTGGCGGGGTGGGGAAACTGTCCCACGGGGCTACGGGCGCGGCCGAGGGGGCGGCGCCCGTTCGGACGAGGCGCTCCTCTGGAGGCGCGATG
>CAYRIJ010000345.1:0-3933 GCA_964424285.1 uncultured bacterium
TGTAAAGCCCTGTTTGTCAGGTGATTAGCGGTTTGGCGGGCTTCCCGGAGGGTCTCCCGATCCGGCGCCGGGCCGGCCGGGGGGGCCGGGGAGACCCCGCTCGCGGCCCCGCGCGGGGGGGACGAACAGGTTGAGACCGGGGGCCCGGGCCGCCTCGCGGAACCCCAGTCGCCGCACCCCGGTCGGGAGCCAGGGGTAGCGGCGGGCGTCGTCGTCGCTCACCAGGACGGCCAGCGGGCGCCCGTCCAGCCGGTCCCGGGCCGCGGCCAGGGCCTCCGGGAGCTTTCCCTCCTCGGCGGCCTTCAGGTCCCCCCGGCGCCAGCGCGCCTCCTCGCTGTTCCAGACCCCCAGGATCCGGAGCGCGTAGGGGTCGCTCACGAACATGGGGTGGCCCAGGGGAAAGGTGAAGGCGGAGTAGTCCCGGCCGGGATCGATCCGCCAGAGCACCGCGTCGGAGGGGAGAGCGGCCGCCGCGGCCTCGATCCGCCCGCGGTCCGCGGCGGAGAGAACCCCCGGCGGGGTGTCGGACACGTACCCCTGGGCGGCGAGCCAGGCGGTGGGGACGAACGCCGCCAGCACCATCCCCATGACCCACCCCCGGCCCCCGGTGATCCGGCGAAGCCCCTCTCCCGCCGCCGGAGCGAGGAGGACGAGGAGGAGGAAGATCGACTTGTACTCGTTCCCGTCGATCAGGTGGACGGCGAAGGGGAGGGCCAGCGCGGGCGCCCCGACCGCCAGCCAGGCCCGTCCGAGGCCCCGGCGCGCCCATGCGAGGAGGGTGGGAAGCGCGAGAAGCCAGACCCCGGCCAGGGCCAGGTGGAGTTTCAGGGCCCGGTCGGGCTGAAAGACCAGGGTGGTGGCGCTGGTTCCGGTGCGGGCCCCGATCACCTCGATCGCGTAGGGGACGGTGACGATCAGGGCCGCGGCCAGGGCGAGGAGCCCGGCGAGGCGGGCCGAGGGGCGGGACTCGTCGTCCGGCGCCAGGCGGGAGACGAGCCACGCCAGCCCCAGCCCCGCGATGAGGAGGAACCCGGTCACCAGGTGGAAGAGCGCGCAACCGGCGGCGAGAATCCCCCGGCGGATCCAGACCGGAGCGCCGGTCCGGGCCGGCGGGGTGGCGGCCAGGGCGAATAGGGCCAGGCTCATGGGGAAGGCGTTGGAGACCGCGATCTTGGTGAGGGACGCCGCCAGCCGGGGATCGATCCGGTTCAGGAGCGGGAGGAGCCCGGCGATGCCGTAGGTCTTCACCAGCGCCCAGTTGAGTTCGGGGTGGGTGGCGCGGATCACCAGGAGCCGGCCCCATCCCCAGGGAGAGAGGCCCAGGCCGAAGAGGAGGAGGGTGGCGGCGCGGGCGGTGGGCCCGAGCCCGAGACGTCGCGCCAGCCGGTCCAGGGCCAGGAGCAGCACCGCGAGCGCCTGGACGTTGAGAAGGGTGAGGCTCAGGGGCAGCGGGATCCCGGAGAGGCGGTCCACCCCGGCCATCACCGCGTGGTAGAACCAGAAGTAGGGGAGGGGCGTCCCGGCCAGGAACGGGTTCTCCGGGGGAAACGATCCGGCGAGGATGCGCTGGATGATGGGAAGGTGGAGGAGCGCGTCGTCCCGTACCCGAAGCGGGGGGTGGAGGAGCGGCGGGAGGATCCCCAGGGTGAAGATCGCCGCCCCGGCCAGGAGCGGCCCCAGCCATGGGCGTCCCGGGGCGGGGGAGCCCGGTGCGGCGGGGGCGTCGCTCCGCGGGCTCCCGAGCACGGCGAGCCACGCGAGGTAGCTCGCGGCCACGGTGAGGAAGGCGGCCGCCGGGAGGGGAAGCCCGGCGAAGCGTCCCGCGCACACCCCGGCTCCGAACACCACCGGGCCGAGGGCGAGGGGAAGCCAGAGGGAGTCGAAGCGGGCGGGGCCGCGTCCGGTGAGGGCGAACGGGGCCCCGGGGAGCCAGAGGGCGGCGAACCACACCAGGGGGGAGAGGGCGAGGGGCGCCCGTCCAGCCGCGCCCCAGAGGGCGGCCAGGGTCAGGACCAAGCCGGCGACGGCGAGAGGGACTCGACGCATGGATGTGATCTTCGTACCCTTGTGGATAGAGACATCCGAAAAGGATGCCTGCTTCGCCGGGCGGTCGTCGCCGCCCCTTTCCTTCCCGCCCGCGCCGGGCACGGCGGGTTCCCGCCGGCGGGAACGCGATAGCCGGGGAGCACGATAGCAAAGTGAAATCCGATTCATCCAGAAGCGGCGGCCCGAAAGGTGCGGCCGGCGGCGGTCCGGGGGGGGACGCGGGCGGCGGAGCCTCGAGCGACTGGCGCCGGAGCCACGAGCCGAGCCGGATCGTCTGCCTCACCGAGGAAACCACCGAGGTCCTCTACCGGCTGGGGGCGGAGGACCGGATCGTCGGCATCTCGGCCTTCACGGTGCGTCCCCCGCGGGCCAAGCGCGAGAAGCCGGTGGTCTCCCAGTTCTTGAAGGCCGAGACCGGGAAGATCCTGGACCTCCGCCCGGACCTGGTGCTGGGGTTCTCCGATCTCCAGGCCGACATCTGCGCCGAGCTGATCCGGCACGGCCTCGAGGTCCACTGCTTCAACCAGCGCTCGGTGGCCGAGATCCTCGGCATGATCCGGAGCCTGGGCGCCTTGATCGGCGCGCCCGAGCGCGGGGCAGCCCTGGCCGAGGTGCTCCGCTCGGAGCTCGTGGCCATCGCCGCGGCGGCGGAACGATTCCCCTGGCACCCGCGGGTCTACTTCGAGGAATGGCACGACCCGCTCATCTCCGGGATCCGCTGGGTCATGGAGCTGGTGGAGATCGCCGGCGGGGTGGACATCTTCCCCGAGTTCAAGGACGCCCGGCTGGCCCGGGACCGGACCCTGGACGGCCCCGAGTTCGTGCTGCGCCGAAACCCCGACGTGTACATGGCCTCCTGGTGCGGGCGGAAGTTCCGTCCAGACTACCTGGCGAAGCGCGCCGGCTGGCCCGAGGCCCCCTTCATGAAGGAGGAGCGGGTGTACGAGATCGATGCCTCGGCCATCCTCCAGCCGGGACCGGGGGCGCTCACCGACGGCGTTCGCGCCGTCCATCGCATCCTGGCCGGGGTCACCGGCGGTGAACCCGCGGCCGTCGCCCTCGAGCAAGAAACGTGGGGCGAAGGATGAGCGAGCCCGCCGAACGGGTTCGTCACTACCTGCTCGCCCTCCAGGACGCGATCTGCGGAGCCCTGGAGCGGGCGGACGGCGGGGGGCGGTTCCGGGAGCATCGCTTCGAGGATCCGGGCGGGGGCCTGGCCCGCCCGCGGGTTCTGAGCGAGGGGGAGGCGATCGAGAAGGCCGCGGTCAACTTCTCCCACTCGGTCGGCGACGCGCTCCCCGAGGCGGCCACCGCCCGCCGGCCCGAGCTGGCCGGGCGGGGCTTCCAGGCGGTCTCGCTCTCGATGATCATCCATCCGAGAAATCCCTACGCCCCCATCACCCACATGAACCTGCGCTGCTTCGACGCGGAGAAGGCGGGAGCGGAGCCGGTCTGGTGGTTCGGGGGGGGATTCGACCTCACCCCCTGCTACGGCTTCGTCGAGGACGCGGTGCACTGGCACCGGAACGCGCGGGCCGCCTGCGAGCCCTTCGGAGCCGAGGTGTATCCCCGGTTCAAGGCCGAGTGCGACCGGTACTTCTTCCTCCCCCATCGCGAGGAGGCGCGCGGCGTGGGGGGGCTCTTCTTCGACGACCTCGACTAATGGGGCTTCGAGCGCACCTTCGAGTTCCTGCGGAGCGTCGGCGACGCGTTTCTCCCCGGATACCTCCCGATCCTCGCCCTCCGGAAGGGCATGGACTACGGCGAGCGCGAGCGCGACTACCAGCTCATGCGCCGCGGCCGCTACGTGGAGTTCAACCTGCTCTATGACCGCGGCACCCGCTACGGGCTCCAGTCGGGCCGGCGGATCGAGTCGGTGCTGGCGTC
>CAYRIJ010000346.1:0-3930 GCA_964424285.1 uncultured bacterium
TCCCCGATATCCGCGAATCGTTCCCCCCGCATCTCTGCCGACGGGGCTCAAGCCCCCGCGGCCCCGGGCCCCGGCCGCCGCCGGAATCCGTGGGAATCCGCCGGAACCCGCCGGAAGCTAAACCACTTCCATCAACCGCACCCGGTTCATGCCGCCGTTCTTGGCCGACTCCAGGGCCTGATGGGCGGCGCCGAGGATGGCCTCGACGTCGAATTCGTTTCCGCCGGCCACCGAGACCAGGCCCACGGAGATGGTCACCCCGAACTCCTCCTCGCCGTCCTCCGAGCGGAAGGACAGCTCGGCCACCCGGCGGCGGAGCCGCTCGGCCAGGAACTGCGCGTTGGCGCGGTCGGTGTGGGGGCAGAGGACCAGGAACTCCTCGCCGCCGAAGCGCGAGGCGATGTCGGTGCCTCGGATCTGGTCGCGCACCGCGTCGGAGACCGCGCGGATGACCTCGTCGCCCTTCTCGTTCCCGAAGGCCTCGTTCACGCCGTTCACGTGGTCGATGTCGAAGAGCACCAGGGTGAGAGCCTGGTCGTAGCGGATGGCGCGGGCGACCTCCTCCTCCAGGCGCTCCAATGCGAACCGGCGGCTCAGGAGCCCGGTCATCTCGTCCTTGGCGGTCTGGCTTTCGAGGTCCCGGCGGAGCCGGGCGATCTCACCGCTTCGCCGTTCCAGGTCGCGGCGGGTGCCTTCAAGCTCCGAGCGCAGGCGTTCCACCTCTTCGCCGCTCTCCACCCGGGCGGCGGGCTCCCGGCCGATCCCCACGTACGCCCGGCAGGATCCGGTGTCGTCCATGCAGGCGACCCAGGAATAGGCCACCGTCACCGGCTCCGCGTTCGCGCGCCGGTGAAAGACCTCGAGCTGCCGGTGCTCCCCCTTCCCATGGCGGAGCGCCTCGAAGACCTCGCGGGTCTTGGAGAGCGAAAACCGCTCGATGGTGTCGAGGAACGAGACCTTGCGCCCCGCCTCCAGACCGATCACCCGCCGGAAGGTCTCCCCGGCGGCGCTCACTCCCAGGTCGGGGTCGAGGACGACGAAGAACTCGGGGGCGTCCCGGAAGATGCTCTCCAGGATCTCGCCCAAAGGGGGCATCGGGACTTTGTCGGACATGTCGGGTCTCCCTGGGCAGACTGACCTGGGGGTCGGTGGGTGCTCAGGGGAGTTATCGGCCGGGAGGCGAAGGGCTTGACTCATGAGGGCCCAGGCCCGGACGGTCCCCCCGTCCCGCGGGGTGGGCCGCCCGGCGAGGTCAGGCAGGCGCCGGAACGCCGGACCCGATCCGGCCTCCGGAGCCCCCTATGAGCCCTTCTTGGGCTCGGCCTGGGCAATGTCCTGGGCGGCCTGGTTCACGTCCCGTTCGAGAACGGTCATGGTGCTGTCCACGTCCACCTTCGTGGAGTCCCAGACGGCATCCGGGGCCGCCCGCAGGGTGTCGACCGCCGCGCTCATGTCGTCGGTACGGGTGCCCAGCTCGTCCAGCCGGACGTCGATCACCGCCCGAACGCTGTCGGGGAGGCTCTGGGCGTCCTGGCGCAGGGCGGCCATCCGGTCCTCCAGGGCCCCCATCCGCCCGTCCGCCCGCTCCATGAACTCGGCCCGGCGCTCGGCGGGGGTAAGCTCCGCCGCCGCTCCCGCCCCCTGCTCGATCTCCTGCTCCTGCTGCTTCCCGCACGCGGTGAGAACCACCGGAACGCTCAAGCACATGGCGCCCACCAGGATCCAACGCAACCCTCTCATGGCGTCCTTCTTCCTATTGTTCATGATCCTAACCCCGCGACGGGGCGGCGGAGTCCGCGTCCCGACCCCGGTCCCTCGGGACCGTTCGCGACGCGGGCTTCGGCGCCGGATGCCGCGGCCCGCTGATTCCTTCTCGATTCCTCACATCCCCACATCCTGTAATACCCCGAAGACCCCGCGGGAATCCCGGTCCGCGCGGCCGCCCGTACCTGCGCGATACGCCTCCGGCGCGCGTGCCACGACGAAGCGGGCCCCCCATGGGGAGACCCGCTTCGCGAAAGGTCGTCATCTGCGGGGACGGGGCGCACGCCACCTCCGGACCCCGGAGGGCTACTGCCCCGAGGACTCGCCGTCCATCTGGCCGGGCATCAGCTCCTGCTTGGCGGAGTCGATCCCCTGGTTCAGCTTCTCCATCCCCTCGTTCATCTGGGTGCGCATCTCGTCCCAGGCCTGCTTGGAGGCGTCCGTCTGGTTCATCATCTTGCCGCCCTCGCCCATCATCCCCTGCACCTTGCCCATCATGGCGTCGTGCATGCCGTTCATGCTGCTCACCAGGTTCTGGTACTCGGTGTCGAGCTCATTCAGCTTCTGATCGGCCGCGGTCTGGGCGTCGCCGGTCAGGGTCTGGGCCTGGGCGTGGAGGGCATCGAGCTCCTTCTGCATGGAGTCGAGGCGGGTCTGCGTGTCCTGCTTGAACTGATCCAGCTCCTGGGTGGTCTCCTGGGAAAGCTGGGTCACGGTGCCGCTCTGCTCGGCCTGCTCCCCGCTCTTGGTGCAGCCGACGAAGGCGATGCCGAGGCCGAGGGCGGGTACCAGGAACCAACGGAGGATACGCTTGCTCATGATCGATTCTCCTTCTTGTGGATCGGGCGCGGTCCGCGGACTCGAGCACATCTCCGGGCGACCGCCGGTGTTCGAACCGCACGGCAAAACCTTGGACGGTCACCCACGCAATAATCCAAGTCCTACTATCACTTGACCAAACCACGACCCCCGCGGGGTGTCAAGCCACCGCGACAGTCCGGTTTCGACCGCGGCCCCGCCCGCCTCGCCCATCCCCGTCGGGACCGGGTCACCCCACGCTCAGGACGATCTTCCCCTGGTTCCGGTTCTCCGCCATGTAGCGGTGGGCATCCGCGACCTCGGCCAGCGGGAACACCTTGTCCACCAGAGGTTTCAGGCGTCCGTCCGCGAAGCGCGGGAGGGCGAATCCGGCGAAATCGCCGGTGACCCGGGCCCTGACGTCCATCGGGGTGCCTCGGACGGTGGTCCCGGTGATCCGGAGGTTCTTCCGCATCACCGGTCCCAGATCCACGTCCCCCCGGGATCCCCCCAGGAAGCCGATCAGGGTCAGCCGGCCCCCCCGGCGAAGGGCCTTCAGGTTCCAGTCCCAATAGGGCACCCCCACGAAGTCCAGGACCAGGTCCACCCCGCGGCCTTCGGTGTGGGCGAGGGCGGCCTCGGCGAAGTCCTCGTGGTGGCGGTGAATGGCGGCCTCCGCCCCCAGATCCCGGCAGAACGCCAGCTTCTCCTCGCTTCCCGCGGTGGCCAGCACCCGCGCCCCCAGCTCGCGGGCGAGCTGGATGGCCGCCGAGCCCACCCCGCTCGCCCCGGCGTGGATCAGGACGGTCTCGCCCTCGGCCAGGTCTCCCAGCTCGACCAGGTTCATCCACGCGGTGAGAAACGCTTCGGGGATGGCGGCGGCGGCGGTGAAGCTCATCCCCCGCGGCACCTCCATGGCCGCCGCCACCGGCACCGAGGCCAGCTCGGCGTAGGCCCCGCCGGTGACCAGGGCCATGATGCCGGCTCCGATCCCGGGGAGACCGGGGGCGCCGGAGGCATCGTCGTGGACCGGCGGGCCGTGGCCCACCACTTCGCCCGCCAGCTCCAGGCCGAGGATCGGCGAGGCGCCGGGAGGAGGCGGGTAGCGCCCCATGCGCTGGAGCAGGTCGGCGCGGTTCACCCCCGCCGCGTGGACCCGGACCAGGATTTCTCCGGGACCGGGGACCGGATCGGGGGCCTCGCCGAGCTGCAATACTTCGGGTCCGCCGGGCTTCTCCACCAGGGTCGCTTTCATGGTCGGGCCTCCACTTTCCGGGATACGGACTGCGGGCATTCACCGATCGCCTCCACCCCCAGTGTACCCGCACCGGCCTCCGTTCCGTCCAGGCCGTCCGATCCCGGTTTCCC